>NZ_JAVDYC010000001.1:1072500-1430000 GCF_031458255.1 Catenuloplanes niger
AGGACACCGAGGGGGATCAGCTCCTGGGCGGCGCCGCGGTGACCGTGGGCGCTCCGGCCCTGGCGAGCCGGCTGACCGCCCGGCCGATGGACGCCCTGCGGGCGCAGGGTCAGCTGTCGATACTGGCCCGGGCACTCTGCGTGCAGGCCGGGGCCGCCGCACGGCTCGGCAACGTGCGTGCGGGTCAGCTCGCCGCCGAGGAGGCCGCCGAGCTGACCCGCGAGACCGGTCAGCCTCTCCTGCACGCCATGGTCAACGCCATCCGCGCGCAGCTGGCCGCCGTCTGCGGCGACCCGCAGGCGGAGGTCTGGGCGGCGAAGGCGGAGGGCGCGGCCCTTCCCGGCGGCGTGCGCCCGGTGCTGGCCATCGTGCAGACGGCCCGCGGGCACGCCGCGCTCTGCCAGGGCCGTTACGGCGACGCGTTCGGGCACCTGCACCGGGTCTTCGACCCGGCCGACCCCGCCTTCCATCCCTGGCTGCGCTTCTACGCGGTCGCCGAGCTGGCCGAGTCGGCCGTGCGCAGCGAGTCCGCGGAAGCGGCACGGGCCATCCTGGCGGAGCTGGCCCCGCTCGAAGTGCTGACCCCGGTCCCCGCGCTGCTCTGCGGGCTACGTCTGGCCCGCGCCCTCCTCAGCCCGCCGGACCTGGCCGAGCCGCTCTACCGGGCGGCGCTCGACGCCGTTCCCGCCGACTGGCCGTTCGAGCGCGCGCGAGTGCACCTCGCCCTGGGTGAGTGGCTGCGCCGTAACCGCCGGCCCGCGGAGTCCCGGGCCGTGCTGCAGGCGGCGCGCGAGGTGTTCGACGCGCTCGGTGCGTCGGCGTGGTCGGAGCGGGCACGGCAGGAGCTGCGTACCGCCGGTGCGTCGTCCCCCGGGCAGGACCCGGACGCGGTCGACCAGCTGACCCCGACCGAACTGCACGTCGCCCAGCTGGCCGCGCAGGGGCTGACGAACCGGGAGATCGGCGAGCGGCTGTACGTCTCGCCCAGGACGGTGAGCACCCACCTCCAGCGGATGTTCCCCAAGCTGGGTGTGACGTCCCGCGGAGAGCTCGCGACGGTGCTGCGCGGCCCGATGACGTACGCCGAAGACGTCGTCTGACGGACGCGACCGGTCCCGCCCGCTCCCTAGGTTCGTGTCATGCCCGCTCCGCACCCGGCGGACGGGCGGAAAGGCACACCATGGGGACCATCACCGTCGGCACCGAGGGCTCGACCGCCATCGAGCTGTACTACGAGGACCACGGCGCCGGCCAGCCGGTCGTCCTGATCCACGGCTACCCGCTGGACGGGCAGTCCTGGGAGAAGCAGACCGACGCGCTGGTCAGGGCCGGCTACCGCGTCATCACCTACGACCGCCGGGGCTTCGGCCGGTCGAGCAAGACCATGACGGGCTACGACTACGACACGTTCGCCGGTGACCTGAACACCGTCCTCACCCAGCTCGACCTGCGTGACGTCGTCCTCGTCGGCTTCTCGATGGGCTCCGGTGAGGTCGCCCGCTACCTCGGCACCTACGGCTCGCAGCGGGTGGCGAAGGCCGCGTTCCTGGGCGCTCTCCAGCCGTTCCTGCTGCAGACGGAGGACAACCCCACCGGCGTGCCGAAGAGCGTCTTCGACGGCATCGCCCAGCAGGCCGAGGCCGACCGGTACGCCTGGTACGAGAACTTCTTCGTCGACTTCTTCAACACCGACGAGACGCTCGGATCCCGGCTCAGCGAGGCCGCGCTGCGGGCGAACTGGGCCACCGCCATCGGCTCGGCCCCGATCGCGGCGTACGCGTGCGTGCCCGCGTGGTTGACGGACTTCCGGGCCGACGTGGAGCGCATCGACGTACCGTCGCTGATCCTGCACGGCACCGCCGACCGCATCCTGCCGATCGACGCGACCGCCCGCGAGTTCCGCCGCCGCCTGCCCCGGGCGCGTTACGTCGAGATCGACGGTGCTCCGCACGGCCTGTTGCTCACCCACGCGGCCGAGGTCAACGCCGCCCTGATCGCCTTCCTCGCAGACTGAGAGTCCGACATGTACCCGCTGAAGAACCGCGTCATCGCCGCGCTGGCCGCGCTCGTCACCGTCGCCGGGCTCGCCCTGTTCGGCGCGTCGAACACGGCCGCCGCGCACGGAGGTGGGCGGAAGCCCACGATCGTCCTCGTCCATGGCGCGTTCGCGGACGGCAGCAGCTGGGCACCGGTGATCGAGCAGCTGCACCGGCGCGGCTACACCGCTGTCGCCGTGGCCAACCCGCTGCGCGGGGTCCGCTCCGACGCCGACGCCCTCGAGGCGCGCCTCGCCGGCATCGACGGTCCCGTGGTGCTGGTCGGCCACTCCTACGGCGGCGCGGTCATCACCAACGTCGCGGCACGGTCCCCGAAGGTGACGGCGCTGGTGTACGTTGCCGCCTTCGCCCCCGCCGAGGGGGAGGCCGCGGCGCAGCTCGCCGCGAAGTACCCGGGCAGCACGCTGGGCGAGACACTGGCCCCGGTCCCGCTGCCCGACGGCTCGAACGACCTCTACATCAAGCCCTCGCTCTTCCGGCAGCAGTTCGCCGCGGATGTCCCGGCGCACCGGGCCGCCCTGATGGCGAGCACCCAGCGCCCCATTCGGGACGTCGCGCTGAACGAGGTGTCCGGCAAGCCCGCCTGGGCGAACATCCCCTCGTGGTTCCTGCTGGCCGGCGCGGACAAGAACATCCCGCTGCGGGCGCAGCGGTTCATGGCCGATCGCGCCGGCTCACGCGCCACCGTGACGGTGGAGGGCGCCTCGCACGCGGTGGCGGTCTCGCGTCCGGGTCCGGTCGTGACGCTCATCCTCCGCGCCGCGGGCTGACCCGCTCCCCCCGCCCCGGGGACCGCGGTTCGCCGCCGGCCGGTGGCGAACCGCGGCGGTCACCGGGAGGGCGGGGATCCGGCCGCCGGCCACGTCGCGACGCAGTCCGGTTGACGGCCACGTCAACCGACCACCCCGAGGACGGAATCATGACCGACCCCTACGCCACCGGCGAGCACCGCCCCGGCCGCCCCACGGACCCCACGCCACCCGGCTTTCCGGACATCATGTGGACGACGCTCGTCGTGGCTGTCGGCCTCAACGTGTTGTCCTCGATCGCCGGCTGGCCGCTGCGGGTCCAGCTCGCCACCGGCGCCATCGCGATCCTCTGCGGCGCGCTGCTCATCTCCCGCCACCTACGCCGCCGGTGAGCGCCACGGTGGACCCGGCCGTCGTCCTGACCCGCGTCGGCAAGGCATCCGCCGGCGACGTGCCAGCCCTTCGACATCACGCTGCCGCTGCACCCGCCCGCCGCGGCGCCGGCCAGGCCGTGCCGTCCCGAGCGCCCGCTATCGCCGCCACCCACGTGACATCGAACCAGGAGACACCATGATCGAGGCCATCGGCCTGACGAAACGGTACGGAGAGAAGTTCGCCGTGAACGAGGTCTCCTTCACCGTCCGCCCGGGAATGGTGACCGGATTCCTCGGGCCCAACGGCGCCGGCAAGTCGACGACGATGCGGATGATCGTCGGTCTGGACCGGCCGACCGCCGGTTCGGTCACCGTCAACGGCAAGCCCTACGCGCAGCACCACGCCCCACTCGGCGAGGTCGGCGCGCTGCTCGACGCGAAGGCACTGCACGGCGGACGCTCCGCCCGCGCCCACCTGCTCGCCCAGGCGGCGACGCACGGCATCCCCCGGTCGCGCGTCGACGAGGTCATCGACGCCACGGGCCTGGGCACCGCGGCGGGCAAGCGAGCGGGCACGTTCTCGCTCGGCATGGGACAGCGCCTCGGCATCGCCACCGCGCTGCTCGGCGACCCGCACACGCTCATCCTCGACGAGCCCGTCAACGGACTCGACCCCGAAGGCGTGCTGTGGGTACGCGGGCTGCTGCGCGGGCTGGCCGCGGAGGGCCGGACCGTCCTGCTGTCCTCGCACCTGATGAGCGAGATGGCGCTCACGGCGGACCACCTGATCGTCGTCGGGCGCGGACGGGTGATCGCCGACGCCTCGGTCGGCGACATCGTCTCCCGCGCGCGGGGTTCCAGCGTCCGCGTCCGGACGCCCATGTCCGCGGAACTCCGTGCCGTGCTGAGCGAGCGGCCCGAGATCGGTGTCACGTCCGTGGGCCCCGACGTCCTCGACGTCACGGGGAGCACCGCCCCACAGATCGCCACCCTGGCCGCCGCCGCCGGACTCGTGCTGTACGAACTCACTCCCGTCGAGGTCTCCCTGGAGGACGCCTACATGAAGCTGACCGCCACGGAGGTCGAGTACCGCTCGACTGCCGCCCCGGATGCCCCCACGAGCACCCGGGCGACGCGGGGAGACGCGCGATGACCGCCGCGACCACACCCTCGACCCATCGGACGCGCGTGCACCCGGCGACCTTTCCCCGGCTCGTCACCGCGGAGTGGATCAAGTTCCGCACGCTGAGGTCGAGCTGGTGGATCCTGGCGACGGGGGTGCTCGTCATCCCGGCGTTCGCGGTGTCGAGGATGGTGAGCATCGCCCAGGTGCCTGAACTGGTCGGCAAGCCGGGCATGTTCGGCGCGGTCTACGTGACCTCGGGGGTCGCGCTGACCCAGCTCGCGTTCTGCACCCTCGGAGTCCTGGCGATCACCGGTGAGTACGGCACCGGCCAGATCCGCTCGACCTTCGTCGCGGCTCCCACCCGCGTACCGGCGTTGGCCGCCAAGCTCCTCGTCACGCTTGCCGCGGTCGTCGCCGCCTCGCTCGTCGCCGTCGCGCTGGCATGGGCCGGCAGCATCCCCTGGTTCGGCCAGACCGGCCTGTCCATCGACCTGTCGCGCGAGCAGGACTTCCGGATCATGCTCGGCGTGCCGCTCTACCTGGCCGCCGCGACAGCCCTGGCATTCGGCATCGGTACGATCGTGCGCAGCTCGGCGGGCGGGCTCGTGATCGTGCTGGGCCTGCTGCTGGTGGTGGAGAGCGTCCTGGCCCTGGTCCCGTGGGCACCCCTTCAGACGCTCGGCGCCTACCTACCGGCGAGCGCGGGCAGCCGGCTGCTGCTCGCCGAGGAGGCCGGATCGGTGGTCGCGGCGTCGACCAGTACGGCGCTGTCCCCCTGGGCGGGCTACGGAGTCATGCTCGCGTGGGTGGCGGCCGTGCTCGCCGTGGCCGTCGGGCTGGTCCGGCGCCGGGACGCCTGACGCCGGATTCGCGCCGGATCCGGTGGGCGATCGCGACGTAGCCGCGGTGACCTCGCCCGGCCGTTCTACTCGCCCGGGACGCGGATGGCCGGCGCGACGTCGAGGAGGGCCGCCGTCCGCTGCCAGAGTCGCGCCGCGGTGGCGGGGTTCCGGGCGGCGCGGCTGGGCCGGCGGACCGCCGCGCGGCGGCCGGTGAAGCTGAAGAGGCCGTCCGGGCCGACGTACGCGTTACCGGGGACATCCCGCGAGACCGCGTGGACGATGGGCACCGTGGCCGGCTCGACGTTCTGGACCAGGAACGGCATACGGTTCACGACGTTCAGCCAGGAGTGCGCGTTGAGCTCGCTGCGTACGACGCCCGGGTGCGCGACGACCGAGCGGATCCGGCTGCCCGCGGCGGTGAGCTGCCGCTGCAGCTCCAGCGAGAACAGGATGACGGCCAGCTTGGCGGCGTTGTACTTGTCGAGCACCAGTGATACTGACCGCCTCCGCGGCGACCCGCGCGGCCTCGGCCGCGTTCTGCGAGATCTCCCGGATCGACGCGCCCATCTCCTCGCCGCCGGCCGAGACCGTCTCGACGCTGCGCGAGACCTCCTCGGCGGCCGTGGACACGGCCTGCGCCTGGGTGGACGCCTCCTGCGCCGACTCGGCGATCTGCATCGACGTGCTGGTCATCTGCTCGGCCGCGCCGGCCAGCGAGGTGGCCGAGCCGTCGATGGTGTGCACGGTACGGCGAAGGTTGTCCACGGCCGTGTCCAGCGCCTGCGCCATCCGGCCGGGCTCGTCCCGGCTGCTGACGCCGCTGTGCCGGGTCAGGTCACCGGCCGCGAGCGCGTCGCAGACGTCCTTGACCTTGAGCAGGGAGGCAACGATCCGGCGGGCGACCAGGACACCGAGCCCGAGCGCGAGCACCGCGCCGACCACCATCACCACGATCGAGGTGGTCCGTCCGGACCGGTAGCCGGCCGCGGCGGCGTTCGCGTTCTTCGCGGCATCCGCGGTCTCCACCGCGTCCAGCTCGGCCTGGTCCGCGTCGAGCTCCTTCATCAACGGCGTGACCTTCGCGGTTCGCACCGCGGACCACTCGGCGGACGCGTTGCGCTCGCCCACCGGCAGCAACTCCTCCTGCGCGATCGTCACGTACGCGCCGAACAACGACTCCACCTTGCCGATGAGAGCCGGATCGGCGGCGAGATTGGTCCCCCGGTAGGTGGCCAGCGCCGTCCCGAACGCCTCGGCCTGGGCCGTGAAGGCCTCGGTGTAGGAGTCGACCTCCGTCGCGGCTGTCGACACCGCCTGATTCGCCGCGGCCAGACGCGCCTGATAGATCGCGGACTTGATCTGCCCGACCGCCTTGATGCTGGCGACGTTGCTGGTGTAGATCAGCTACGCCGACCGGCTGCTGTCGGACAGGCGGGTCAGCCCGACGAGGCCGACCACCACCGCGACCAGCACCGCGGTGGCCACCGCCGTGAGGCTCTTGACGTTGATGCTGAGGTTCTCGAACCGTGCCACTGTCGACCTTCCCGCCCCGAGGTCCCGCCGACAGCCATGTCCCGGGCCGTTCGATCGCGGGCCGTGCTTCCACCACCATCGCTCCTCACCGGTGCGCCATGGACCCGGTTCCGGCAATTCGCCCCGATGCCGCGGACGGCTCACGCCGCCGCCGGTGGCCGCGGGCGGCGGAGCGGTGAACGGCCGGCGGACGGCCGCAGAAAACGTGTTCTCCACACGATCGACTATCCTGGGAGACCAACGACTCCTTCGGGGCGCTCACCCAGGCTCTGATGTGGACCGTCACCGGTGACGAGGTCTATCGGCGCAACGCCGTCCAGGTGCTGCGGACCTGGGCCGGCATGGACCCGGAGCGGTACGCGTACTTCCCGGACGCGCACATCCACACCGGGCATCCGCTGTACCAGTTCCTGATGGCCGCGGAGATCATCCGCGCCACCCGGCCGCTGGCCGACGACACCCCCGGCACCTACGGCGGCTACGACGTCGTCTGGAGCGCCACCGACGACCGGCGGCTGCTGACCAACTTCGCCGACCCGGTCGTCACCACGTTCCTGCACTCCAACACCCGCTGGATGAACCAGCACAACTTCGGGCTCTTCGGCCGGCTGGCGACGGCGATCTACGCCGACGACGCCGCTGGCTACGCGACGGGCGTCGAGTGGTTCACCGTCAACTCGGCCTACCCCGGCTACGACAACGGCGCCCTCGCCCCGCAGATCCCGCTCCTCGAGGTCGACGACCCGGACAACCCGTACGGCCACGACATCGTCCAGGTGCGGGAGATGGGCCGGGACCAGGCGCACGGCGAGTGCAACATCGACAACTTCACCGGGCTGGCCCGGATCCTCGAGGTCCAGGGCACCCGGGTCGACCCGGGTGCCGGCACCGTCTCGACCCGCGCGGACGCGGTCAGCAGCTACGACTTCCTCGGCCGGCGCCTGCTCGCCGGCGCGAACGCCTTCTACGGCTTCATGCTCGGTGCCTGGGTGCCCTGGGCCGACGAACGCGGCGAGGGCTGGGACGGCACCGTCTCCCAGGCCTACCGGGGGCGGCTGTTCAACCCGGTCAACGAACTCTTCTACGAGTACGCGCCGGAGCGCGGCGTCGACGTCGCCACGGAGGCACCGTGGCTGGCGAGGCTCTCCGAGCGCCGCGACGGCCCCTACTTCCACAACGGCACCGCCGTGACCAACTTCTGGGCGCCCGGCGACAAGAACCCCGAGTACTGGGTGGCATTCCCGGCCGAGCTGGCCGGCACCGCCCCACCCGCCCGGCCCGCGAGCGCGGACCTGCCCTTCGCCCGGTGGGGCCTGCCCCTCGACGACCGCACCGAGATCGTCGACGGCGTCGCCCGCGCCCACGTCACCCCGCGGGGTACGACCGGTGTCGTCACCCGCGTCATGCACGACGGCAACGGCAGCAACGCGCTGCTGGTCCGCGCGGACGGCGCCGCCACCCTCGAGGTGCTGGACAAGGAACCGGCCTCCCCGCGCAACCCGGACGGCGGGCACCGAGCCCGGCCCGCGGCCGGAAATGGATGGAGGCGGCCGCCGGCTCGCTGCTACGGTCGCCGCATGTACACCCGCTGAGACTCTTCGCCCCGAAGCGAGCGGCTCACCCCGCCCGCTTCCGCGTCATGCCCTCGTCTCAGCAGATCGGTGTCCGACATGACATCCAGCTCATCCATTCGTCCCCGCACACTCCCGCGGGTGCAGTTCCCGCCGCCCCTCCCCGCCTCACCGGTGAGATCCAGGACCTGGTGCGGCGTACGCGGACAGCACCTGGTCCTCCGGCGGCCGGACCGTCTCGAAGTCCGCTTCGTCCGGCGGCCGCCGGCCCGGCCGGTCCTCCCGCAGGCCGACGGCAGCCCGCCATGGCACGCCCGGAGCCGGAACCGGCGCGGCCGCGGCACCCGGCCCGGTCCGCGCCCGTCCCCCACCCGGTCGAGGTGGCCGGTCCGCGCCGTAGGTGCCCACCGCCGCGGTCGCTGACGGACAGCGGACCCTCGCCCGCCAGGTCGTGCGGCGCCCCGGGGACCGGTGCGAGCGAGCCGACCGGCGGCGCGCACATCGCTGCCGGGATCACCGCCGCCCGGCGCGTGCCGCCGGGCGGCAGCACGCCCACTGCCGGCCCAAGGTCGTATTTGCCGCCGTACGACGCACTTCTCGCCCGACCTAGGATCGAAAACGGTATGGAGACACGATTCACCGTGCTCGGGGAGGTACGCGCCCACCGGGACGACACCGAGGTCGACACCGGGACCGGCCGCACCCGGCTGGTGATCGCGCTGCTGCTGGCCCGCGCGAACGAGATCGTCACCCGGGACAGCCTGCTCGCGCTGCTGTGGGACGGCGACCCGCCGGACAGCGCGGTCAACGTGGTGCACCAGCAGATCGGCCTGATCCGCCGGATCATCGATCCCGGCCTGCCGCCCCGCGCCGCCGGCGACCGGCTGATCGGCACGCCCGGCGGCTACCGGATGCGCGCCGACGCCGGCACCGCCGACGTGCTGGAGTTCCGCGAGCTGGTCGCCCGAGCCCGCGACGCGGCCGCGGACGGACGGCCCGGCGACGCCGTACCCGGCCTGGTCACCGCCCTTTCGCTGTGGTCCGGCCCGTTCGGCGGCGAGCCGGGCCGGCACCCGGAGTTCACCGCGGTCGACCGGGAGCGGGCCGCCGCGGCGTGCGACCTCGCGGACGCGGCCCTGCGCAGCGGCGTCACGGACGGCGTGCTGCCGCTGGTGCGCGCGGTCGCCGACGGCGACCCGTTGGACGAGTCGCTCGCCGCCCGGGTCGTCCGGCTGCTCGACGCGGCCGGCCGGACCGCGGAGGCACGGGCGCACCTCGCGCTCACCGTCGGCCGGCTCCGCGACGAGCTGGGCGTCGATCCCGGCCCGGAGCTGGCCGCGGCCGCACCGGAACCGGTCCGGGCGGTGCGGCGCCCGGCCGAGCTGCCGCCGGACCTGCGCTGGTTCACCGGCCGGGAAGTGGAGCTCGCCGCGCTGACCGGCGCCGCGGACCGGGGTGCCGGCGTCATCGCCGTCGACGGCCTGCCCGGTGCCGGCAAATCCACGCTGGCCGTGCACTGGGCCCACAGCGTCGCGGACCGGTTCCCGGACGGACAACTCTTCGCGCAGCTGCGTGGCTTCGACCCGGCCGGTCCCGAGCGGCCGGACGACGTGCTGCTGCACTTCCTCCAGGCGCTCGGCGTCGCCGAACCGGACGTGCCGGCCGGCACCGACGCGCGTGGCGCCCTGCTGCGCACGCTCACCGCCGGCCGGCGGCTGCTCGTCGTGCTCGACGACGCGCGCGATGTCGCCCAGGTCCGGCCCTTGCTGCCGGCCGGCGACGGGTGCCTGACGCTGGTCACCGCGCGCGCCCGGCTCACCGGGCTGGCAGTCTCCGGCGCCGAGCTGCTCGCGCTCGGCCTGCCCTCGGCAGCGGACGCCCGCACGGAGCTCCGCGATCGGCTCGGTGGCGGCACCGATGCGGAGCTGGACACGATCGTGGCGTACTGCGGGCGGCTGCCGCTGGCGCTGTCCGTGGTCGCGGCGCGCGCGGCCGGGCGCACCGGCGGGCTCGGCGAGGTCATCCGCGAGCTGCACGACACGTACGGGACGCTGGACGCGTTCGACGGTGACGACCCGCTCAGCGACGTCCGCACCGCGTTGTCCTGGTCGTACCGGCAGCTCGGCCCGGACGCGGCCCGCCTGTTCCGGCTGTTGCCGGCGTTCCCCGGCCCGGACGTCACGCTGCCCGTGCTGGCGAGTCTCGCCGGGTCGCCGCGCCGCGACACCGCCCGGCTGGCCCGCGAGCTGACCCGCACCGGCCTGCTGACCGAGCGGGCCGCCGGGCGCTTCGCGCCGCACGACCTGATCCGGGTGTACGCCGCGGAGCTGGCCGCCGCGCACGACCCGGAGACGGAGCGGGACGACGCGTTCGAGCGGGTTCTCGTCCACTATGGTGCGACGCTGCGCACCGCGAGCGCCCGCAACCTCGCCATCCGGTTCGCGCCGGAGTACGCGCCGCCGCGCCCGGACGTGACGCCGGAGGAGTTCGCGGACGCGCCGGCGGCCGCCGCCTGGTTCGCCGCCGAGCTGCCCGGGCTGCAGGCGGCGCTGCGGCACGCCTACGCCCGGGGCGCCAACCCGTGGCAGGTCGCCGCGCACGCCATGCCGTTCTTCCAGTGGACGGGCAGGATGCGCGAGTGGGAGGCCACCGCGCGGGAGTCGCTGGCCGCCTCGGTCGCGGCCGGTGACGACCTGGCCGCCGGGCACCTGCACCGGCTGCTGGCCAGCGCGCTCCACCAGTCCGGCGACGAGCACGGTGCCGCCCTCCACCTGTCGGCCGCGCTGGACCTCTTCGTCCGGCTCGGCCTGCCCAAGGAGCAGGCCGGTGTCCATCTCAACCTGGGACACGTGCACGGTGAGCTGACGGCGGACTGGGACGGCGTGGCCAGCGCCCGGCACTACGGGCAGGCCGCCGAGCTCTACGCGCGGGCCGGCAACCGGGTGCCGCAGGCGATGAGCACGGCCGGGGTCGCCGGCAGCCTGATCCGGCAGGGCCGCATCGACGAGGGCATCGCCGCGTTCGCACGGGTGGAGACGATCCTCGGCGAGCCGCCGCGCGGATACCAGAACGCGTTCGTCTTCTACCAGCTCGGCCGCGGCTTCGCCGGGCATCCGGACCGGGTCCGGGACAGCATCGACTGCCTGCTGCTCGCGGTCCGGTTCGACGAGGAGACCGGCAACGAGCTGAGCTTCTACATCGGCATCATCCAGCTGGCCGAGGCGTACCTGGCAGCCGGCCGCACCATGGAGGCCCGCGGCGCCCTGGAACGCGCGACGGCCGCCAGCCGGGCGATGGAGAACGACGGCGCCATCCGCAACTACCGCGACCGCCTCACCGCGCTGGCGGACGCGCTCGGCGCACGGACCGGCACCGGCGACGACACGCGCCGGTGACGGCAGGATCGCCGGACAGGTGACGGGCGCGGTGTGCCGGTGGCGGCCGGGACGGCGGCGGCGGCCGTGGCCGTCGGTGGCCACAGCAGCCGCAGACGTCGCGAAGACGCCGCACCGGCGCGGGAAGGGGACAGATGGTTCACGTCCGCCGACGTCAGGAGGCGTGGCATGAACCCGGCGTGAACCATGCGGGCCGTGCCCGCTCGAGGGCCGGCCGCCCCGACAAGATCTGCCTGAGGTGACCGCGCTTATCGTATCTTTATGTCGGCGCTGTCACAGTATGCGGCTGGGGGGTGCTGACGTGCGGGTACTGATCGCCGATGACGAACGGATCCTGGCGGACACGGTCGCCGACGGCCTGCGGGAGTTCGCGATGGCCGTCGACGTCGTCTACGACGGTGACGCGGCGCTGGAACGGCTCACGGTGAACCGGTACGACGTGGCGGTCCTCGACCGGGACATGCCGATCCTGACCGGTGAGAAGGTGTGCCAGCACGTCGTCGACGCCGGCATCAACACCCGGATACTGCTGCTGACCGCCGCGGCCGGCATCCGGGACCGGGTCGAAGGCCTGAGTCTGGGCGCCGACGACTACCTGACGAAGCCGTTCGCGTTCGCCGAGCTGGTGGCCCGCGTGCAGGCGCTGGGCCGGCGGGCGAACCAGGCGCAGAAACCGGTGCTGGAGCGGGACGGCATCGTGCTCGACGTCCCTCGGCACACCGTGTCCCGCGACGGGCTGCCGCTGCGGCTGTCCCCGAAGGAGTTCGCGGTGCTGCGGGTGCTGCTGCGCGCGGACGGCAACGTGGTCAGCGCGGAGGACCTGCTGGAACAGGCGTGGGACGAGCACGCGGACCCGTTCACCAACAGCGTACGGGTCACCGTGATGACGTTGCGCAAGAAGCTGGGTGAACCAGCGGTGATCCACACGGTGCCCCGGGTGGGCTATCGGCTCGGCCGATGAGGCTGCGCTCCCCGTTCCAGCGCGCGGCCCTGATCTGCGTCGTGCTGATGGTCGGCGCCTACCTGTCCCGGGAGGCCGCCGGCGGTTCGGGTCAGTGGATCCAGCTCCTGTTCTCCCGGTTCTGTACGCGCGAGGACGGCACCTTCGCGGGCGGCCGGTGGTGCAGTGCCGGCGTGGACGAGGACGTCACGTACCAGGTGATGCTGGTGTTGATCTTTGTCTTCCTGTCCGGGGCGGCCGTGGTGGGGATGCGCTGGGCGGTCGGGCAGCCGATCCGCGAGCTGGCGGCGCAGATCCGGGGGCTGGGCCCGCAGAACTTCTCCTACCGGGTGCACAGCGGCTCGCGTCGCGGTGCGATGGCGGAGCTGGCCGACGCGGTCAACTCCATGATCAGCAGAGTGGCGGTCGGTTACGAGTCGCAGCGCCGGTTCGCGGCGGACGCGTCGCACGAGCTGCGCACTCCGCTCGCGGTGCAACGCACGTTGATCGAGGTCGGCCTGGCCCGCAACCCGAGCCCGGAGAAGCTGCGGGTCCTCACCGAGCAACTGCTCGAGACGAACGAGCGAAACGTACGGCTGATCGAGGCACTTCTGGTGCTCAGTGAGACCGACCGGGGCCTCGCGTCCAGGAGCGAACTGCGGCTGGACACGATCGTGGCCGCGGTCCTCGCCGAGCACCGGCACAGCGCCGCCCAGGCACAGGTCACCATCACCCCACAGCTCGCGCCCAGGACGGTGATCGGTGAACGGGTGCTGCTGGAACGCCTGGTGTCGAACCTGGTGCAGAACGCGATCAAGTACAACCGGCCGGGTGGGACGATCACCGTCGTGGTGGCCGACGCACCGGCGCTGGTGGTCGAGAACACCGGCGACGACGTCCCGGCCGAGGCGGTCGCCCGCCTGTTCGAGCCGTTCCGGCGGCTCAACGGCGCCCGCATCGACCACAGCGGCGGCGTCGGCCTGGGGCTGACCATCGTCCGGTCGATCGTGCAGGCGCACGACGGGAGCATCACCGGGACGTCCACCGGCAGCGACGGGCTGCGCGTCGAGGTCTCGCTGCCGCAGGCCGGGCGGAACCCGCGCCCGACGATAAAGAACGCATAAGCAGAACGCTTACGGTGCCGGACCACGCCGCCGCCGATAGTTCTCCGCATGCGACGTACCTTGATCTCCATCGCCGTGACCGTCACCGGTCTGACCCTGCTGACCGGCTGCGGCGGCACCGGCACCGACACCCCCTCGTCCACCGAGCCCACCGCGGCCGCCGGTGGCATGTCCGAGGACGCGGCCAAGCAGCAGGCCGTCCAGAAGCTGATCGCCGACTGCATGAAGGAGAAGGGCTTCCAGTACGAGGTCACGCCGCCGATCGAGATGAACTCCCGCTCGGCCGATTTCACCGGCGCGTCGAGCCTGCTCAAGACGGACGAGGAACTGCGGCAGTACCGGCAGAAGTACGGCTTCGGCATCTACAGCGCGCAGCTCTACCCGGACGACCCGATGGTCAAGCAGCCCGACATCGACCCGGCGAACAACCCGAACAACAGGATCCGGGAGGCGCTGGACCCGGCCCGGCAGGCGGCGTGGGACGCGGCGTTCAGCTCCGACGGCAAGAACGGCCGCACCGAGCCGGGCTGCGCCGACATCGCCAACGAGCAGGTGTACGGCAAGGCCGAGTACGACCCCGACGAGCAGGCCGAGGACCAGCGCGCCTACGAGAAGTACCGCACCGACCCTGCCGTGGTGAAGGCCGCCCATCAGTACGGCGACTGCCTGCGCGGCAAGGGCTACCAGGTCGCGTCGACCGAACCCGGCATGATCGACACCGGCGTCTACGACCTGATCAACGCACCGCTGTTGAGCGGTGAGCAGGTCAGTGCCGCCGAGGCGAAAACCCGTCTCGCCGAGGAGATCACGGCGTCGCTGGCCGACCTGGACTGCCGCGGCAATTACGCGACGCTCGCCCGCACCACGTACGCCACGGTCGTCACCCGCGGCGGCGGGGTGGGCTGACCGTGCGACTCCGTCTCCCCCGCCGGCGGCCGGTGCGGGTGGTGGCCCTGACCACCGCCGTCGCCCTGGCCGCCGGCGCCGCCGGGTGGCTGGTCGCCACCCGGGTGAAGTCACCGGCCGACGCCGCGGCCGACCGCGAGCCACCGCCCGCCTCGCTGATCACCGTGCCGGTCGAGAAGCGCATCCTCACCTCCACGGTGACCACGCGGGGTTCGGTCACCTACGGCAAGGAACAACCGATCACCCTGACCGGTACGGTCGCCGCCGGCAACGGTGAGGCCGGACCGCAGCTCGTCACCAAGACCGCCACGGCCGGCCGGACGCTGCGCGAAGGAGACGTCCTCCTGGAGGTCAACGGCCGGCCGGTCTTCGTCCTGAAGGGCCCGGTGCCGATGTATCGCACGCTGGTACGGGGCGCGGAGGGAGACGACGTACATCAGCTGCGCGCCGCGCTGGGCCGCCTGGTCCCGGCCCGCTGGGTCGCGGCCACCGGTCCGCTCGACGAGAACGCGCTCCGTGCCGTCGACGACTTCTACACCGCGCACGGGTATGCGGCCGCGGCCCCCACCGCCGAGCAGCGCGCGCAACTGCGGTTGCTCGAACGGGCCGCCGCCGACGCGAAGGAGGCCGGTGGCCAGGCACTCGCCGACGCCCGGGCCGACCTCGCCGAGTTCCGGCGCACGTACGGGATCAGCGTCCCCAGCGGCGAGATCCTGTTCCTGCCCCAGCTGCCGATCCAGCTGACCACGGTCACCGCGAAGGCGGGCACCGCACCGACCGGCCCGGTCGGCACCGTCGCCGACCCGGGCCTGGTGGTGAACGCGACGGTGTCCGCCGAGGACGCCGAGCTTCTCAAGCCGGGCATGACCGCGACCCTGCACGGCTCCACCGGCGGCACGCTCACCGCGAAGGTCACCGGCCTGGGCGCCGAGTACGCGACCGAGACCGCCGAGGAAGGCGAGGAGCCGGCCGCGCCCGGCATCCCGCTCCAGCTGAAACCGGACGACGCCAAGGCCGCCGCCGCGTTCGCCGGGCAGTCGGTGCAGGTGCGGATCACCGTCGGCGACACCGGCGGGGAGGTCCTGGCCGTACCCGTCGCGGCGATCTTCACCGCCGCGGACGGGCAGTCCCGGGTGACCGTCCAGACCGGGACCGGCCAGACCCGGGACGTGCCGGTGGAACCGGGGCTGACCGCGGACGGCAACGTCGAGGTGCGGGTGCGCGACGGCGCCGAGCTGGCCGAGGGCGACCGGGTGGTGGTCAGCGGCTCATGACGGACGTCCTCGAACTGGCCGGTGTCAGCCGGACCTTCCCCACCCATCCGCCGGTGACCGCGCTCGCCGGCATCGACCTGCGAGTGGCGCGCGGCGACTACGTCGGCATCGTCGGCCCGTCCGGGTCCGGCAAGTCGACCCTGCTCAACGTGCTCGGCCTGCTCGACGTGCCGACCGCCGGCCGCTACACGCTGGAGGGCGCCGAGACCACCACCATGAGCGACAGGCACCGCACCGAGGTACGCGGCTCCCGCATCGGTTTCGTCTTCCAGTCCTTCCACCTGCTGATGTACCGGACCGTGCTGGAGAACGTCATGCTCGGGGGCCTCTACACCGGCGTACCGGCCGCCACCCGGCGCCGGCAGGCCACGATCGCGCTCGACCGGGTCGGCATGGGACATCGGCAGGACTTCCTGCCCAGCCGGCTCTCCGGCGGCGAACGCCAGCGCACCGCCATCGCCCGCGCCCTGATCGGCGACCCCGCGTTGCTGCTCTGCGACGAGCCGACCGGCAACCTCGACAGCGCCAACACCGCCGCGGTGCTCGACCTCTTCGACGAACTCCGGGCCGGCGGCGCCACCCTGCTGGTCATCACGCACGACCTGGCGGTGGCGGCCCGCGCGGACCGGCAGGTGCGCATCGCCGACGGCCGGCTAACGCACCTCGAACGGGCCCGCAGATGAGCCGGCTCACCTGGCGGGACCTGGTCAGCGAGGCGATCAGCGGCATCGGGTCCCGCCCGGCCCGCACCGCGCTCACCATCGCCGGCATCGTCGTGGGCATCGGCACCCTGGTCACCACGCTCGGCGTCTCCGCCACCGCGGGCAACCAGATCGCCGGCCGGTTCGACGCGGCCACGGCCACCGAGGTCACCGTGCACGTGCCGCGGCCCGGCAACCCCGACGCGCCACCGGCCGTGCGCTGGAGCGCGGCCGACGACGTGGCCCGGCTCAACGGCGTCACCGCGGTCGCCGCCTACTCCCGCTCCCAGGAGGGGAAGGACCTGCCGGTACGCGCCAACGCCGTCAAGGACCCCACCCGCATCCTGGACCGGCTGCTGCCCGTCGTCGGCTCCACGCCGTCGCTGCTCGACGCCGCCCGGGCCGGCATGTCCGCGGGCCGGTTCTTCGACACCGGCCACGTGGAACGCCGCGACCGGGTCGCCGTCCTCGGTGCCGAAGCCGCCGCGCAGCTCGGCCTGACCCGCATCGACAACCAGCCCGCCGTGCTGGTGGACGGGGAGCCGTTCACCGTGATCGGTATCCTCGGCGCGGTCGGCCGCACCGACCAGCAGGTGCTGGCCACCGCCGTGATCCTGCCGTGGACCGCCGCGGACGACGGGCTGCGCCTGGGGCCGGTGACCACGGTGGCGATCACGACGGTCCTCGGCGGCGCATCGCTGATCGCCGAGCAGGCGCCGCTCGCCCTCGCCCCCAACGACCCGGTCGCCCTCCAGGTCGACGCGCCACCCGACCCGGCCACCCTCCGCACCGGAGTCGCCCAGGACGTCAGCGGCCTGCTGCTGATCCTCGGCCTGGTCTCGCTGGTCGTCGGCGCCCTCGGCATCGCCAACGTCACCCTGGTGACGGTCATGGAACGTACCGCCGAGATCGGTCTGCGCCGGGCCCTCGGCGCCCGGCGTCACCACATCGCCGCCCAGTTCCTGTGCGAATCCACGGTGATCGGCCTGCTCGGCGGCATCATCGGCGCCAGCACCGGCATCCTCGCCGTCGTCGGCATCAGCGTCGCCCGCCAGTGGACGCCTGTCGTCGACGGCACCCTCGCCGCCGCGTCCCCACTGGTCGGCGCCGTCGTCGGCCTGCTCGCCGGTCTCTATCCGTCGATTCGCGCCGCCCGCATGCAACCGGTCGACGCACTCCGCGGCCCGGGCTGAGCCCGGCCGGCGCCGACCGCGCCGTCGCTGCCGCCGCGGCCGGACCACGGGGCCACGCTCACGGCCCCGGTCCGTACGGACCGGGGCCGGAGCGGTTCCGGTCCTCCTGTTCAGCGCACGCGGATCTCGGCGATGTCCAACGCGTTCGCGCCGCCGTACCACCAGACCCGGTATTCGAGGCTGTTGTCGGACGACGTGATCGTGATCGGCACGGTGAACCGGATGAACCCGATGGACGCGAAGTCACCGGCCTGCAGGACCTTGATCGGCGCGACCGAGGCGCCGGTCCGGGCGTCGTAGACCTCGATGTTGGCCACCTGCGAGCCGGCCACCGGATCGCTCGACCGCATCACGAACTCCACGGTGTACGACCCCGGGCTCAGCGAGTGGTTCGGGCCGAAGGTCATGTGGCCCGGGGCGCTGACGCCCGGTGTGGCGGAGAGCAGCCCGCCCGCGGTCCGGCTGTAGTTGCCCGCCGCATGGGTCTGCAGGGGCGCCTGGCCGGGGCTGTAGACCAGCTTGGCGCCCGCGCCGAGGGCCAGCGTGTTCACCGCGAGGGACTCGATGTTCATCAGTGAGTTGGGCTCCGCGTCCAGGTGCGCGCTCGACGTCCATCCGGTGAGTGCTCCGGTGCCGTTCACCCGCTGCTGGTGGGATATCAGCTGCGCGCGCAGGGAGACCGAGTGGTGTGCCAGCGTACGTTGCTGGGCGGGGCTCAACCCCGTGTGGTGCACGAGGATCTGGTCGTTCAGCAGCTTGAGCAGGCCGATGTGGTAGTTCTCCGTCAGTGCGGGGTATTCCCACAGCCGGGTCTCGGGGTTCCGGGTGTATCCGGACTTGCCCAGGATGTCGCTCCACTTGGCCAGAGCGGTCTGCTGCGGGCCCTTGGACAGGTAGTACAGCCCGTCCAGCGCGAGCCGGTCCACGTTGTCGGACTTGATGGGCGGGTCGACCCGGTCGTGCGGCGTCCAGTTCTGGTCGCCGGACAGGATCCGCCACCGGATGTGGTCGCCGTTGTCGCTCAGGCCGTTGGGCTGGGGCCGGCCGTAGGCCTGAGCCATGTGCCGGGCCAGCCAGTTGTCGTCGAACCAGAACTGATAGAACGGCGTCTGGCCGGCCGCTCGCACCGCGTTCCTGCCGTAGCCGTAGTGCTCGTGGAAGGCGGACCCGCCGGTGGGCTGGTCCAGTTGCCCGTCCCGGTTGGCGTCGAAGAGCAGGTGCCCGTTCTTGTCCCGGGCGGTGTACCGGAATCCTTCCCGCGACGCCTGCCTGATCAGCTCCGGCTTGTTGAAGCTGTGCCCCGGCGAGTCGATCGTGGTCGGCTCGGGGGTCAGGAACTCGTTGTCGTCGTAGTAGTTGTAGTCGTAGATGAGTCCGTCCACGTTCCGCCACATTCCCTCGGCCGAGTAGGCGAAGTCGACCGCGCTCAGTCCGTACGGATAGTTGATCCCGTACCGGTAGAGGCCGGTCTGCGGCGGGTAGTCGTAGTCGATCCGTACCACCGGGACCTGCGCGGTGTTCGGTGCCTGGACCGACCGGACCTGTTTCCAGCTCAGCCGCGGATCGCTCTCGTTGTACGAGGTGAGTCCCATGAAGACCGTCGGACTGCCGGAGTCGGCCGCGCGCTGGAAGAGCGGCACCACGCCGGCGCTCACCCAGGCGTCGTCGCACGCCGAACCGTAGCCGGCCGTCTGGGTGGAGTAGCCGTCGTTGGTCAGCAGCGCGGGCGCGGTATCCCAGTAGATCGGGTTGCGGTACGGGGCGGTGTTCCAGACGAGCCAGCCGGTCTGGGCGCAGCTGCCCGAGTACCAGTTCCACAGGCTCAGTGTGGCGCTGGTGATCCGGGCACCGGCGAACTGCGCCGACGGCCACTGCATGAAGGATCGCGCGAGGTAACCCGTGGCCTTGCCGTAGGCGAGGTAGTCGGCGCCCGAGTGGTCGGGTTTGCCGTCGGTGGAGAGTTCGTCGTCACGGACGATGGTGTCGCCGGCCGCGCCCATCTCGACCTGCGGGCCGAGCGTGACCGGATACCTCGTCCCCGGGTCCTGCAGCCAGGCCTGGTCGGCGGCGAGCCGCAGGTCGACCGCGCCGGTGCCGGCCGCGGCGTCGGCACCCCGCGCGGGTGCCGCCGCGGATGTCGCGGATCCGCGCGGCGCGGCCCGGACGGTGAGGGCCTTCTCCCGGGTCCGCTCGCCGCTCGCACCGACCGAGGAGTCCCACATCATCGGCGTCGGCACCCGGCCGACGGTGGCCCCGGCGGCATCGCGGATCGCGAACGAGGCCGCGCCGTCGGCGACGAACCGCAGGCCGTCGCTGCGCAACGGCACGGTCATGGCCGCCGTCCGGGTGGCCGCCGCCCGATCCTTGAGCACCAGCGACTGCGTGAAGCCGAGCCGGGTCGCCACCAGCAACAGATCGACGCCCGGCCGCACCTCCCGGTACGTCGCCGTGTCAGCGGCGAGCACCGGGGCGGGCAGCGGGCCGGTCCACAGCATGCTGATCGAGTCGCCACCGGTCGCCATCCGCGCGAGCGCCTGCTCGCCGGAGCCGGTCGTGGCGCCGGAGAAGCGCAGGCCGCGCGGGTGCCCGACCGGCTCCACCGCGCCGTCCGCGGTGAGCCGCAGCGTCAGGTCCACCGCCTGCCAGGTGCCGCCCCTCTCGAAGCGGACCGGGCCGGCGTGGATCTCGGTACTGAAGCCACCCTCCGGGCGGGCCCACACCCGGGTCGTCTCGGTCCGCTGCGAGGCCACCTCCACCCGGCCGCCGCACCCCTTCGCCGCCGTCACGGCGGCCGGCGGATCCGGCTGTTCCGCCGGGCAGGCGGGCTTCGCCGCCGCGTCGGCACGCAGCACGACCTGATCTGCCAAGGTCAACAGCAGGACGGCGGCGGCAGTGACCGCGATCCCCTTCGAGAGCTTTCTCCCCCGCCCCGAACCGAACCGGGTCGATACGCGCGAACGTTGCCTCACCGACATCTGTCCCCCGTAGATGAATTCAGCCCTGGGTTCCCCGAACGCCAGGCGCTGGAATGCCACTGTGCGGAGTCTGGCCGTTGCGCCGGGGCCGCGTAAGGGCTGCTCGACCCCGTGGGACGGATCCGGGACGAAGTCGGGGCAGGGGCACACCGGCGGGCCGCACGCATCCATCGGCGCCCATTGCTTGAGTGTCGGGTAACCGCCAACAGCGACATGGCAATCCACGGGTATCGATAAGATCCTGAGCCGTACGGGCGCCTGACGGGGAGGGGGTGCAGTCGCCGCACATGACCGACGAACCCAACGGCGGGGCTCCCCGCACGGGCGCGAAACAGGAACTGGCCGAAGAGCTGCAGCGACTACGGGTCCGGTCCGGCAAGAGCCTACGAGAGCTGGCCGTCAGCACCCACAGCAGCGACTCGTCGCTCTCTCGCTATCTGACCGGGCAGGTCGTGCCGCCGTGGCGCACCGTGGAGACGCTGTGCGACATCGCCGGCGAGGATCCCGGCACGGTCAAGGCGCTGTGGAACCAGGCCCGCAGCGTCCGGATCCTGGACAAGCTGCAGAGCCGGGGGCCGGCCCACCGATCGGCCGGCCGGCCGTCGCCGCCCCCGGAGCATCCCCACGGTGCCGCGTCGGTGAACGCGACACCCGCCGGCCGGCCCGGCGTGTCGCGGCAGCGCTCGATACGGCTGGCAGCGGCGGCGCTCGGAGTGATCATGCTGATGGCGGCCACCGGAATCGTGGTGCACCGGCTGACCATCACGTCGATGGAGGAGCGCTTCGCACGCGAGCGAACCGCCGCGGCGCTCGCCTCCTCCCCACCGGCGCCGCCGGGGGCCGCACCCGACAACCCGACGTCACCGATGTGCCAGTTCAGCCACAGCGAGATGGGCAAGGCCCTGTGGCTGGAAGCGTTCGTCATCGCCCCCGGCGGCACCCTGAGGCGAGGCGAGGTCTGCCGGATCGGCAGGGCACACGTCACGGTGGAGGCGGACGGCTTGACCGTTCGCGTCGTCGGCCAGCGGGACGTGGAGTGGAAGTCAGGCTGGTTCAGCGGCGCGGAGGCGACGACCGACCGGGCGGTGTTCACGGCGGACGGACGGCTGAGCACCTACGACGTCACGAACACCGAGCTGTGGGCATCGCACCGGCCGGCCCGCGCGACCGAGGGGCAACTGGCGATCCAGTCCGACGGGAACCTCGTCATCTACTCCAAGGACTGGCAGCACCTCTGGGCGATCCGATAGCCGGCGAGACAGCGTCGACGGCCGGAGTCCGTGCGCTCACGGGGACGCCCGAGCGTGCGGGACGGCCCAGTGGGTGACGGAACGGCACACTCGCTATCGGAAGATGGTCAGCCGTACGCCGATGGAGCCCTCCCACCGGTTCCTGAGCGGCGTGGCGAACCCGTGCTGCACGACATTGAGGCCGACCCGCGGGAAGGCGAGTCCACCGTCGTACTGATACGAAGCGCAGGCGCCCTCCGCGCCCGCGATCACGGCTTCTCTGCCCATGCCCTTCACCGCGACGGCGAACTCGCTCGCTCCCGGGATCAGCCAGTCGCCGGGTGCCGGGCGGCCGTTGCCCGCCGCGGTCCACGCACCGTTGCCGAAGAACCACTGGCCCGGCGAGGTGTCGATCCGCGAGTCGAGTCGCGCCCGCACGAGCACCGTGTCGCCGCGCTTCAGGGTCGTCCAGAACCCCGGCTCCTTGGTCTCGTTGGAGATCACGAGGTTCGGCGACACAGGACCGCCCGACTTGAGGACCCCTTGGCACTCCTCGAACGGCGTCAGGGGCCAGGAGGCGGCCGCGGCGGGACCGGCGCCCATCATGATCAGCGGCGCAACGCCGGCGGCGATCAGCGTCCGTACCACACTCTGCAAGCGCATCGCCCGTTATCTCCCGTCTTCTACCGTTCTGTTCCACGCAGAAGCTACAGCGGCGGCAAGGTCGGGCGGCCCGGAGCCGGATCGTGGCGCAACAAAGGCACCTTTCCGACAATGCCGGCGGCGTCCCATGTTCGCCCTGGTCGCGTGCGCGGCCTTCAGCTGCGTGCGCTCACGCCACGGGTACGCCGGAGCCGTTCGACCTGACGCGGCTGGCGTAGCGGCGCGGTGGCGTACCCATGATCCGTTTGAACGCGGTGTTGAACGCGTGTTCGGACTCGTAGCCCAGCGAGCCGGCGATCCGGGCGATGGTGTCGTCGCCGTGCTGGAGCCGTTCCGCGGCGAGCATCATCCGCCAGCGGGCCAGGTAGGCGATCGGGGTCTCCCCCGCGCGGGTCCGGAAGCGTTCGGCGAACGTGGAGCGGGACATGCCGGCGGTCGTGGCGAGTTCCCGCACGGTCCAGGAGTGGGCCGGATCGGCGTGCATCGCGGTGAGCGCGGCCTGCATGCGGGGGTCCGCGAGCGCGGCGAACCAGCCGACGTCCTCGCGGGCGGGCCCGGTCAGATACAACCGCAGCGCCTGGACCAGCATCATGTGCGCGAGTTGCTGGGCGATCAGGGCCGAGCCGGGACGCGGTTCGCGGAACTCCTCCATCATCAGCTCGATCGACCAGCGCAGCCGGGCCCGATCGCCGGACGTCTCGACCAGCATCAGCGGCGGCAGGCTCCGCAGCAGCAGCTCGACGTGCGGGCTGCCGGCCTCGAAGCGGCTGCCGACCAGGTAGACGTCGCCGCCGCCCTGGTAGGTGACGACCTGGCCGCTGCGGTTCGGGTCGAGCACCTCGGACGCCCGCGCCGGCACGACGTCCGGCGCGCTGCCGATCACGGCGGTCCGGCCGGTGGGCAGCACGAAGCAGGCGTTCTCCGGCACGAGCACCGGCGCCTCGCCGGCCACGGTCAGCCAGCAGGAACCCGCGACGACCGCGTAGCACTTGATCCGGCCGGCGAGATCGTCGAGCTCCAGCGCCCAGTCGCCGCCGGCGTCGAACCCGGCGGTGATGTAGCTGCGCGGCTTCAGCAGCGCCAGCACCTCACTCAGCGGGTCCACCACACCTCCCGGACGATCGCGAACAAAACACCGACTTCCAAGCATAGAAGGTACGACCCGAGCGACCTAGATTCGAGCCATGACAACGATTTCCTTCATCGGCAGCGGACGGATCGGCGGCGCCCTCGCGCGGCTGGCCGTCGCCGCCGGACACGACGTCGTGCTGAGCAACAGCCGCGGACCGCAGAGCCTGCGGGAGACCGTGACCCGGCTCGGCTCCCGGGCGCACGCCGCGAGCAGCACCGAGGCCGCGGCCGCCGGCGACCTGGTCGTCGTGACCGTCCCGATCCGCGCGTACCGGCAGGTGCCGGTCGAACCGCTGCGCGGCCGGGTCGTCATCGACACGCTCAACTACGACCCGGCCCGCCAGGGCACCGTCCCCGAGATCGAAGCCGGCACCGTCCCGCCGCACCTGCTGCTGCAGGCGCACCTACCGGACGCGTACGTGGTCAAGGCGTTCAGCACCGTGTTCTTCCGGCACCTGCCGCAACTCGCCCGGCAGGCCGGCGCGCCCGACCGCAGTGCCGTACCCGTCGCGGGTGACCACGCGGCGGCCAAGGCGACGGTCGCCGCCCTGATCGACTCGCTCGGCTTCGACGCGTACGACGTGGGGCCGCTCGCCGAGAGCCACCGTTTCGCGCCCGGCACCCCCGCCCAACTGGCCTACCTCGACCCCGACGGCATGTTCACCGCACCCGCCCGCCCCGCCACCGCCGCCGATCTGGCCGCGCTTCTCGACCGGGTGACCCGACCATGAAGGCAGCGGCATCGACGGCGTCGGACGCGGCGCCGACGGCCGGCTCTGATACTTCATGTCGCTGCACGGCAGGTAAGGCTCGACGGCCGAACACGCCGTCATCGACACCCGGCACAGGCGCATCGTCATCAGCCGGCGGTGACCACACCGGTTCCGCCGAGTCCTCGAGAGCCGCACCGGCGCGACCGTTCGGTGCTGAACCTCTCCGGCCGCGGTTCGGCAGTGGGGCCGGTGTCAGCGTCGGGGCATGTCCACGACCGGAATCGACCTCCCCACCTACAAGGAACGGTTTCGGCGGGAGGCGGCCGCGCGGGGCGTCCCCGAGGCCCGGGCCGAGGCCTTCCTCGCCGTCATGCGGCCCCGCGTCGGGCTGATCAGCACACCCAACGACGGGGGCGTCGTCTTCCGCTACGGGGGTCTGCCGCGGATGCCGGACGGCGTCGACTGGCCCGGAAGCGCCAGCTTCCTCGGCGCACTCGACTGCGAGGCCATACCCCGCGCACAGCTCGATCTGCCCTACCCGGAATCGGGCGAACTGCTGTTCTTCTGGGAGGGCCACGACAACGTCTTCGAGCCGTGGGGTGAGGTGATCCACGTCGCGGACCCGTCGACGGCGTCGCCACGACAGCGGCCGGGTGGGCCCGGGGCGTACGCCGACCCGGTGGACTACTTCGCGACGCCACAGGTCCATCTGCCGTGGGACACCGGCTTCTACGATGACGTCGCCTTCGAAGGACTCGACGACGTCGCCAAGGCCGTGGAGGCGACCTGGGAGGACCCCTGGTGCGACTTCGCCCTGGGCGGCTTCCCGAACTGCACCGGCGGACCCGAGTGGGACATCCCCGACGGGATCGGCGAGTGGCCGGCCGAACGGGGCGAACGGCCGACGTACACCCAGCTTCGCGGCGAGTACCGAGTACTTCTGCTCAGCGACTCGGACCCGTTGTTCAACTCCCGGCTGAACTACGTCATCCGCGCCCAAGACCTGGCCGCGGGCCGGTACGACACGGTCAGCATGGTCGCCGACGTCAACGACTGAACCAGCGGGCCGCGTGACCGATCCGATGCGTTGTTGCGAGCCGCCCACGGCCACGTACCCTCGCAGCAAAGAATTTCTTCTACCGGCTGACGTCGATGTGCAGGATGCGGTCGTCGCCGGGTCTCGGGTCGACACCGCCCCAGGTCGACCCGTCGGTGTTGGACGTGATCAGCCAGAGCGCACCGTCGGGGGCCACCTCGACGGTACGGATCCGGCCGTACTCGCCGCTGTGGTGCGCGACCGCCTCACCGGTCGCGCGGCCGCCGTCGACGGGCAGTTGCCACAGGCGTTGCCCGCCGAGGGCACCGATCCAGAGCGAGCCGGCGGTGTATGCCATCCCCGAGGGCGAGGCGTCGTCCGGGTGCACGGTCCAGATCGGTGCCGTTCCGGTGCTGCCCTCGATGCCCTCGGTCTCGGGCCAGCCGTAGTCGGCGCCGGCCCGCAGGACGTTGACCTCGTCCCAGGTGCGGTGGCCGAGCTCCGAGGCGTACGCGGTGCCGTCCGGGCCGAACGCGATGCCCTGGACGTTGCGATGCCCGGACGAGTAGATCGGGCTGTTCCCGGCGCTGCCGTCGGGCACCGTGCCGTCCGTACGGGTGCGCAGGACCTTGCCGTTGAGGCTGGTGTCGTCGGCGGCGTTGGCCGGCTCGAAGGCGTCGCCGGTGCCGATCCACAGATTGCCGTCCGGGCCGATCGCGAGGCGTCCGCCGTGGTGGCGTTGCGCGGTCCGGATGCCGTCGAGCAGCACCCGGTCCTGGCGCAGCGACCGGTAGTCCGCGGCGATGTGCAGCGCCACGATCGAGTTCTTGTCCGCGCCGGTGACGGAGGCGTAGACGGTGCGGTCGTCCGCGAAGCCGGGAGAGGCGACGATGCCCATCAGACCGCCCTCCGCCTTCGGCACGACCCCGGGAACCCGGCCGACGGTCCGTGCCGGGCCGCCGCCGGCCGGCACCCGTTTGATCAGGGCGGAGTCACGTTCGGAGACCAGCGCGGACCCGTCGGGCAGGAAGGTCAGGCCCCACGGCACGGTCAATCCGCACCGCCACGACCGTCAACGGATCCGCCGGCCCGCTCGCCACGCTCGGCGAACCCACCGAGATCACCACCCGCCCCATGCGACTTTTCCCCCGCCGATCCCTGCTCGGTGCCGGCCTGGCCGCGACGCTGAGTCTGACCGCCTGCTCCACGGAGCCCGTTGCGGACGAGCCGGCGACCCAGGTTGTCCCCTCCGGTTCGCTCAACGCGGCTGGTTGCCGGATCCGCTCGACCGCGGTCGACCGCCGAACGCCGCCGATACCGGCACGCGGGTCAGGTGGACTCCCGGCCTCGTCCCGGCGCAGGGCAGGGATGCGGCACAGGCCGTCACCGGGCAGGCCGACACCCTCGGGTCGCAGGCGGAGGAACCCACCGAGCGTTCTGTCGTCCATGTAGACCTCCCCGGGCCGGCGTGAATCCAGCATCGGTGGAAGGAATCGGGACAGGAAGGCCACGTCCAGCCTAGGTGCCGCACACCCCGGCAACACCCACGGACAAACCGCGGCCGGCAGCGGAGCACCGTCCGGCCACCGGTGGAAAGTCTTCCCCGACCGCGAACACCGGCGCCACGTCACCCCCCGACAGCGTCACGTCAGACTCGCCGCCGCACTGCTGGTCCCCCGCACCCGTCTACGACCGGCAGCTCGCGACCTCCTCGGCCACACCGCCGCCCTCCTCACGCGCACCATGCCCCGCGCCAGGGACGGCATCGGCCCAACGGCGCGCTGAGCGATGGCTGCCGCCGGCCCGCCGGTCAAGCCGCAGGGTAGCTGGCCGGTGGCGCGCAAGCGGCCAGGAGGGACGTCGAACTGCCGCCGGAAAGCGTGGCCCAGAGCGAATTCGGTGGAGTAACCGACGCGGCGCGTGATCGCCGCCAGCGGAGTGTCGGTCTCGCGCAGCAGGCGGGCAGCGCAGGTGAGCCGCCACTCGGTCAGATACCGCTTCGGCGGACGGCCGATCACGGTCGCGAGCGGCTGACGAAGACCGTCCACGAGCGGTCCGGGGCCGCGTGAATCCGATGCAGGACCTCGGCGATCGCCGCGCCGGTCACCTCCGACGCCGGTCCGCCGCGGTTGTCCGACAGCCATTACTTCAGCACATGCGTCAAGACCAGGTCGGGCAGCGGCCGCAACTGCGGATTGCGCCCATGGTCCGGGGACACGACGATCACGTCCGGCAGCGAACACAGATACCGAGGGACCCCGGCCACAGCCAACTGTGGGACCTGACTCTGGGGCACACTGTGCGTATCAACCGGACTTTTTCGACGGCATATGAGTACGTCGGTGCTCAACGCGCGGCTTCGTCGAGAACGCGGACAAGCGTGTCCGTGGTCTTGCGTGCTTCCGCGGCGTCAGACTCGTTCCGCCATCCCTGATGCCAAGGGCCGTCCTGGCTCGCCACGACGAGCAGTGCCGTCAACGCATCGCCGGCCAGGCCCGGTGCGGGTGCATGTAGCGGTATGTCCTCCAGCAAGTCCTCGTCGTACAAATATCGCAAGCGCTCGGCGAAGACATCGCCGCCCGGCAAGGTCGCGGCGACCACCGCTGCACACGCCACAACCCGGTCCGGAAAAAATTCCCGCCACAACAGCTCAGGATGCTCCTTGACGGACGAGAACTCGCGCGCCAGCACTGCAGTGCGCTCTTCGAGTGGATGCGCGACCAGATCGTCAAGGAAATCCATCGCACCATCGCTGGAGAACGCACCCGTACCGAAGGTCCCCATATAGCACCCCGATCGTTGCCGCTCCCTGATGAACGTCACGTCGATTGTCAGCGCACCCATCCACCTGCACTGACCACGCCCCTCCGTGATCGTAGGCTGATGGGGTCGGTGACACAGCCGTATGCGGTAGTCACTCCCGGCCGTGTCTGCTTGCGACGGCGGGACCAAGGCTCACCGGCAGCAGGGCTGTAGGGACTGTAAGCGGATCGCGGCAGATCCGGATACCTGATCATGGTTCCGGTCATGAGGCAGATCGATCTGTCTCCGGAGAGTGCACGGTCCAAATCCCGCTGTCCGATGCACGCGGGTCGGGGATAGCGTGACCTTCCGGTAGAGGGAACCATGACAGGAGCTGTCGATGACGCTGGCCACGAAGGGCTCACGCCACATCGTCATCGAGGGCGCTCCATACCGCTGGCGGGTGCGGCGCAGGCCGACCTACGTCCAGGGGATGGGCTGGTCGCCGCTGACCGTCGCGGTCGAGGCCGCCGACATCTCCGGGTCGCTGCTGCTGGTGAAGCTGCCGTACGCGCATCCCGGCAACTGGATGAACCTGCCGGGCGGGCCGGTCACCCCGGCCATCGTCAAGGCCGGTGTCCTTCTTGGCCTCGCCGACGGCTGGAAACCCCGGCAGCCAGGCCGGCCGCACGCGCTGGTGCTCGACCACCCGCCGCGCTGATCATCGGAGAGCAAGGTGCTCTCCGCGGCAGAACAGTGCGACGCGGGCAGTACGAGGCGCGGTTGGTGACTTTGTTACAGCACCGGCTGCCGCCGCGCGGAGATGCGCGCCTGGCTGAGCGCACGACCCGAGTTGCCACAGCCGGCCGCGGCATGGTGCGGTAGGCGACCGGGCCGGCCGGGGTGCCGGCCGGCCGGCGCGAACGTGTCTCAGTTACCCCAGAAGATGTAGTTGGCGTTGTAGGGAACGCTGGACTTCTGACCGTCGGTGCAGGCAGCAGATGGGGCCACGCCGCCGAAGGTGTTCATTCGCTGGATGTGGGTCACCCGGCTGAGGAATCCCGTTCCGGTGCGGGTCTTCACCTCGAGCAGCAGCTCGGGGATCGCGCCGGGGACCGGTGAATTGGCCACCGGAGCGGCGGTGATCAGGGAGCCGTCCGAGGTGGACTGCCAGCTCGGGCCGCCGAAGTGGTGAATACTGCGGTTGGCACCGTCGTAGAGCTCGGCCTCGGGGGTCGAGGAGCCGGTGAACTTGCCGCCGGAGCAGGTGTAGGTCTGGGTGCCGTTGCCGACCACGAACTGGCCGATGATGGTCAGGCCGGCCGGTGGCTGGAGCGACGGGCCTTCGGCGGCGGACGCTTGGTACGTGACCGCGGAGACGCCTGCCGCGACAACGGCGGCTGCAACGACGGCCATCTTCCGCTTCAGTGTGCGCATGACCATGGGTACGCACCGCAGGCTGCGATGGATCAACCGCGCGCCCCATAAACGACGATTTTTCGTAGCGCGTCGCCGTATCCAGGACGGGACCGCCGGCAAGCTCGACCGGCCGGGCCTCCTCAAGGGTGCCGGAGCGCAGATATGAACGCGGCCGATCCGGGTGCGCCACCACCCGGATCGGACGCGAGAACGGGACGACACCCGGCGACCGCACTCGCCAGACCGAGCCCACGATCAGGCTCGGAGCCAGCCGGCGGCCAGATGTCACGAATCCACCAAAACCGGGAATATCACTCCATCGAAGCGGGGGAAGCTCAGGTTCAGCCCCTGGCGCGACTTCTAGAAGAGAGTTTCGATGCCGGAACCAGCCGAGTTGAGGCGTGGGGGCGGCACGATGGACAGCAGGGGTGAGGAGCGATCCAGTACGGCATCGAGTTCGACGGCCGACGCTGGGGCCAGTCGATAGATCCCCTGAACGCTGATCGCGCTTGTGAGCAGGCCATCCTCGCTGACATGTTTGATCGGCCGTGGACCTCGGCGCGGCATGTACGTGAGTGTCTTCAGCGTCTCGCCCGGGACGGCCCGTTCGCTGTACACCATGGTGCCCTCCTCGCCGAGCACTACCTCGTCCGTGCAGGTCGGCGCCAGAAAACGCCACGGGAGATACCGTTCGTAGTACTCCTCCAGTCGAGCGCCAGCAGCTTCCACGATCTCCCGCACGCGCATGCGGCCGAACACGAACAGCACCTGGCGATGCACGCCGATGGGGTAGAGCAGGTCACCCGCATTGACCTTTGCGCGTCGGAAACTCGGCTCGGACACGTGCGGTCCACCGAACATGATCTCAAGCGGTCGATACATGCCCAGCGCGCGCCGCCAACGGTCCTGCGGCCAGAAGACCGTGTACGCCTCACTCACGAAGGCACCGTAACAAGCACCACCGACAAGATCGGAGGATCTCTTCGGGCGGGCGTCGGCAGACAACTCATCGGCTGCCCACCGTAGTCGGTGTGACTCTCATTTGGCGTGCGCTCCGCTGGTCACCGCGGAACTCGCCACGGTGGACAACAACGTCTACGGATTCGTGTACGAGACCTCGGAACCGGAGTCGCTCGCAAGCTCGTTCGCGCAGGTGGACATGGGACGAGTATCGGTCAGGCCGGTGGATCGTCTCGATAGAGATCCTCTTTTACCCGTCGGGTGCGCCAGCGCGTTGCCGTCAGTTCGGGTCGAGGGCGGATCAGGGCCGGCGTCCAGTCGTACAGTCGCGCGTCGGGTGCCTTGCTGTCCCAATCGGCGATCAGTGTGAACGGATCCGTGGCGCGTGCGGCCTCATCGTCACAGGTCTCGCGGACGACCATGGACGGGTAGAGGCGCGTCTCCTGAGCCACATTGCAGTCGTCCGTCCGGGAAGCGACCAAGGCACCGCAATCCTCGCAGGCCACACACCGGTTCCACTCCACCAGTGACCAGCAGCCCGTACGGACGAGGTCGTGAATGATCCGTGTACCGCGAACGTCACCCGGTGAGAGGACGAAGGTGCCGGCCACCTGATCATCGCCGTATGCGGCCTCGTCGATCGCGTAGGTGCGGGGCTCGAGGAGTGGAGGGTTTACGTGGTGGTGGTCCAGACGCGACCAGTGCGGCTGCGCTGGCAGCGGCACCAGCCGGACCGGGACGCTCAGCGCGTTTCCGCACCCCGCACACCGAAACGTCTCCACGGCGGCAGTGTGACATTCCGGTCGGGCAAACGCGATCCGAATATGCACGGGAACGTTCCGAGCGGCCGGGCCGCGCCCGGCAGGCAACGTTCCGTGAACGTACTCAACTCGGCATGACCGGTAGTCACTAGTGGGCTGTCCACGAACGTTTGCCGGGTCCGGGGTTAGGCGGCGGTCTGGGTGCGTGGTCGACCCCAGCGGTGTTGGCGTTCGCTGCGGATGCGGGCGCGTTCGCGTCGTTGGGCGGCCAGGACGTCGGGGTGGCGGGCGTTGGCGTTGCGCCAGCGTAGGTATTTCTGCAGCTCGCCGGTCTGGACGGTGTGGTTCGGGTGGTCCGAGCCGGCCATGACGAACGTGCGGAGTGGTCCGAACTGGGCCTCGATCGGGTTGGCCCAGGACGCGCTGGTCGGGGTCAGGCACAACTCGACCTTGTTGAGGGCCGCCCACCGGCGGATTTTCGCGGTCTTGTTCGCCGACAGGTTGTCGAGGATGACGTAGATCGGTGCCCCGTCCGGCCGCGCCGCGCGGATCGATTGCAGCGCGGCGAGGCTGTGATCTGCGCCTTTGCGGCGGCGGACGACTCCCCAGAGCTGGTCGTCGCCGAGGCTGTAGCAGCCGTGGAAGTAGCGGATGCCGTGCGTGCGGGTGTAGGTCGCGGGCAGCCGGCCCGGATCGGATCGCGGTGCCCACGTGCTGCCGTGGTGCGGGCGGATCGATAGCGGCCCGAACTGGTCGAAGGCGAAACACCGGTCCAGGAACGCGTTCGTGACCTGCTCTATCCGGTCGAGTTTCGCGTCGAAGTCCGGATCCGACGATTCCTTCCAGGTGCGTGTGCGCTGCCAGGACACGTCGTTGTCATGCAAAAGTTGCCGCAGCCGCTCCGGGCTGACGACCACCCGCCGGGCGGCATCACGGCCGGCGAGGTAGTCGGCGAGTTTCCGCAGGCTCCACCGGGTGAAGGGCTGCCCGAGCCGGCGCGGGTGTTGCGTGGCCGTCGTGACGATGAACGCTTCGTCGTCTTCACTGATCCGGCGGGGACGGCCGCCCGCCCACTGAGGGTTTAGGCAGGCCAGCCCCATCTGATTGAACATGTGGATCACGTCCCGGACCGTGTCCTCATGCGCGGCGACCAGCCGGGCGATCGCCGGGACCGGGGTCCCGGACGCGGACGCCATGATGATCAACGCCCGGCGGACCCGGACCGAGTCGTGCTTCCCGCGCCGGACGAGTTGTTGCAGCCTGCGGCCCTCGTCCTGGGTCAACCGCCGTGCCCGTACCGGCTCAGCCACCCCACACCACCCACCCTCGTCAGCGAACAACGCTGCCGAGACTGCCCCCGAACCACCGCCGGGCGGCGCAAGCCGCCCGGCGTGTCTCAGACCCGGTGAACGTTCGTGGACAGCCCACTAGGCTGAAACGTGGAGATATGAAGCGTGACGGCAGTTCCGGCTCGACCAACATGTTCGGGGGCGGTCTCCGTGATCGAGTCGCCGCTGTGTCAGGCGTGGTCCGGTGATTGCGTTGGTCAGGTGTGATGCCGGCCCTGGCTGCCGGCGAGCGGTCCCGTTCCGGCCGATGGCCCGACCGATGATCTCGCGTGGTCGAGACAACCCCGGCCGTCTCCCCTCGGGGGGCGGCCGGGACCCGCTCGTATCGGCAACGGCCCCGGCAGCTCGCGCCACCCGAAGTCGGTCATCCTGTGCCGGTGGTGCCGTCTCCGTTGCCCGTCATGTGCTCCCGGCGGTCGCCCTCCGCGGCTTTCCGGACCGCGAGCAGCCGGCTGGGCACGACCACTACCGAGTACAACGCGGCCATCCGCACGCCCAGAGCCCGGTGCGGGTGCGGGTGGCCCTGCCGGGTGAGCCGCTCCAGCCAGCGTCGCTCCAGCCGGCGGACGGCCACGGCCCCACCGACGGAGACGGCCACGGCGGCGGTGAGCCCGGCGGCACCTACCAGGACAACCCGCCGCCGCGCTGATGCTCTTCCTCCGGACGGCTCACCGGCCGGGACCCTGATACCGGCGTCCACGAACGGCAACCCGGAGCGGGCACCCGCAATCACCGGCTCGGCGGCGCCCTCGACATCGGCACGGATGGCGCGGACCCCCGGGATCGCCACGGCAGCGGTGACCGCCACCAACGCCCCACGGGCGAGACGCCGACGGGCTGGGGGCAATTCACCGGCGGCGATCCAGGCGCCGACGGACGCGACGTCAAACCCGGCCTCGGCCAGAGCGCGCAGGTAGGGGCGCCATGCGACGCCGGTAGGGATGTTCGTCATCCCCCCACCGTAGACAGGATCCGCCGCCTCGCAACGACGGTGGCAGACCAGCACGACCACCCGGACAGCGCTACTTCTTTCCTGGCCGTACGACTTCTTTCCTGGCCGTACGACCGCAGCCCGGCCAGGCTTGGTCGAGGTGACCGGCGGATCCGGATGGCGATGCGGGTACGTGACGACGGAAGATCGGGACATGGGCCGCGACACGAGATGGACATGGTCCAAGGTGAGCGAGATCCACGGGACTCGTCCCCCGCGAGGCGCTGCGTGTCATGGCGAGATCTACTCGTATCGGTACCGCCTCTACCCGCCATCCGACCGGTTCTACGAGCGCTGCGTCGGCTTGGCCTGGTGTTCGGTCTGCCGCGAGTATTCAGGCGCGATGGTGCACGTGCCCCGGACCGAGCACCTGGGCGATCTCCTCGCAGACCTGTCGGCACCGGAACGCGAGCGTCTGGCCCGCAGCGAGGTGACGCTGCTCGACTACCTGGATCGCCTCGCGCGGCGCGGGGAGTGGCCACCCTCCGCGCCGTGACGCACCGCGCGGACTCGCGGACCAGCGCACTCTTCTCGGCGGAGTCGCGCGTTGACCATGGTCATGTTCCGGAGGCCAGGTAGGCGGCGAGGATGTAGTCGGGGGGTGCCGGCCGAGGTTCCGGCGGGCGGTGATCTGGACGTCCCGCAGGCGCTGCGGCCGGGGGTCGCAGGACACGCACCGACGCGTCCTCGCCTACCTGACCCGCTGAGCGGCCATCGTAATTGTCTTCCGCCGCAAGCCTGCGGCCCAACGCCCTCGCGCATCGCACGAGGACCGCTGTTGACCTATACGGGATCTAAGGTCGGTTGTGGTTCACCTCGTCCGAAAGGGAGTCGCTATGTCGAGCACCCAGCCTTCCGGCTACACGACCGTCGCACCGTGGATCGTCACGTCCGATACCGGCCGGCTGCTGGACTTCATTGCTGCGGTCTTCGACGGAGTCGAGATGGGCCGGGTGCCGCTGGAGGACGGGACCATCGGCCACGCCGAGATCCGCGTTGGTGACACCGTCCTGCTCGCCTTCGATCGGAAGCCGGACTGGCCCGTGATGCCGTCCTTGTTGCGAGTCTTCGTTGCCGACGCGGACGCGACGATCGAGCGGGCCGTCGCCGCCGGAGCGAGCGTGATCACCGCGCCGGCGACCCAGGCGTTCGGCCAGCGAGGCGGTCGCGTGCGTGACCCGTTCGGCAACATCTGGTGGATCGTCACGGTGGTCGAGGTGGTCCCGCCCGAGGTGGGCCTGCGCCGGCTCGCCGAGCCCGCGTACGCCGAGGCGATGCGTGAGGCGCAGGAAACTTTCGACCGGGAACTGAGCGGCAGGACCAACAGCGTCGTCAGCCGCCCACTGACGAGCTGAACACGCCCGTCAAGCAGCTGTTCCGACATCCAAGGTAAATCGCGTTGGTCGCCTTCCCAGAACGCCCACTCCTCGGCACGAGCGTGCGTCCAGGCCGGGCAAGCTCCGATCACTCGGCGTGACCGCTCCTGATGGCCGACGTGCACGATCCGCGGCAGATCCGGATATCGACCGCACAGGCAGGATCGTGGAACCAACCCGTTTGCACGACGCCGACCGGTACTTCGGTCGACGAGAGAACCGGTCCCTACGTCTTGTAGTACTCCACGATGCAGAACTCATTGTCTTCCGGGTCGGCCATGACGAGGACGGCGCCTTCGGGATAGTCGTGCCGTTCGCTGGTCCAACGGCCGCCCAGGGCCACGATCAGATCCACCGCCTCGCCGACGTCATCGACGGCGATGTCCAGATGTAGCCGGATCTTGCCGACTTTGGGTTCTGGCACCGGCTGGAACGTCAACACCGGCGTGCCGTCGTCGACAGTCACCCGCCGCCAGCCCGGAAGGGACTCCGTCACCCCTCCTCCGAGAACCGCGGACCAGAAATCGGCCAGCCTCCGCGGATCCTGACAGTCGATCGTCACGCCGGCGAACCGGCCGAATGTCCCCATGGCGCCCAACGTAGCGGTTATGAAAGCTCGCGTCGGGGCGCACTCATCTCGGCACGAGCGTGCACCGGGGCCGCGCGCCGAGCCGAAATGCATGCGTGGGATCTGTGCTGCAGCGAGGGCGTCGAGATACCGCACAGGGCCGGGCCCAGGAAGAGATCCGGGACGGGCCTGGGTCCGTCCCGGATCTCGTTCACGCTGCCGCGCTCACCGTTGCAGTGCGGGCTCCTTGTCGTCGGCGCCCGAGGGTCGCCCGGTCGGTGGCTCCGCCGGTGGGCGGGACAGCCGGCTCGGCCACCAGATCCGCCGGCCGATCAGCAGGGTGAGGGCGGGCACCAGGATCGACCGCACCAGCAGGGCGTCGAGCAGCACGCCGAAGGCGACCAGGAAACCGACCTCGATCAGCATCACCAGCGGAAGGGAGACGAGGACGGCGAAGGTGGCCGCCAGGACCAGGCCGGCCGAGGTGATGACGCCGCCGGTCGCGGACAGGGCTTTCAGCATGCCGTCCCGGGTGCCGAGACGTGCGGTCTCCTCCCGGGCCCGGCTGGCCAGGAAGATGTTGTAGTCGACGCCGAGCGCCACCAGGAACAGGAATGCCAGCAGCGGCACCGAATAGTCGATGCCCTTGAACCCGAGGATCGTGTCGAAGACGAACACGCTGCCGCCGAAGGCCGCGGCGAAGGAGACGACCACGGTGGCCATCAGGACCAGCGGTGCCACTATCGCGCGCAGCAGCAGCGCGAGGACGAGCAGGACGACGGCGAGCACCAGCGGGATCACCAGCTTCTCGTCGCGGGTGGTGGTCACCTCGGTGTCGAGGTTCTCCGCACTCGGCCCGCCGACGATCGCCTCCGCGCCATTCACCGCGTGGACGGCGGTGCGTACCCGCTTGATGGTGTCGTACTCGGCGGGGGTGTCCGGTGCGTCGGCCGGGTACACGGAGATGTCCGTCCAGCCTCCGACGGTCGCGCCCGCTTCGGCCTGTGCGACGCCGGGAGTGCGCTTCGCGATCTCGAGAATCTGCTTCTGGTACGCCGGCCGCGTGTAGATGGTCATCGGCTGGCCGCCGAGCTCCGGGAAGTTCTCGCGCAGCACGGTGAAGCCGGTGACCGACTCCGGCGGGGACGGGAACTGGTCCTGCTCCCGCAGGGAGCCGGTGTTGCCCGTCAGCCCGACGATGAGGACGCCGAGGACTCCGAGCGAGCCGAGCGTCGCCACCCACCGGCGGCGGTTGATGGCGGTGCCGAGCCGTCCCCACAGCCCCGGCTTCTCCTGCATGGCCGCGTTGAACCGGGGGATGGCCGGCCAGAAGATTCGCCGGCCGAGCAGCACGAGCATCGCGGGGAACAGCGTCAGCATGGCCACCAGTGCGCACAGGATGCCGGCCGCACCGACCGGGCCCAGCCCGCTGATGCTGTTCAGGTCGGCGACGAGCAGGCAGAGCAGGCCGGCGACCACGGTGGCCGCGGACGCGACGATGGCCGGCGCCGCTCCGCGCAGCGCGTGGATCATCGCGACCCGGACGTTCTCGTGCTGGTGCAGTGCCTCCCGGTACCGGGCGATGAGCAACAGCGCGTAGTCCGTGCCGACGCCGAACACCAGGATCGTCAGCAGCGCCGAGTTCTGGTTGTCGACCACGATGCCGAAGCCCTTGACCAGCAGGTAGACCGTCGCCATCGACGTCAGCGCGGCCACACCCACCGCCATCAGCGGGATGAACCACAACACCGGGCTGCGGTAGGTGAGGATGAGCAGGAGCGTGACGACGATGACGGTGGTGAGGAAGACCTGCAGGTCGATGCCGTCGAAGACGGCGTCCAGGTCGCCGTCGATCGCGGCCGGGCCGGTCACGTCGAGTTCCAGGCCGGCGGGGCGGTCCTTCGTGGCCTCACGCAACGGGCCGACGAGTTCCTCCGGCGGGCCGTAGGTCGTGCTCATGTCGATGGTGAACATCATCGCCTTGCCGTTGGTGGACGGACTGATCGAGGGTCCGTCGTCATCCTCTTCGCCGGACGTCACCGTCTTCGGCGGGTACCGCTTGGCAAGGGTGTCGTAGTGGCGTTCGACCGTCGCGCGGTCGGCATAGGTCAAGCCGTCGGCGCGGCGGTACACGAAGACGAACGTGTTGTCCTCCGCGCCGGGAAGACTCTCCTCCAGCACCGCCACCTTGGTGGACTCGGCGCTGGCCGGCAGGGCGTCCACGGCTTTGTCGGTGGTGACCGAGCTCAGCTTCCCGCTCAACGGCACCATGACCGCCGCCAGCGCCACCCACAGGCCGATCACCAACCACGGTACCCACCTGCTGGCCAGCCGGCCGGGCGGTGTTTCCTTCGTCGGCGCTACGTTGACTTTCATCTGTCCTCCTGCGTAGGCGTTACGTTGCTTGTCCGAGGCCGACTTCGTACCGAGCGAATCTGAGACGACCATTAATGTGGTGCTCAGGCCGGTTGTTCGAGCCAGGTGCGCGGCGTACGCGCCAACCCGGTGACTTCATGATCACGCTCAATGGGTACGTCTTGGGTGACACAGCCGTCGGGCCGGGTGAGTAAGGCGTCGACGCCGGCCTGGTCGCCGCAGTCACGACGTCCGGGTCGGACCGCATCGGGGCGATCTGGTCCCGAGTGGCCTGCAGAAGACGTGCCGCGACCGTGCGCCGACGGCGTCCGGGCGCAGCCGGGCACTCGCCTCCACAGCTGACGCGTGCGCCGCACCTGGCGCGGACAACCGGCCTGAGCACCGCATTAATGGTCGTCTCAGATTCGCTCGGTACGAAGTCGGCGTCGAACAAGCGAGGTAATCCGCCGGCAGGAGGCTGGTCATGGCAGTGAATGCCGCGCCGATGCCGTCGGGGATACCACCACACGAACACCTGAGGAGAGACTGACATGAGGCCCTTGGGACGCCGCAGCTTCCTGACCGCCGCCACGGCACTCGGCGTCGGCGCCGGCATCTCCACGCATGCCATTGCCTCGGCAGTGAGCGACGACAAGACTCCGGGCCGGGCTCCGGACCAGAACGCGGACAAGACCGCGGAAATTTACCAGCGGGACCGGGACCTGCCCTTCATCGGGACGGAGGAGACATTTTCCACTCCCGAGTTGCTGAAGCTGAACTCCATCAACCAGGATCACATAGCCTTCCTCGAGGAAACCGGTCTTGCGGATCTGGGCCAGCGCCGCATCGGCGACATGGACGCGGGGGGACTCAACGTTCAAATCCTCTCCGCTCATACACCGTCCGTACAAAACGTTCCCGGGCAGAAGGGCATCGACTTTGCCTATCGCCTTAACCGGCAACTCGTAGAAGGGCCGATCGCCACATATCCGGGCCGCTTCAAGGCTTTCGCCACCCTGCCCCTGCAGAGCCCGAAGGCGGCGGCGGACGAGCTGGAACGCTCGGTCCGGGAAGACGGCTTCGTGGGCGCGCTGACCAACGGACACATCACGAAGAAGTATCTCGATCATCCCGAATTCGAGCCCGTGCTGGAACGTGCCGTTGCGCTCGATGTGCCGATCTACCTGCACCCCGGCTATCCGGCTGACGACGTCTTCAAGATTTACTACAGCACCACGCGGTCCGAATACACCAAAGAGTTCCAAGACTACATTTTCAGTGGGTCCGGATATGGCTGGCACCAAGAGGTGCTGACCCAATGCATTCGGATGATCGCGTACGGGGTCTTCGACAGATTCCCCGCACTGAAAATCATCATCGGCCACATGGGCGAAGGTCTCCCCTTCTACTACAAGCGGATCATCGAAGACATGGGCGAGCCGACCAGGAACTCGCTCAAGAAGCCTGTCGAGCAATACTTCCAGGACAACTTCTGGATCACGACCAGCGCATTCCCCCAGACCGAGCTGCTCGATCTCCTGCTGAAGTTCATAAGCGTGGATCGAGTGATGTTCGCAACCGACTATCCGTTCGCGGACATAAAGGCCCAGACCGACTGGTTCCGCGGATTCGATCTGCCCCGCGAGGACAAGGAAAAGATCGCGTTCCGAAACGCGGAGAAACTGTTCAAGATGACAGTGCCCGTGAAGTGACGCGCCGGCGTCGGCACCAGTAACGGTTCTCCTGAGATCTCCCGCGCGCCGGCCGCCTGGTCATCGACAGCGCGGTGCGCGAGGGTCTGCCGCGGGGCTCCACGGTAGACCCTCGCCCCGCCCGCATCACCCCGACGACGACCACGTCATCGCCGGGTCACGCCTGGACGCCGTCATTGGCGAGCACAGCATCGACTGATATCACGTTGCGTAACTGAAAAGTCATGATCATCGGGGCGGGGATCGGTGGGCTGACGCTCGCCCAGGCCCTGCACCACGGCGGTATCGACGTGTCCGTCCACGACCGTGACCCCCAGGTGGGAGCTACCGGCGGTTACCGGCTGCATCTCGACGATCGCGCCTGTGAAGTCCTGCGCCGCCACCTCAGCCCGCAGCACTACCACGCCCTGTTGGCCAGCTCGGTCTCCCGTGCGTCGCTTTCGCCGCTACACCTGGACCGACCACCACCTGCGCCCGTTGGTCACCCGCCCCTCCGATCAGGGCACCGACACTCTCATGATCGGACGAGTGCCGCTGCGCACCCTGCTGACCCACGGCCTGGAGGATCAGGTGCGGTTCGGGGCCGAATACGTGTCTCATGAGGTTCTGCCCGACGGCCGGATCACCGCTCACTTCGCCGACGGCAGTACCGACACCGCAGATGTCCTCGTACGCGCCGACGGTACCCACTCCCGGGTGGCGGCCTCGCTCGCCGGCCGGGACCTGGCGAACCCCATCGGGTTCGGGGGCATCGCGGCCCGCACTCCGCTCACCGCACGCACCCGCGCCCTGCTGCCCGACATCGTCAACGACGGGCCGGTGCTCGCCCTGGGCCTCAAGGGAGCATCGGTGTTCATGCAGGTCCACGACCCGAGTGGCGGCCCGGCAATCGATCCGGCCTCCTGCGCCACCGTCCCGGCCATCACGGAGGCCCCGTCCCTGGTGTGGGGATTCAGCGCCACCGAGACCGTGCTGCCCCCCGCCACCGTGCAGGGGATGACCGAGCCGGAACTGGTCGAGTTCACGCTGTCCACCGTTCGCGGCTGGCCGCCGGCCGTGCGCGAGCTCATCGCCGCCACCGACCCCGGCTCCGCGGCCGCGTTCCGGTTCTCCGCCGCCGACCCCAATGCGGACCTGACGCCGTGGCCGGCCGGACCGGTCACCGCACTCGGCGACGCCGTGCACGCCATGCCTCCCACCGGCGGACGCGCCGCCGCCACCGCCATCATCGACGCGGACCACCTCGCCCGCGAGCTGTTCGCCGCTCGGGACGGACACAGCACCATCGCCCTGGCAACCCACCGTTTCCATCGCGAGATGGCCGGCTACGCGCCCGCCGCGATCCGCTTCTCCATGCTGCCGTTGCGTTGGCTGTCCCGTGTCGACCGTCTCGACCGGCCCGGTCTTCGCGGCCTCGCCGAACTCGGACTCAACGCCGCCTCCGCGGTTCGCCACGTCAGATCCAGCCTCAACGGGCGGGCCGCCGCATGAGCGACCCGGCTCGGCTCGGACATCCGGCGCTGCCCGCGTGGGCGGCCTCGCCGTCCGCGGCGCCGTCCGCGTTCGCCGCGTCCGCCGCCGCCGGCGAATCGAATGGAGCGCCGCCTCAGGTCGTGGATGCGGAACCCGCAGCGCAGTTGTAGGCGCATACGTGCAAGCGCACTCTCATCGGCATGTCCGTGCATCAGCCGGTCGCCTCGGTGTGATTCTGTGTAGCGCGCGGAGTGCGGGAGATCCGGCCGCCATGGCTCCGCTCTGGGGCGGTACGAGGACTCGGCCGCGACGTGCGTTCCGGTGGGAGAACTCCGCTACGCGCGGGGGTAGTCATCGGGTGAGGTGGGCCTCGCTGAGGCGAGGAGTTTCCGCTGGGCGGCGGGGTCATGGGAGATCGGTGGTGTGACCGCTGTCGAGCCCCGGTTGAAGTAGCGGCCGGTCACGCCGGCGATCGCCACGATCCTGGCCGGCCGTCTCGCCGACGCCCTGGACACGGCCCGGGAGCGCGGCGAGGTCAGTCTCGCCGTGCCCGGTCGCGACGCCGCCGCCTTCCTCGTCGGCCCGATCAACTACCGCAGCACGATCGAACACGGCCCCGCCGACACGTTGTACGGGTGTGGTGCGCACGACGCCGGCGTCACCGTCGCGCTGGAGCCGCCGCCCGGCCGTGTGCGCCTCGCACCGCTGTCGGAGCAACCCGAAGACATCGCCGGGGTACGGACGGGATGAGCTGGGCACCGGATATGTCGCTTCGCCACTACGACTTTCGCCGGATGCGCATGTCGGGAAGTCCGGGCACGGTGGGGAGCGGCCGGACTTACCAGGAGAAAGGCATCAGATGCTGTCACGACGTAACCTGCTCGCGGGTGCGACCGGCATCGGCGCGGTCGCGCTGGCCGCTGCCGCCGGCGCCAACGCGTTCGCCGGCGAGACCACGACCGCCGCCTCGCCGGCCGCGCGCCGCCTGCCGACCACGCTCGCCCACCGGCGGCCCCGGGTGGCGAGCCGGGCACGGACCGACGTGGCCGACTTCAGCCTCACCCACCTGTCGGTCGTCTCCTCGGCCGCCGCGGGCGTCCGGCTGCGTACCGCCGCGGGCTGGGGTGACTGGGTCGACCTCGCCGCGAGTTCCTGTGCGGGCGCGCGCGACGGCCGGACCGCGCCCGCCGGACGGCGTTCACTGGTGCTGGCCCGGGACGTCACCGGCTACGAGGTGCAGACCAGCGACGGCAGCACCGCCGTGGTCACCGAGCTGAACACCGTCGACGGGCCCGCCGGACCGGTCGCCGGCGCGAGCACCCGGCAGCTGCGTACCCGCGGTGGCGCCTGCGACCTGCCCGCCTACCTGTCCCGGGCCGCGTGGGGCGCGGACGAGACGCTGCGTTTCGCCGCGGACGGCACCACCGAGCTGTGGCCGGTGCAGTATTTCCCGGTGCAGACGCTGACCGTCCACCACACCGGGCTCTACGCGCACAACGACGACCCGGACCCGGCCGCGACCGTCCGCGCCGTCTACTACGACGACTGCGTCGTCGACGACTACGGCGACATCGGGTACCAGTTGCTCATCGACGAGGCCGGCGCGGTCTACGAGGGGCGCGTCTCCGGCGACGACGGCCTGCCCGTCTACGACCGCGAACTGAACATGGCCAACGGCGCGCACGTCGGCTCGTTCAACGCCGGCAACATCGGCGTGGTCCTGCTCGGCCGCTTCACCTCCGTGCAGCCGACGCCGGCCGCCCGCGAGTCGCTGGTCAAGGTGCTCGCGCTGCTGTCCAAGGTCTCCGGCCTCGATCCGGCCGGCAGCACCGCCTACCTCAACCCGGGCAACGGGCTCGGCGGCCAGGTCCGCACCATCCAGGGACACCGCGACTGGGCGGCGATCGGCGCCGGCGCCACCGAATGCCCCGGCGACGCCTTCCACCCCACCCTCGAGTCGATCCGCCGGGACGTGGCGGCGTCGCTCTGACCGACGGCCCGGTCACCCCGGTCGCCGCTACCCGGTGACCGGGGTGCGCTCCTCGTCGCCCTGAATCGTCGCCGCCGCCCGGCGCAGCTCCGACAGCACGACCCGGACCGCGCGCCGTGCCGCCCGCTCGGGCCGGTGAAGGACGTCGATGTGGCGCCGCGTGCGCACCCCGCTGAGCGGCCGGAGGACCATCCCGGCGTGTGCCCGCGTGGTCCAGCGGGGCATCAGCGCCAGACCGCCCCCGGCCACCACCACCTCGGCGGCCACCGCGAGATCGTTGATGCGGTGCACGACGGTCAGCGGCCGGCTCGCCGCGGTGGCGATCGCGTCGACGGTGGCCGACAGCGGAAAGCCCTCGTGCACGCTGATCCACGGCTCGTCCACCACGTCGTACGGGCTGAGGCGCCGCTTCGCGGCCAGCGGATGGTCGCTGGGCAGCGCCACGTCCAGCGGCTCACGCAGCAGCGGGCTCGCGACGACCGTGTCCGGCCACGGTGACGCGTGCCCGAGATGGTGCGCGAGCACCAGGTCGTGGTCGCGGGTGAGCCGCGGGAACTCGTCCTCGGCGACGTCCTCGTCGGTGAGTGCGAGCCGCGGGCGTCCCGGCCCGGACCGGCGCAGCAGCAGGGGGAAGAAGGCGGCGGCCGCGCTGTGGAACGCGGCCACCGACACGTTCGCGTCCGGCCGCTCCACGAACTCCTCCACCACGCTCCGCGCCCTCGCCAGCGCGGTCTCCACCTCGATCGCGGCACCGGCCAGCGCACGCCCGGCGTCGGTGAGCACCAGCCGCCGCCCGTCGCGCTCGGTGAGCGGCACCGGGATCGGGCGCTGCAGCAGCCGCAGCTGCTGGGAGATCGCCGACGGCGTCATCGCCAGCGCCTCGGCCGCGGCGGTGACGCTGCCCAGCTCGCCGACCTCCCGCAGGATCTGCAACTGCCGCTCGTTCACCCGCTGAGTGTAGTGATCCTTCAGCGTTCCTGAAGAAGGTCGCTCTTGGCTTCACGATCGGCCCGCCGCAGGCTGTGCGCATGTTCCCCGGCCGCCGCACCGACGCAGTGCTGCTCCTCGTCGCGATCGTCTGGGGGTCCAGCTACCTGGCCGCCAAGACCGCCACCCACGACCTGCCCGTCCTCACGGTCCTGCTCGCCCGGTACGCGATCTCCACCATCGCCTGCCTCGCCCTGGTCGAGGCACGCCGCCGCGGCGGGCGGCTCACCCCGGACGAGATCCGGATCGGCGCGCTGCTCGGCGTCACGCAGGCGGCCGTGCTGGTGCTGGAGACGTACGGCGTCGCGCACACCAGCGCCGCCAACGCCGGACTGATCATCAGCCTCACCATCGTGCTCACCCCGCTGCTCGACCGCGCGGCCGGCGCGGGCCGGCTGCCCGCCCGCTTCTTCGCCGCCACCGGCCTGTGCCTGCTCGCCGTCACGCTGCTCATGCTCGGCAGCGGCTTCCACCGCCCCCGGATCGGCGACCTGCTGATCCTCGCCGCGGCCGTGGTGCGCGCCGGGCACGTCGTCCTGGTCGGCCGGCTGACGAAGAGCCGGACCGTACGGCCCCTGCAGCTCACGGCCGTGCAGATGGTCGTCGGCACCGTGCTGTTCGCCGGGCCCGCCGCGAGCGGCCTGCCGGCCCTCGCCCGGGCCGACGCCGCGACCTGGGGTGCGCTGCTCTACCTCGCGCTGTTCTGCAGCGTGTTCGCCTTCCTCGCCCAGACCTGGGCGGTGCAGCACAGCTCACCGAGCCGCGCCAGCCTGCTGCTGGGCACCGAACCGGTCTGGGCGGTCGCGATCGGCATCGGACTCGGCGGCGAGACGTTCACCGCCTTCGCCGGTCTCGGGGCGGCGCTCATGGTCGCCGGCACGTACTGGGGACAGCACATCGAAGAGGCGGCGAACCGGGATCGGGGTCAGCCGAGAAGCAGGGCCTCGGTCACGTCACTGGCGAAGTTGCCGCCGGCGCGCGTACCACCGCCGAAGGTGTAGACGGTGTCGCCGACGGCGGCGGCACCGAGGCCGTGACGGGGGGTGGGGAGCCGGCCGGCGGGGGTCCAGCGGTCGCGGCGCGGGTCGTAGCGCCACACGTCGTCGTACACCGCCGGCTCGGGACCCTGACGTTCGCCGCCGAAGGCGTAGAGGTGACCGTCGTGCGCGGCCGCGGCCAGGCCACCACGCGCGCCGGGCATCGGTGCCCGCGTCTCCCAGCGGTTCGTGCGGGGGTCGAAGACCTCGACGGTGGCGAGGTTGCGCTGGATCGGGGTGCCGTCCGGGCCGAGGGAGAACCGGCGGCCGCCGATGACGTAGATCCGGCCGTCGATGACGGCGGAGGCGGCACTGTTGCGGGCGGTCGGCGCGGGCGGGAGCGTGGTCCACCGGCCGGTGGACGGGTCGAGCATCTCGTGGACGGTGGAGTCGACGTGGGTGGTGAAGCTGCTCGCGTCCGGGGTGGCCCGGACCCGGCCGCCGATGACGTGGACCCGGTCGCCGACGCTCTCGATGACGAACTCGGCGCGTGGCGCGGGCAGCGCGGGACCGGCCGACCAGGCGTCCTCGGCCGGGGAGTAGACGTACGTGTCGGCCTGTGCCTGCCAGCGGGGGAAGCCGCCGCTGAAGCCGCCGACGCCGTAGATGCGCCCGCCGGCGGCAGCCAGGCCGATGTGGTGGCGCGCGTCCGGCAGCGTGGCGAGCTGGACCCAGCGGTCGGCCGCGGGATCGTACGCGTCGAAGTGCGCGGACGCGCCGGTGTTCGGGTTGAGCAGCCCGCCGGCGACGTAGACGCGGCCGTTCCACGACTCCGGGTAGAGTTCCTGTCGCTCCAGGGCCATCGGGGCGCGGGTCTGCCAGCGCTCCCGGCCGGACGCCGGGGTGCCGGCGCCGAGCGTCGCGGCGGTCGTCGTGACGAGGGCGGCGGAGAGGACCCGGCGCCGGGTCGGACGGAAGCTCATGAAGTGCCTTTCCTCTGATCGTCCGGTGTGGTGGGACGGGATCCGCGGCCGGTGCACGGCCGCGCCGTCATCGCGTACCACGGTGCCCGCGATCCGGCACACCGGCACACTCGCTTTTGGCATGTCCGTCATGCCACGGGCACATACCTGCTGACATATCCTCACGATCATGAGCGCGGGCGGGGGCATCGACGGGGTCGACCTCAACCTGCTCAAGCCGCTCGCCGCGCTCCTGGACGAACGCAGCGTCTCCCGGGCCGCGATCCGCGCCCACATGAGCCAGCCGGCGATGAGCCGCACCCTGCAGCGCCTGCGCAAGGCGTTCAAGGACGACCTGCTCGTGCGCGGGACCGGCGGGTACGAACTGACCCCGGCCGGCGAGCGGATCCGGCGGCAGCTCGCCACCCTGCTGCCGGACGTGGCGGACATGTTCGGCCGCGGGCCGTTCGCGCCCGCCGGCGCCGCGGAGACGTTCCGCGTCGCCGGCAGCGACTACGCCGCCACCGTGCTCGGCGACCCGCTGTTCCGTGACGTGCTGCGGCAGTCGCCCCGGTCCCGCCTGCACTACCGGACCTGGCACGACAGCGTGTTCGACGAGCTCGACCACGGCCGGCTGGACCTCGCGTTCTGCGGTGTGATCCCGTCCGGGCCGCTGCGCGCCGAACGGCTCTTCGACGAGCGGTTCGTCTGCGTGCTCTCCAGCGACCATCCGCTCGCCGGGCGTCCCGCCCTGGACCTGGAGGAATATCTCGGCGTCCGGCACGTCGTCGTCGACGTGTCCCGCGGCGAGCAGGGCGTGGTCGACGCCGACCTGCGGCGGGCCGGCCGGCGCCGCAGCCCGGCCCTGACCGTGCCGTACCACAGCGCGGCTCTGCACGTGGTGCCCGGAACCGACTTCGTGGCGACGATGCCGGAGCGCCTGGTCCACCCGCACGACGGCATCCGGGTGGCCGCGGTCCCGCCGCAGATCGGCGTGATGGCGTACGCGATGGTCTGGCACCCCCGGCTGGACACCGACCCGGCCCAGCACTGGCTGCGCGACCGCGCCCGCGCCGCAGCCGGGCCCCTGACCCGACACCGATGACGGCGGGACGCGCACCGAACCCGAGGTGACGCACGAGGGCGGGGCCGCGGCTGCCGGAAGAACCGGTCAGGCGGGCGCGGCGGGGCGCGGCTCACGGGAGAACCGGCGGAAGCGGGACGGCGGCATGCCGCGCTCCCGGTGGAACGCGCGGGTGAACGCGAACACCGACGTGTAGCCGACCGCCCGGGCCACCCGCTCGACCGGCTCGTCGAGGTCCCGCAGCCGGTTCGCGGCGACGCTCATCCGCCACCGGGTCAGATAGCCGACCGGGTTCATGCCGGTCGCGGCCAGGAACCGCCGGTGCAGGGTCGACTTCGACATCGCCGCCACCTCGGCCAGCCCGGCCGCCGTCCACGGCAGGTCCGGGCGGTCGTGGATGCTCGCCACCACCGCGCTCAGCTGCGGGTCGCGCAGCACCGCCCACCACGCCGCATCGATGATCGGCGTGCCGGTGATCCAGCCGCGCAGGACATGCGCCTGCAACAGATCCACCAGCCGGTCCAGGACGAACGACGACGCCGGCGCGCCCGGATCGGCGAACTCCCGCTCCACCGCGCCGACCATGCCGCCGAGCGGGCCGGCCCGCTCGGCCGGGACGTGCAGGACCGCGGGCAGCATCGCCAGCAGCGGCGCGTCATGGACGTAGGAGACCCCGACCAGCCGGGTGACCGCACCGCCACCCCCTCCGCCGGCCGCCACCGGCACCCCGGCCTCGCGCGCCACCCGGACCGCCGCACCGTCACAGACCGGCGTGGGCGCGCCCGCCGAGCCCGCCATCGTGTGCGTGGCACCCGTCGGCAGCAGCGCCACGTCCCCCGGCCGCAGCCGCACCACGGTCCGCCCGGCGACGGTGAGCAACGCCGACCCGGACGTCAGCGCGTACACGGTGGCCTCGCCGGCCACACCGGGCCGGCCGAACCCCCACGGCCCGGCCGCGTCGAGGCACGCCCCGGCGCTGCCCCGCACCCCGGAGACCGCCAGCACCTGCGACAGCACGTCCATGTCACCACGGTAGGGCTGACACTGCCGGGCAAGGATCCGGCATCGTCGAGCATGGTCCACCGCACACGCCGTCGATAGCGTCCACGCATGCCGTACACGATCGATCCGGATTTCGCCCCGGTCCTCCCCGCACCGGACCTCGCCGCCGCGCGCACACCCGCCCCGGCCCGCGACGTGACCACCCTGCGCACGTCGATGAACCAGGCCGTCGCGCACACCCTCGCCGCGAACGCCGTCCCGGCCGACGTCACCCGCACCGACCACCACGCGACCGCCGCGGACGGAACGACGATCCTCCTGCGCTGGTACGCCAAGGACGGCGCGGCCCCTGGCTCGGCCGTGCTGTTCCTGCACGGCGGCGGCATGATCTCCGGCTCGGTCGACGCGTTCGACACCACCGTCGCCCGGTACGTCTCCGCCAGCGGCGTGCCGATGCTGTCCGCCGAGTACCGGCTCGCCCCCGAACACCCGTACCCGGCACCGCTCGAGGACGCCTGCACCGCCCTCACCTGGCTGCACGAACACGCCGGCGACCTCGGCGTCGACCCGAACCGGATCGCCGTGCTCGGCGAGAGCGCCGGCGGTGGGCTCGCCGCCACCCTGGCCGTCCTCGCCCGCGACCGCGGCGGCCCGGCCATCGCCCGCCAGATCCTGATCCAGGCGATGCTCGACGACCGTGCCACGATCCCCGACGACCACCTGCCGCCGTACGTCATCTGGTCCCACCAGGACCACGCCACCGTCTGGCAGGCCTACCTCGGCGACCTCGCCGAATCTCCGGACCTCCCCGCGACCGCCGCGGCGGCCCGCCTCACCGACCCGGCGGGCCTGCCGCCCGCATACCTCGAGATCGGCCAGCTCGACATCCTCCGCGACGAGAACATCGCCTACGCGACGCTCCTCGGCCGCGCCGGCATCGACGTCGAGCTGCACGTGCACCCGGGCGTCCCCCACGGCTTCGACCAGATCCTCCCGCACAGCGACATCGCCCGCCGCGCCACCGCCGACCGCGTCCGCGTCCTCAGATCCGTCTGACCCGGCGACAGCGAACGCACCGCCCGGCACGGCCGAGGCGGACCGCTCCGGGAGCCACGCCGCGGCGGGCGTCAGACCGCGGGGCGGGCCTGGCGGAGCGTGGTGACCGTCATGTGCACCGTGCGCGGGCCGGCGATGCCGTCGGCGGGCAGACCGACGGCGGTCTGGAAGCGGCGGGACAGCGCGCCGGGCGCGCTTCGGCCGAGCCGGACCCGCGGGGAACCGTCCGGGGGTAGCCGCACGGCGTACCCCCGAATCGGGTCTAGAGCGTGTATCGAAGTCAGAGCCAGATGTTGATGCAGGCGATCTGGACGGTGGCTTCGTAGCGGACGGCGAGTTTGTCGTACCGGGTCGCGACCGCGCGGTGCTGCTTCAGCCGGCTGATCCCGCGTTCGATGGTGTTCCGTTGTTTGTACCGCTCAGCATCGAAGTCGTAGGGCCGGCCGCCGGCTGCACCCTTCCGGGTGCGGCCGGCGGCCTGGTCGGTCTTGATCGGGATGACACAGGTGATCCGGCGGCGGCGCAGATAGGCGCGGTTGGCCCGGCTGGAGTAGGCCTTATCGGCCATCACCGCCTCCGGCCGGGTTCTCGTCCGGCCGGACAGTTTCACGACCTTCACCCGTTCCAAGACCTTGACGAACTGCGGGCTGTCGCCCCGGTGCCCGGCCGTGACCACGATCGCCATGGGCTTGCATCCCTGCTCACAGGCCAGATGGACCTTTGTCGTCCAGCCGCCACGCGACCGGTCCAACCCGTGATCGTCAGGCTCCGGATCACCGACACCGCCCGGCGGCTCCGCCTGCCCGGCGCTGTCGCGGCGTGCTCCGGCGGCATGCTGATGCGCCCGCGCGATGGTCGAATCAACCGACAGATTCCAGATGATCGCGCCCACCGCCTCGGCCAAAGCTTGCAGCCGGGCGAGGATTCTCGACCAGGTCCCGTTGCGTTGCCACCGGCGAAACAAAGCGTATGCCGCGGACCATGACCCGTAACACGGCGGTATGTCCCGCCACGCACAGCCGACCCTCACCCGCCATCGGATCGCGTCGATCACCGTCCGTCGGCACGTCGCAGGCGGGCGGCCGGAACGCCGCTGGTCAGGAACAGAAAGCAACGGCTCCAGACGCGCCCACTGCACGTCGGTCAGGTCATGCCGCCGCAACACCGCTAAGGTGTCCACGAGGTCTCCGGTATTCAGGTGTTTCTTGGTCGAAAAACCTTCTACCGGAGACCTCGCCTATTTCAGCCACGACGCGCCGCAACCCTCGTGGACTTCGATACACGCTCTAGTCGGTCACGACGCCGGTCAGCGGCGGCCGCTCGTCGGAGATCGGCCGCAGCTCGACGGTCTCGGCCGGTTCGGCCAGGTCGTCGCGGATCGTCGGGATGCTGAACTCCGCGGTCAGCGAGCCGGCCGGGATGTACGGCCACCAGTACACGACCTCGTGCAGCGGCCTCGCCGGTTCCGCGGGCACGCCGAACGTGTCGAGCAGCCATTGCGGGTCGACGTCCACCGTGGACAGCTCCGGTCCCCCGGCCGGCGGGAACGCGGCGTACACGGTCTCGGCGTAGTAGCTCTCCGACGGCGTGGAGAGCGTGAGCCGCCAGGTGAGGGTGCCGCCCTCGGTGACGCTGCCGGTGACCGGGCCCGCGGTGACGGTGCCGGCCGGGTCGTCGTTGACGACGTCGACGGTGCCGACGTAGTCGCCGACGAGCACGCCGGTCTCCGCCTTCGCGAGCACCTCGATGACCTCCGCGGTGTGGTTCCAGACGTCGTCACCGCGGACCGTGACCGGCACGTCGATCCTGGTCTGACCCGGCCGGACGGTGGTGGTCCAGCTGACGCTGGAGGCACCGTCGGGCTGCACCACGGACAGGCGAAGGCGCGCGTCGCCGGCGCCGGTGACCGCGACCGGGATCCGGTAGGTCCGATCCTCGCCGGGCCCGCCCTCGGTGACCACGCGGCCGGCCACGTCGACGCGCGGCAGCGGGGTCGTGCGCGGGTCGGGGGTGCCCGGTGACCAACCCCAGGCGTCGATCAGCCAGGCGGTGCCGGACGCGGCGCGGGGCGTGAGCGTCAGCGTGGCGACGTCACGGACGCCGTGGCGCGGCACCCGGACCTCCTGCGCCCACACCGGTGTGCCGAACTCGCCGGCGGGCAGCCCGGTCACGGTCACGTCGCCGAGCGCGGTGGTCCTCCCGGCCGTGTCGGTCACGGACACGCCGAACGTGGCCGGCGGCGTGTTCTGCGGCACGGCCAGCCGCAGGGCCAGCCGCTCGGCGGACCCGAGCCGGGCGGCGGTGGGCGGGCTGACCGTCATCGGGGTGCCGGCCGCGGTCCAGTCGTAGCGGATCGCCTGCCGGCCGGGCTCGTCGTACAGCAGCCGGAACATCGCGGCGTGCGGCGAACCGTAGAACGGGAGCGGTTCGCACGCGTCGTCGTCGCGGGTGACCTGGTCGCAGAGCCGCGCTCCCCCGCCGGTGCGGTAGCCGTCGGCGGGCAGGATCGCGGTGGTCCGGTTGCCGCCGACCGCGTGGCTGAGCACCCGGGCCGGGTCGGCGGACGGCGCGCGGCGGCCGGTGCCGTCCAGCAGCGGCCGGACCCGGTCGTCACCGGCGACGAACAGCCGGGCGGCGGCCGCGATGTAGGTGGCGCCCATGGTCTGCTGCGCGGCCGGGGCGAGCCGGGTCGGCGCGTCCGGCCCGCACACCGCGTCGTCCGGCAGGAACCAGTCGTCGTTCGCGGGTGCGGCGGCCTGGCCGGGCGTCCACTCGGTGTTGAAGTAGTTGTGGTTCGCGCCGACCGCGTAGAGCACGCTGTGCAGGGCACGGCCCTTGCTGACGCCGCGGGTCGCGTCGGCGAACATCTGGCCCTGCAGATCGGCCACGTCGCCGTCGCAGCCGGGCAGGATCGTCGCCGACGGTACGTCCGGGGCCGGGTTCTGCCCGAAGATCGTCGGGCCGATGAGCAGCAGACCGCGGATCGTCCACCGGGGCCGGGTGCCGGGGGTGAGCGAGTCGATCGCGGCCCGGTTGACGCCCTCACCGCCGCGGGAGTGGCCGATCAGCAACACCTTCGACAGGTCCGCGGCGGGCACGGACCGCACGATCGGCGGCGCGCCGGCCCGGCCGGCCCACACCTCGAGGTGCCGGCGCACGAGCGCGGACCGGGCGCCGGCGCCGGCCTCGTCGAGCGCGCCGTCCTGGGCGTTGATGCCGTTGGCCGCGATCGACACGGTGATGTAGCCCTGCGAGGCGAGCAGTTCCTGGGCCTGCAGATAGCCGAGGTGGCTGGGGACGGGCACGCTGCCGGGCGCGCACGGCCAGTCGAGCGTGAAGTCGGTGCCGCCGTCCGGGGCGTAGCACCACAGGTGCCGGCCGTGCAGGAACAGCGCGAGCGGGCGGGCGCCGGGCGCGTCACGCGGGGCCACGACCTCGGCGACCATCTCGACCGGTGCGGGCAGGCCGGGCAGCGTCGCGGCGGGCAGCTCGTACCCGCCGCGCACCGTCCGGTATGGACCCCTGATGCCGGGGTCGACCGGATTCGCGGGCAGCGGCGGGATCTCGGTGACCGGGGCCTGCGCCCGGCTCGACGACGGCCGCGCGTCGAGCGGACGGCCGCCGACCTTGACGGTCAGGTCGTCCGGGAGCGGCCCGGTGCCGACGTCGAGGCGGAGGGTGCGCTGGTCGGCGTCGGGTGCCGGGCGGCCGAGCAGTCGGTCACCGGCCCAGAACTCGACCATGGCGTCACCGATCGGCACCAACGAGTCCGAGCGCCAGGTGAGCTTGCCGTCCTCGATGGACCAGCCGGGAGCGGCATTCGGTGGGGCGGCCGACACCGGAACGCCGGTGCCGGCCACCAGGACCGCGGCGAGCGCGGCCGTCAACAGGGTTCTGCGCATGCCCACTTTCTAGCAATACATGTCGATGCCTGGTCACGGGCGCGGCAGGGTGGCGTATCAGGCAGCGGACGACCGGCCCGCTCGCCGGCGCTCCTCCCTGCCGGTCCCGGCGTGGCCGTGCGCGGGCTCGGCGGCGGGCCGGCAGCACGCCGCCGGTGGCACGTCCGAGAGCCGAGCCCCGGATCAGGCGCCGAGCAGCTCGTCGATCTGGTTGATCGCCGTGGTGGCGCCCTCCACCACTCCCATGTCCAGCACCTGCTGCAGCGCGTCGGCGGACGCGTACCGGCTGACGTAGACCGCCCGGGTGCCGCCGTCGTGCGCGGTGAAGGTGTAGACGTTCGACGAGGCCGGCAGCCCCGGCAGCGGGTTGAAGTCCAGGTCGGCGAACCCGTCCTGGAAGGAGAACGACCGCGGCTCGTCCACCTCCGTGACCTGCCAGTACCCGGCGTGCTTGTCGCCCTCGGGCCCGGTCATGTAGTAGGTGACGCGGCCGCCGGGCGACAGGTCGTGGTCGACGACCGTGGCCGGGTAGCCGGGCGGCCCCCAGATCTTCTCCAGCTGGCGCGGATCGGCGTACACCCGCCAGACGCGCTCGACCGGCGCGGCGAAGTCCGCGGTCATCGTCAGGGTCAGGTCGTCGAGGTCGTGCCGGACATCGGTCACGGGCATCGGTCAGTCCTCCTGCTCGGGGTCGAATGCGAGAAGCGCGTCGATACGGGCGACGCGGCCGCGCCAGATCTCCTCCAGCTCGGCCAGCATGGCCGCCACCGACCGCACGGTCGCCACGTCACCGCTGGCCAGTTGCTCACGGCCGACGCGTCGCTTGGTCACCAGGCCGGCTCGCTCCAGCACGGCGACATGTTTCTGGACCGCGGCGAAGCTCATGTCGTACTCCGCCGCGAGGGCCGAGACGGAAAGCTCCCGGACCAGCACGCGACGCAGGATGTCACGCCGGGTGCGGTCGGCGAGCGCATGGAACAGAGCGTCCGCCCGCTCCACGTTCTCCTCGGTCACCACCCCAATATACAACCAATCAGTTGTACGTTGTCAACGGCGCCGACGACACGACCCCACCCGGTGCCGGCCGCCGGCCCCGGGGCGCGCCGCGGATCCGGCGGCGCGACGGCGGTCGCGGCTCGTCCCGGTGCCGCGCGGAACCGGCTCCGACGCCGGCCGGCAAGCGGAGCGCGAGCGGAGTCTTGCCGGCCGGCGAGGTTGGCCCGCGGGAGCATGCGGGCCGCACCACGCCGGAAGCGGGAAGATCACGACCTTCGGCCCCTGGTCCATGTGAGTGCGTGGCCCGGTCTACTGCGGCGGTGCCGGCCGGATGCGTCTCGAGCAGCGGGGCTCTGGGTAAAGGGCGATCCTGACGGAGCGCGCGAAGGGACCCGATCATGGCCGATACCGCGATCGTCACCGGTGCCGGTGACGGGCTGGGGCGCGAGATCGCGCTCGGCCTGGCCCGGGCCGGGTACGGCGTCGTCGTGACCGATGTCGACGAGCGGGCCGCGCGGACGTGCGCGGACCTGATCGAGGGGCACGGCGCACCGGCCCACGCGCTGCGGGCCGACGTCCGGCAGCCCCAGGACCTCGATCGCGTCGTGACGCTCGCGCGGGAGCTCGGCGGGCCGCACGTGCTCGTCAACAACGCCGGCGGCTGGACACCGCAGCGACAGTATCCGCAAGCGGCGGCCGACGAGTGGACGGCGACGATCCACCTGAACCTGATCGCGCCGATGAGGCTCAGCCAGCTCGTGCTCGAACCCATGCGGGCCCGGGGCGGCGGCGCCGTCGTCAACATCGCCTCCAGCGGTGGAATCGGTTTCGAGGCCTACGGTTCACCCGAGTACGGCGCGGCCAAGGCCGGCCTGATCCGTTTCACCGCGACCCTGGCCGGCCTGGCGGACACCCACGGGGTCCGGATGATGTGCGTGGCTCCGGACTGGATCGGGCTGAGCCGGGCGCACGCCCAGTGGCAGCGCATGAGCGCCGGGGAGCGCGCCGCATCCCGCCCGCTGATCCCTCCGGCCGAGGTCGTCGCCGTCGTCCTGGACCTCGTCGCGCGGGGAAACGGCGGAACGGTCGTGGAGATGTGGGGAGGCGGTCAGCGCATCGTGCACGGCGCGGGGTGAGGAGCGCGCGGCTGTCCCCCGCGTCGCACGATCAGCGCGGCGGACGTGACGCCCGCCGCGGCCGCTCCCGGATGCATGACAATCTCGGTCAGCGGTTTCCGAGCCACTGCCAGTATTGGCTTTCCCGGCCCGCACAGGGCTCCGTGGTGAGCAGGAACCCGCCGTAGCTGTCATCATTCGACCTGGTCAGGCAGAGGCCGGGGTAGGCCACGCTGTCGAAGTACGGTCGATCGCCCGCGTAGCGGACGGCCCAGTACTGCTGCGGGCTGGTGACACAGGAGTAACCGACGGCCTGCCGGCCGTTTCCGTACGCCGTCAAGCAGGAGTTGAAGTTCGCCGATCCGCTGTTGCCGATGATCCGATACACGTCGGGGTCCCCGGTGGTGTGCTGAAAGTACTGCCATTGATAGCGGAAGTCGCCGTTGCAGCCGGAGAAGACCCGCCAGCCGAATTGCACCGAGTGGTCCAGGCAGCCACCGGCGCTGTTCTTCACGTACCAGTACCCCGTGGCCGCGCTCGCGGGAGCCGCGCCGACGACGATCAGCGCGAGGACCGCGACGAGCACGGTGAGCAGTCTGGTGGGCTTCCATACCTTCACGAGCGTTCTCCCTCGGGTGCGTGTCAGACCGGGGCGGACGGCGCCGGCCGGTGCCCTCAGGCTAGGAACGCGGCTGCCGACCGGTCACGACACCTGTTCCGGGAACAGCGGGCCGCCGGCACCCCCGCACCGAATCGACTCCACGGCGCCGGGTCCGTTCTGAATTCGGGCTGAGAGTTGCCGGTTACGTTCCTCCGTACGGAGACACCCATCCTTTTCGGAGGCGACCGTGACAGCACGTCGAATCCTCATTCGCTCGATTCTCGGTATCGCGATCGGACTGACGCTGACCGTGACCGCCGGCCCACCCACCGCCGCGGCCGCGGCGAGCGCGTCACCGGTCACGTGGCGGCTCAGAGACCTGCATCAGCGCTTCTGTACGCCCACCGGCCTCGCGCGCCTCATCTACTTCCCCGTCTTCATCGAGGGCGCCTGGTCGCAGGAACTCCGCATCCGGCTCGTGGACACTCCGCCGGGGTTCGAGCCGACAGCGGGCCCGGACGTCCCGCCCGGCCACTCGGACGACGTCGGCGCCGTGGGCGCGGCGTCGGCCTGGATGCCCGCGATCCCGGAGAAGTCCGAGTACGTGCTGACGGTGCGCGCCACCTCGGGCTCCGAGACGCAAGAGGTCCCGGTGTATCTCGGCATCGACGACGACTGGCTGAACTGCATCAACAACGGGCCACGGGGATGACCCCGATCGGCCCGGACACGTCTTCCGCGGGCCGCTGACGACGGGACGCGGCGTGGTCACCGCTCGCCGGACGCGCACCGGCACCGGTCCGGACCGGTGCGGAGCGCGCGCCGACGTGGGCGCGCCGGGCGGTGGCTGAGCCGTGGCCGCCGCGGCCGGCGCCGGCCGCGGTCGGCGGGCCGGTGATCGATGGCCGCCGTGCTCGTCGCGGCGGACGGCACAGCGGCTCGGGCGCGCTGCCGGCGCCCGAGCCGCTGCCCGGCTCACCGCAGGCCGAACGCCCTCGTGATGCGCTGTTCGACCGTGTTGCCCCGCGCGTCGCGGGCGCTGGTGCGCAACGTGACGAACTGGGCCGTCCTGGGCGCCGCGATCCGCGTGCTCCAGCCGTCCGGCTGCCGGCGGAGCGTCGTCCGGTGCCAGGTGGCCCCGTCGTCGTACGAGACGTCGAGCGTGACCGTCCGCACGACTCCGGGATCGGTCGCCGTAGCCAGCGTGGAGGCGGCGATCGTCAGGTCGAAGGTCCGACGCGCCCGGCCGTCCCGGTCGGTGTCCACGTCGTAGTCGAGCTGGATCAGCGGTGGGCTGATCACCGTCCCCGGCTGCACGTCACCGGAGCTGAACGACCACTCGGTGCGGGTGCTGGTCGAGTAGGGCCCGGGCCACGCGTCCCGGTTGTTCTCCGACACCAGCCGGTACGGAAGCACCTGCGCCGGCAGCGAACCGGCGGCCAGCAGCGCGTTGTACCGGTCGTTGGCGCCCACCACCTTGTCACCCTGATAAAGGGTCAGCCGGTTGTCGGCGCCCGGGTTGTCGCCGGTGCTGCCCGCGTGCGCGGCGCCCGAGTCGCCCCAGCCGGGGATGTTGGCGAAGAACCAGCCGCCTTCCTGGCGGAAGACGTTGAGGCCGTCCGGCTCGTCCACCAGGCGGGGCCGCTGCACCGGGCCGAACCACCGCTGCTGCTGCACCGAACCGGCCCGGTACGCGGTCGGCGCGGTGTGCTGGGCCTGCTCCCCCGGTATCGCCACGTTGGAGATCCACTTCCGGCCGGCGGTGACCCAGTCCGTGCGGTCACCGCGGGCCGGAGCCTCGGCGTGGTCCAGGAACATCGGGAACCCGAGGGAATTGATCTCGGACCGTTGCTCGATCGCGCGGCCGGGGCGCCAGTTGTCGAACGACATGTCGACCCGGGCCAGACTGCCCGGCGTGGCCCGGTAGGACAGGTCCGCCGGCACCGCGCCGACGTAGTCGGTGACCAGGTCGTAGGCGTACTCGGTGACCGGGTGCGAGGTGACGTCCAGCCGCACACCACGCTCGCGCTGGATGCGGGCGATGAGTTTCTCACCCTCGTCACGGGTGAGGGTGGCGACGGTGACCGGTGGCGGATCCGACGGCATCCACACCGTACCGGGCCAGGGCTCGAGGCGACCCGGGCCGTCGTTGACGACGAGCAGCAGCTTGGCGCCCGCCGCGGCCGCCGCGACGGCCCGGTCCTGGATCGAGGTCTCGCCACCGGCCCGGACCACCAGCGCCTTGCCGCGCACGGCACCGCCCAGCACCGCGTCGAGGCTGCGCACCGTGGCCGGCAACGGTGTCGCGCCCTGCCGCACCCGCAGGTCGTCATAGCCGGCGACGGTGAGTTCGGGCTGGGCGAGGCGCCAGCGTGCCGACGCGGTCAAGGTGCCGTCCGGAACCTTGCCGGTCGGCAACACCCAGACGCTGTCGTACTCCGGTCCCGGATACCACGCGTCCAGCCACGGATTGCCGCCGGTGATGTCCCGGATGAGCGTGAACCGGGACGCGGTCACCGTGGACGGCAGCGGGGTGCTCGCGGTCAACCGGCGGGCCTTGGCCGAGTCGAAGACCACCGTGCGGTCCCCGTCCAGCTGGATGCCGGTCACCGGCAGGATCGCCAGACCCATGGAGCTCGGCCCGTGGGTCCCCTCGACGTCGCCGGTCAGATAGGCGGTGTACGTGCCCACCGGCAGCCGCAGGTCGAGCGCTCCCGTCTCGTCGATCATCTGGATGACCGTCCGGTCACGGCTCAACACGACGACCACGCCACCGAGCGGCTTGCCGCTGCGGTCCCGGCCCCGCAGCGCGAGCTGATGGCGTGGGCCTTCCTTGCCACCACCGACGGAGGTACGCAGGCCGCCGGTCGCGGTCACGTAGCCGGAGAAGGTCTGCTCGGGCGGGACCCGGTCGAACGACGTCGTCGCCGTCACCGTGGCGGTGCCGTGGGCCGGCACGGTGACCCGCTTCGCCGACAGGGTGACCAGGTCGAGCGAGGAAGTCAGATCGAGCGTCACCGGAGCCGCGCCGACGTTGGTATAGGTGATCTCCCGGTCGACCGGGCCGGTCGGCGCGGTGGGATAGGACGGATAACCGAAGTTGACCGAACCCGTCGCGAAGACCGTGGCACGCGCCGTCGCGGCGACGTCGAGCCGGCCCGTACCACCCTGGTAGGCGTTCAGGTCCGGGGTGGCCTTGGTCGTGCTGACCAGGGCGTCCTTGAGCTGCTGACCCTTCAGCTCGGAATGCGCCGCGGCGACCAGCGCGGCGGCGCCGGCGACGTGCGGCGTCGCCATCGACGTGCCGCTCATCGACAGGTAGGGCCCCTCACCGGTCGCGCTGAGGTGGGAACGGGCGGCCACGATGTTCACGCCCGGCGCGGTCAGGTCGGGCTTGAGCGCCCGATCACCGACCCGCGGCCCCTGACTGGAGAAGCCGGCGAGCACGTCGTGGCCGTCCACGGCGCCGACGGTCAGCGCCGCGTCGGCGGCACCCGGCGTACCCACGGTGTACTTGCTCGGGCCCGCGTTGCCGGCCGCGATGACGAACAACGCGCCGGTCTCCTCGCTGAGCTGGTTCACGGCCACACTCATCGGGTCCGTACCGTCGGTCGGGTCACCGCCGAGGCTCATGCTGACGATGCGGGCGCGCTGGTCACGGACCGCCCACTCCATGCCACTGATGATCCACGACGCCTGGCCGAAGCCCTCGTTGTCGAGCACCTTACCGACGTGCAGGCGGGCGCCCGGCGCGACGCCGCGCTCCTTGCCACCGGACGCGGCACCGCTGCCGGCGATCGTGGACGCGACGTGGGTGCCGTGGCCCATGCCGTCCTCGACCGACTCGCCGGGCACGAACGACGTGGTCGAGGCCACCGCGTCGGCCAGGTCCGGATGGGAGGTGTCGATCCCGGTGTCGAGGACGGCCACGTCGACGCCGGTACCGGTGTTGCCCTTCTGCCAGACCTCCGGCGCGCCGATCTGCGCGGTGCTGTCGGCCAGGGCCGCCTTGGCCTTGCCGTCCAGCCAGATCTTCTTGACCCCCGATGCCGATCGGGCGCCGATCGCGGAGTCCAGGAACCGGCCGGAACGGTCCGCGGTCAGCGCGGCGCCGCCGATGCTGTCCAACGGCCGGACAGCGGTGGCGCCGGGCAGTGCCGTCGTACGCATGACGGCGCCCGGGTCGCCGTAGGTGACGATCAGCGGGATGCCGGAGCTGTGCGCGTCGTCGTAGCCGTCGGCCACCAGCTCGGTGACGTTGAACAGGTCCTCGTCGAGCAGGCCGGAAGCCAGGTGACGAAAAGCCTCGTGCGGATAGACGTACGTGTCACCGTCCTTGACGTTCGACACGTAGCCGGCCATCCGGCCCGCCGGGTTACGGACCTGAACACCACCGTCGGCGGCGACGGTCACGATGTCGCCGGTGATCAGGGTGACGGTGGCGGCCGGCGCGATCTCGGGCGGCGGCGCGGACGGGGCGGCATGGGCGACCGAGGGGACGAACGTGACCGAACCTGCGGTCAGCACGACGAGCCCGAGCCCACGCAAGCGTGACAGTGACAATGAAACCTCGCGGATGATCGATGAATCGAGCACCGCCCACTATGAGGATCTTCGATTACGGTGTGATCAACTGCCCGTATCAGGTGGACTTGTCCGGTCGACACCAATCCGCGCACCGTCATTACGTCCGACATGCGCTCCACAGCCCGAGGCCGGCACCCACCCCACCGGCAACCCGCGACACAGCCCGACGCACCGCGCCGTCCCCGCCCCGGGCCGGCATGAGAGCAATAACGGGAGCATTCGTTGCCTCGCCTCCGCACCATACGAACAATCGTTGCGACCGAAGCCCGATGGTGACCGTCCACTGTGTCCACGCCGGTCCACGAGGCGTCGGATCGCGGCAGTCTGAGGTGACAACCGGTGGCGGTGGTGTGCTCGTGGGCCTGGAGGCCTCCTGCGGCGCGGAGCAGTCGCGCAGTTCGGCCCCTTCTCCAGGTTCTCGAGAGTTCCGCGGTCCCCAGCGAGAGGAATGTTGCATGGCGTCAGGAAAACGCCGATTGCTTGCGGCGGCTCTGACCGGGGCGGTGTTCGCCTCGGTGGCCACCGTGGTTGTCGTCGCGGATGCGGCCACCACCCACGACAATGCCACGAGCCGGACCGAGAGTTCCCGGGTCGACAGGGTGCCCACGCCGGTGCTGGATTGGCAGCCGTGCGAGGAGACCGCGGAATGCGCCACCGTGGCGCTGCCCCTGGATTACGACCAGCCCGGCGGAGCGACCGTCGATGTCGCACTCCTCCGGCTCAAGACCAAGGACCGGAGCCGCCGGATCGGCAGCCTGTTCGTCAACCCCGGCGGCCCGGGCCTGCCCGGCACCCGCTTCGCGCTGGAAGCCCCGGGCCATCTGAGCGCCGGGCTGCTCGAGCGTTTCGACATCGTCGGGTTCGATCCGCGCGGCGTCGGCCGGAGCACCCAGGTCCGGTGTTTCGGCTCCGTCGAGGAGCAGGCGGAGGCCTTCGCCTACCAGTCCGTCATCTTCCCGTTCGGCGCGGCGGAGGAGAGGTCGTGGGTGCGGGGCGCGAAGGCGTTCAGCCAGGCGTGCTCAGCCAACGGCAGGCCACTGGCCGGCGCGATGTCGACCGCCGAGGTCGCCCGGGACATGGACGTCCTACGCCGCGCGGTCGGTGACACGAAGCTGAGCTACCTGGGCCGCAGCTAGAGCTCACCGACGGCGACGAGACGTTCACGCTGACCTATGCCGACTTCGTCGCCTTCGCACTGGACGGGTTGCTGGCGGAGGACGTCGCCGACGTCACCCGGTTCGCGGCCGAGGTGCGGACGGCGCTCGACGGCGGCTCCACCGAGGCGATCAGCAAGCGGTTCCGGGCCATCGCGGCCGCCGCCGAGGACGAGGACACGTACGACAACAGTTTTGAGGCCCTCAGCGCGGTGACCTGCACCGACGCCCGCCACCCCGCCGGCGCCCGCCTACCCGGCCGCAGTGGCCCGGGTCGACCGGCAGGCGCCGCACTTCGGGCGGCTCTGGGGCTGGAACGAGCCGCAGTGCGGCACCGACGGCTGGACCGTGCGCGACGAGGACGCCTACACCGGGCCGTTCAACCGGAGAACCGCCGCCCCGGTCCTGGTGGTCGTTCCTGGACCCGGTGACGAACTACGACGGAGCCGTCTCGTCGAGCCGTCTACTGCCCAACTCCCGGCTGCTCTCCAGCAACAACTGGGGCCACACCGCGTACGCCACCGGAACGTGCGTCACCGAGGCGGTCGACAGCTACCTGCTGACCGGCAAGCCGCCGGCGGCGGGCACGGTCTGCACCGACGCGCCGCAACCGTTCACCGAGCCGATCGGGTCCGAGGGTGCATCGACCGCCCGGCAGCCGGGTGATCCCCGCCCGGCGACGGTCCCGTCCCCCGGTTACCGCGCCGGCTGACCCATCCGACGGGTCGGGTGGCCGAACGATCGGCCACCCGGCCCGTCTCCCCGTCGACTCCTACGAACCGGACCGGGGACACACAGCCACGACCATGGCTCACAGCTGATGCAGGATGACCTGATCTTCGATCTTCTCGTCCGCGGCCAGCAACAGTGCCTTGCTGATGATCTCGGAGAGCCGGCTGTCCCCCTCGAACGGCAGGTACAGGTCCGGTTCCGCCGCGCGTTTCGCCGATGCCGGGATGATGCACAGGTAGCGGTCGTCCGGAGCGATCAGGATGTTGCCCGAGCCGTAATGGATGCGGTACGTGTGGAGGCTTCCGCGAACCTCGAGGAACCGCTCACCGAGCGTGCACCGATCCGCGATCGCCAGTTGCGGGATCAGCCCGGCCAGCACCTCCCGGCGCATGGTCCCGGACGGCGCCAGTTCGCCGAAGCTGCTGCGCGTCCAGTACTCCCGGTACCGGCCGTGCGGCCCGCCGTCGAACCAGTCCGGGTCGCTGCCCACGCCCGCCACGGCCACGAACAGGTCGACGTCGCGCATCACCTCACTCAGCACGACGGCCGGGATCCGCTCCAACGGCACGCTCGGCAGGAACAGCAACTGATCGGTCACCATGGTGTCGAACGTGATGTCGTCGGATTCCCGCACGTCCATGCCGGCCAGGGTCAGCTCGGCGCGCAACGCCAGGTCCGGCAGCTTCAGATGCGGATGTTCCTTCGAGTACGGATCGTTGCGCCACAGCTCGTACCACCAGCCGCGCCGGGACATCACCGCGTGCAGGCGGTGCTGCAGCACGACGTGCGCGGCGAACCGGTTGGAATAGGTGCCGGTGGCCCGCTCCGCGTCGGTGAGCAGGTACTGCTCGCGGTGCGCCTGCTTGAACGGCTGGGTGATCTCGTGCCGGACCAGGAACTCCCGCCACGCCGCCACCACGGGGGCCTCCTCGACCACCGGGTGCCAGAGCCGGACCTCGGCGTCGTCCCCGGGCACCAGCGCGGTGTCGTCCACCGTGCGCAGGGTGTCACCGGCCCAGCAGACCGCGACGCCGTCCACCGTCCAGATCAGCCGGCGGGCCAGCACCCGGGCCAGCGGATGGTCCAGCAGCCGCTCCCGCCATGCTCCGGCGGTCCACCTCCGATCGCGCCGCAGCAGTCCTTCGAGCCGGTCCCGGGTGGCGATCAGGGTGGCGCCGATGTCCTTGACGGTCGCCTTCAGCTCCTTCAGCTCCTCGCCGAACTCGGCGCGCACCTGCGCCGGAACGGCCTTGACCGGCTTACCGTTCGCGTTACGCCAGGTCATCGTCGCGTTCATGCCGTGGAGCGCGACCTCGTAGGAGCAGTCACCGAGGCTGTCCGCCAGCGGCAGCCCGTACCCCGGCAGCGCCATCTCCTCGACGTCCTCCCGCGGGATGCCGAGCGCGGTCGCCCGCGCGTCCAGACCCTTCTCGATCAGCCGGAGCGTGCCCTTGTACTTCACCCGCGAAGCCAGGCGGGCCAGCTGCGCGACCGCCACCGGATGATCGGTGCCGGCGAGCACCGCGACCGCCGCGTTCGCCAGTTTCGGGCTGGCCGCCCCGTGACCGGAGATCATCGCAGTGGCGCGCTCCGCGATCCGGCCGAGGTGTCGCAGCAACTCCTCCGACGGCGGGCACAGCGCGCGTGCCCACAGCAAACCGGCCAGCAACCGTACGTTGTAGCGGTCGAAATGCCGTGGCGAGCGTGCCTTCCTCAGCGTTCTGACGCGCCCGGGCTCGCACCCGCACCCGCACCCGCCCCTGGGTCCAGGGTCGTACAGCGGCCGGGTGCGTGGCGCGCCCACCAGCTCGAGCCAGCCGTCGACCCGGGCCGCGAACTCCTCCGTGCCGACCGCGTCGAGCAGCGGTCTCACCTGCTTGCGCCAGAGGGCGGACGGGCGCGTGGAGTCCACGGCCGGCACACAGTGCGAGAGCAACGCGTGCCAGGCGGATCGGCGCTCCGCGGGCATCCCCTCGACCTCGGCGACGGCGCGTTCGGCCCACGGTTCACCCGGATTCGGAACCGGCCACCACGTCGCGTACACGTCAAGGTCGCGGTAGTCCTCGATCTGCGCCCGCCGCCGGACGGCGAGCGCCCAGGAGTGCGTTCGCCCGGCGGCATGCTCCGCCTCGACGAGTTCCCATGTCAGGCCCTCAGCGCCGTGGGAGTGGAAGCCGCCCACCGCGTCCAGCCAGGCGGTGCCGTCCACGTCGCCGCCCAGCATGTGCAAGGCTAGGTCGTCGTACGGGCCTGCGCCGTACGTCGAGAACGCCGCGGCGGTCCACTCGTCGAACAGCACCTGACGCACACCGGCCGGCTGCGTGCGCAGCACACCGATCGCCTGGGTACGCATGGCGTCCACGGCGGACGGCCATGGGCCTCGGTCGGGGCCGTAGACGGTCTCCCGCCGAGCGTCCTGCAGGGAGCGGATCATCTCCCGTGCCGCCGCCACCCGCTGGTCGTGATCCGCGTCGGATCCCTCGAGCAACGCCACGGGGGCGGCGAGTCGTTCCGCACGCTCGACGGCCGCGGGCAACGCGCGGCGCTGCTCGGGAAGAAGCGGGATCGGCGCTTGCGGATCGGCGAACGCGGCAAGGAGCGCCGCGCGCCGGTCGGCCGGCGTCCAGACGTACACCAGGGCCACCTGCCTGATGAAGCCCTGCAGCTCGTGTTCGTCCACCTCCCTGGTGGGCCAGTTCTCCAGGCTGTACCGGATCGAGCCGGCTACCCCTTGCAGGGTCAGTTCCGCGTCGAGTCCTGACTCGTCCTGCTGCGTCCCCATCAGCGACTCTCCAGCTCGTTCAATCGATCTCTTCCTCATCAATGCAATGGGTCCGCGGCGCACACCCGGTGCACGCCGGTCTCCATTCGGAGCGTGAATGTGTAGACCACGGCATGGCCGTGGCGGCGGGGGTGGAGGATTTCGCCGATCCGCGGCCAGGACCGTCCGGACAGCGGCGAATCTCCTCATCCCCCCTTGACCGGAACCGCCGGAGGCGCAAATCGCCCTGGCCAGCCGCGCAGCGCCGGCGGTAGCGGGCCGTCGCGGCGTCGATTACGGCCGGCGACTCGCGGCTCGGTCCGGACCTCGTCGAAGAAGGTGGACATCGCACGGGTCGCGGCCCTGACGAGTCTGGGTGCGACGTGGACCCGAGTCAACGAATGCCCCCGATATTGCGTCGGCAGCGCGACGCCGACGACCACATCAAGAGTGCAAAAGGCAGCCCGGCCAACGACTACCGCCACCGCGTCGACGTCGACGCGGTGGCGGTGGCGGTGGCGGTGCGGGTCTCCGGGTCAGCCGGCGGCGGGCGGGACGTGCACGAAGCTCACCTTGTTCAGCCAGCCCGGCAGGTCGCTGAGGGAGTACAGCTCACCGGACACGTCGGCGGCGATGGCGGTGGGCTGGGTGCGGAGACTGCCGATGACGGCGGAGTCGTAGCCGCCGCCGGCCCTGGGGCGCACCGCGAACACGCGGGTCGAGCAGTAGTCGCTCGCGATGTACGTACCCCGCGCCTCGGGGGTCCGGGAACCCCGGTAGACCACGCCGCCGGTCACTGAGCAGTTGTCGTTCAAGTGGTCGTACTCGAAGACCGGGTCGGTGTACCGCACGCCCGGCCGGCACTGCTCCGGGTCGAAGATCGGGGTACCCTCCCGGCAGGACCAGCCCAGGTTCGCCCCGCCCTGCCAGGGGCGGACGTGGTTGATCTCCTCGACCAGGCCCTGGCCGACGTCGCCGATCCAGAGCGAGCCGTCGACCGGGTCGACGGAGAAGCGCCACGGGTTGCGCAGTCCGTAGAGCCAGATCTCCGGCCGCGCGCCCGGCGTACGCACGAACGGGTTGTCGCCGGGAACGCAGTAGGCCTTCGCCCCGCACGCCCGGCTGACGTCGATCCGCACGATCTTGCCGAGCAGCGTGCCGAGGTCCTGACCGGCCTTGTACGGGTCGTTCGAGTGACCGCCGTCGCCGGTGGACCAGTAGAGGTAGCCGTCGCGGCCGAACGCCACCTGCCCACCGTTGTGGTTGCCGTACTCGGCATGTTCCTGGGTGAGCAGCACCTGCAACCGGTCCGGGGCACCGAGCGGCACGCGCGCGAGCGTCAGCGCGCCGGCCGGCAGGCTCGTGTAGGCCACGTAGACGATCCCGGTGCGCGCGAAGGTCGGCGCGGGGGTGATGCCGAGGAGGCCGCGCTCGTTGTTCGACGTGTCGACCCGGGCGGTCAGGTCGAGCACCGGGTCGGCGGCCAGCCCGGTGTCGGGATGGTAGGCGCGGACGGTGCCGTTCTTCTCCGCGATCAGCATCCGCCCGTCCGGCAGCCCGGTGATCGCGATCGGGCGCCGCAGGCCGGAGGCCACCTGTTCGGAGACCACGGTCAGCTCCGTGAGCGGCGCCGCACGATCGGGCGGGGCGTCGGCCGCTGCGGTGCCGGCGGCCGACGCCGAGGGCAGCACCAGCGCGGTCAGCACCAGGGCGAGCAGGCCGGACAGCACGGTGGCCGGGCGGCGACTCCGTCGTGACATGGCGGCTCCTCGATGAGTATGCAGAGGACCCCACGCTACATCGAATAACGTCTATGTCAAAGACGGGCCGGCCGCCCACCTCGGCCACACGCCCGCCCGCGAGAACGGCCGCCGTTCGCCACCATGCCGGCCCCCGTTTCCCCGTAACCCCACCGGCATGGTGGCGATGCACCGCCGCGGTGTCAGCGGTCGCGGCCGCGGACCACACGTGTGAGCACCGTGCGCTCTCCGCCGATCGTCGCGGTACTCCGATCTTGGCGCTCCCGTCGTCGGCACAACAGCGGCGCGAGGGCCATCGATCGCGGGTTTCGTGCCAATATGCGACGGTGAGCGCATTCAGTCGTGTCGTCGCCTACGCCCCACCGGGCGTGACCGGCCTGGGCCTCGGCGTGGTGACCGGGGTCTTCGCCGCGAACGGCGTCTTCGATCTCCGTCCCGGCCTTCCGGTCTTCGACCTGACGATCTGCGCCCGACGCACCGGCGTGCTGCGCACCGACAGCGGCGTACCGCTGCATATCGATCGTGACCTGGACGCGTTCGGCACCGCTGAGCTGATCATGGTGCTGCCCGGGACCGGGTTCCGCCAGGACCGCGACGACGACCTGCTGAACGCGTTGCGGGCCGCGCACCGGCGTGGAGCGATCGTGGCCGGCCACTGTGTCGGGTCGTTCCTGCTGGCCGCCGCCGGTCTCCTCGACGGGCTGGACGCGACCACCCACTGGCAGTACGCCGACGAGATGGCCGCCGCATACCCCGAGGTCACGGTCCGCCGCGACGCGCTGTACATAGATCACGGCCAGGTCTCCACCGGGGCCGGTGCCACCGCGGGCTTCGACCTGAGCCTGCACCTGCTGCGAACCCACCACGGCGCGGCGGTCGCCAACCGGATCGCCCGGAACCTGGTCACCCCACCGCACCGGGCCGGCGGCCAGGCCCAGTACCTCGACACCCCGGTACCACCCGGCGGCGACGATTCGCTCGACGAGGTGCTCGGCTGGGCCCGGGAAAACCTCCACCGGCGGCTCTCGGTGGACCAGCTCGCGGCCCGGGCGATGACCAGCCGCCGCACGTTCCTGCGCCGGTTCCGGCGGGCGACCGGAACGTCACCGCAGGCCTGGCTGACCACTCAGCGCCTGCACAACGCCGAGGAACTGCTCGAGACCACCGAGCTGCCCGTCGAGCAGATCGCCCACCGCGTCGGTTACGCCAGCGCGGCCGCCCTGCGCGACCAGTTCGTCCAGCACCGCGGCGTGCCACCGCGCGACTACCGGCACACCTTCCGCCACCACCGGCCGTAAATCCGCCGTAGCTGCCCGGACCTCTCACCGCAGCACAGAGACCGCACGTACCCGAGCGATCAGGCAGAGCTGCACGATGACGATCCTCGCCGACCGTGCCCCTCAACGGCTCACCCGATGACGGCGTCGGCACGCGGCACCGCGCCCACGTCAAGCCACCAGGAACGTACCGGCCATGAAGACGGCGAGGAACACGGCCTGCAGGGCGGCACCGATCACCAGCACGGTGCGGTCGACCGTCTGATCCGCGCCCATCCGCGCCAGGACGAAAAAGATCGCCACCGCCTCCATGACGTAGCGCGCCGACGACTGCATCGCCCGGCCCCCGACCTCGGTCGACGTCAGCATGACGAGCGTGATGCCGGCCTGCACCACCAGGTACACCTGGTCGCGCCGGAACCGGAACGGTCCGCGCACGCAGAGGATCAGCAGGATCACCGCGAGCAGGACGGTGCCGGCCTCCAGCACCGCACCCAGGGTGACCGGGTCGAGGGGACCGTGCCCGGCGATCTGCCCGACCGAGGTGAGCCACGCCCCGCCCGGCAGGGTGTAGCGGCGGCCCCACTGGTCCTGGGCGATGCTGAACTGCAGCGGATCACCCAACTCGATCAGGCAGTAGACGCTGTACGCGGCCACCCCGAGCGGCACCATGGCCAGCGACAGCACGTCGAGCCGGATCGCGCGTGGCCGCCAGCCGATCTGCCGCAGGTACTCGACCGCCAGCGGGAGGATCAGCAGCAGGCCGAACAGCCGGGTGGCCGAGGACAGGGCGCCCAACGTTCCGGCCAGCCACCAGTGCCCGCGCCGGCCCGCGTAGAGCGCCCCGATCGCCAGCAGCATGAACAGCGACTCGTTGTAGCCCAGGAACAGGAAGAACCCCATCGGGAAGAAAGCCAGGTACCAGGCGGCGCGCTGCGCGACCCGCGGCCCGAACTCGTGGTCGGCCAGCCGGTGCAGCATGACCAGGGCGCCGTACGCGGCGGCGTTCGCCACCACCAGGGCGCTGATCACGCCGTCCCCCGGCAGCACCGGGTCGAAGACACGGATCAGGACCGGGTAGAGCGGGAAGAACGCCGGGAAGCCCGGCCCGAGGTGGTAGCCGTGCTGGGCGATCGCGACGTAGTGGCCGGCATCCCAGCGGTTCCAGTCCAACAGGATCGACGACAGCGCCGGGGCCGGGGTACGGGCCCGGTAGGTCATCCACGCGAGCGCGCTCACCAGGAGGTGGACGGCGACCGCGGCCGACCACACCGCGAACGCGGCCAGCAGCGCCGCGCGCCACGGCCGGTGGACCGGCGTGACGGACCCGGACGGTACGGTGAGTTCCTCGGTGGCCGTCGCGGTCACGACGGCACCCGGACCGGCCGGCGGGTGCTCGGCGCGGCGGAGTCGAAGGTCACGACGTACGCCGGGCGGTTCTGCATCGATGTGAACACGCGCGCCACGTACTCGCCGAGCAGCCCGAGGCACAACAGTTGCAGCGCGCCGAGGAACACCAGCGCCACGAACATCGACGTCCAGCCCGGCACGACGCTCCCCCACAGGTAGGCGGCCAGGACCGCCCCGCCCATGACGAAGCAGAGCGCGATGCCCACGCAGCCCAGCCAGGTCGCGACCCGCAGTGGCGCGGCCGAGAACCCGGTGACGCTGTCGAACGCCAGCCGGGCCATCTTGGCCAGCGGATACTTGGACCGGCCGGCGGCACGCTCCGCGCGGGCGTACGGCACCTCGCCGCTCGGCAGGCCCAGCCACGGAACGAGCAGCCGGTAGACCGGCCGGTCCTCCGGCAGGTCCAGCAGGGCGTTCACGGCGTTGCGGCTGAGCATCCGGAAGTCGCCGGCGTTGTGCGGCACGGCGCTGCCGGTCAGCCGCCGCATCAGCCGGTAGTACGACTCGGCGGTCCAGCGCTTGAACAGGCTGTCGGTGCCACGATCGGCGCGTACGCCGTAGACGACGTCGAGCCCTCCGCCCTCGGCCACGGCGAGCATCCGGGCGATGACCTCCGGCGGGTCCTGCAGGTCGACGTCGATGCTCACCACGTACTCGCCGCGTGCCCGGTGCAGACCGGCGGTGAGGGCGTTCTGATGCCCGGCGTTACGGCGCAGACGGACGACCCGGAGCTGCGGCCAGCGGCGGCGCATCGTCTCCAGCACCACCGGTGTCGCGTCCCGGCTGCCGTCGTCGACGGCCACCACCTCGTACGTCACGAGCAGCCCGTCGAGCACCGGGCGCAGCCGCTCGGCGAACAACGGCAGCACGTCCTCCTCGTTGAACACGGGGACCACCACTGACAGTCTCGGGTACATCCCGCCGCACCCCTCGTCGATCGTCACCGGGACAGAGTGGCGAAACCCCCATAAGCGCCGGATAAGCGTGACCGGTGAACCGGCTCGGCCCGGTGGGACGTCCAGGAGGGCCCGGCACCGGAGATCGTGACGGTGCCGGCCTGCCGTTTACGGACGGGTCACAGATCTTGCTGGGGTAACACGCGGACGGAGTGGCATCGCGGTTCGCCCGGTGGTCGCCTACCCCGGGCGGCGGAAGGCGACCGCCAGGCGACGCTCAGGCGTTGACGGTCATTGGAAGGTCGGCGCCGTAGTGCTTGGCGTAGCCGTTCTCGACGCCCACCAGGATTTCGACGACCTCGAAGTAGTGGTCCCAGAACGGCGTCTCGCGTAACGCCTCGATGACCAGTTGGAAAGCATCGTGGTCACGGGCCTCCCAGACCCAGATGTCGGTCACGCGGGCCGTGTAGAACTCGGTGTCATAGTAGCGCCAACGTACGTCCTTGGCCTTGTCCTCGATGGCGGGCAGAACGCTTTCCCGGAAGGCGGCGACACGCTCCGGTACGGACAGTTCCAACCAGGCGCGATTGGTCTTGAGGAGGATGAACGCCGTCACGGCGGGCTCGAAGTCGGACATGGAGGATCTCCTCGCAGGGTGCTGATCGGTGGTCGCGATGCGGTGCCGCAGGCCCCGCACACAGGGCGTTCCGGCCGAGCTGAGGCCGGCCGGGTGCCAGTCAGGGGGCTCGCGCGCGGATTCCCGCAGCCGCTGTGACTATGACCAAGGCAGAGGCTGCGCACGCTGGCTGCCGTCGCCGCACTAGTCGAGGCCCTTGCGGCCGGGTGTCCAGAACGGTTTGGTGAGCACCGAGCGGCGAGACCAGCGTCGTTCGGCGACCAAGTGGGTCCGGATGGCGGCGATGGTCTTAGCCTCCCCGGCGAGGTACGCCACGCCGGGGACGGACGGGAGCGGCAGCGCGCGGACCGCTTCGAGCAGGCCGGCCGACTCCGCCGCCGGGGCGTCACCGCGGTAGGTCCAGGTGAGCTCGTCGGCCCGGGGAAAGTCGACACGCTCATCCGGGGTGGACACCTCGACAACTCCTCGCACGTCCGCGCCAGGCTTTGTCGCGCCGAGGATCGCGGCGAACGCGACCTGTGCGGTCTCCTCGCCGACGACGAGGTGGTAAGGCGCGTCCGGCTGGACCACAAGGCGACCGGAGGGACCCATGAACGTCACAGGATCGCCCGGGGCGACGGTTCGGCTCCAGTCCAGGCCGGGGGTGCTCTCGTCGCTCCGTTGGTAGATCCACAGGTCGAGCCACTGCTGGCGGAGGTTGATGTCGGCGACCGTGTAGGTGCGTAGCACCACGCCGTCCCCGCGGACCTTCACCCGGATGTGCTGCCCCGGCCTGACCTGCGTGATCTGCGGGCCGCTGAGCCGTACTCGCAGGATTCTCGGCCGAAGCCGCTCCACCTCGGTCGCGGTGACATGACGCAGCATCAGGATCCGGTCGGCGATCCCCCTCTTCGGGGACTTGGTGATCATGGGTCCGACGTTAGAGTGGCCCGGATGCGCATAGGAGACATCCAATACCCCGCACCGGACAGCTCGCCGATCCTCACGATCGAGCGCGGCTCGTCGTACGAGAACGGGCAACCAGATGTCCGCGAGACCCACACCCACGCCGGACCAGAGTTCCTGTGGACGATCACCGCGACGGTAACGGTGACGACCGAGTCCCGCGACTGGCTGTTGCCGCCCGGATACGGGATCTGGATCCCCGCCCACGTCCCGCACGCGGGCGCCGTCCGGCATCCCGGAGAGGGTGGACTCATGGCCATGAACCCCGGGCGGTGCCCCATCGCCTGGACGTCGGTCACGGGGGTACGGGTCACCCCGCTGCTGCGCGAGTTACTGGCCTACGTGCTCGATGCGGACCCGGTCGATCCAGCCCGGCCGGCCGCCGAATCGCTGATGCTCCACCTGATCACCCCGTGTCCGGCTCACGACATCGCGATCGCGATGCCAACCGACCAGCGTCTGCGGATGATCGCCGAACAGCTCCTGACGACACCGTCCGACCAGCGGGAACTGGCGGACTGGGCAGACCTCGCGCACGCCAGCGTGCGGACGCTGACGCGGCTGTTCCGTTCCGAGACCGGGCTGAGCTTCGCCGAGTGGCGCACCCGGGTGCGGATCCGCGCGGCGATCCAGAAGCTCTCGACGGGCACGCCGGTCGGGGCGACGGCGCGGCAGGTCGGCTATCGGAAGACGAGTGCGTTCATCGCGGTCTTCCAGCGGGTGACCGGCCAGACGCCCGGTACCTACCTCACCACCGAGCCCCGGCTCGGGGTGAAGCGAGACGCTGCGAAACCCTTCTCGGCATGAGCAGTGCGCAGGGGTCGGCACCACGTCGTGGAAGCCGGCCCGGTCGCCTATGCCCGCTGATCCTCCTCCCAGCCGGTGCCGCTCCCCGCGAGCTGGGGCGCCGCGCGTCGATCGGCGGCAGGTCCCGCGGTTTGTCGAGGCCACGTCTACGAGGAACAAGCGTCGGCGATCTCCTGAAATGTGCCGTCGGGCATCATGCGGTAGCGGCGAGGCGATCCCATCTGTTGCAGTAACTGCTGCATGCGGGCCTCGCGTTCGGCCTGTTCGTGGCCGGTGGGGTCAGCGACCCGGAATCCTTGCAGGGGAACCTCGTACGGGTCGACGTCGTCAGGATCCGGACGGCCTTCCAGAATGAAACCGAACAAGGCGCGTAAGGCGTCCTGACCCAACTCCAGCGGATGAAACGGCAGCGGGTACGGATCTCCGGAGAGCGTCGACTCGACCGGCCGCTCGCCCGCCCAGTACGGATGCTCGAAGTCGTATGGTGCGCCGATGTTCTCCCCGATGCCGCCGTCCGGGGAAACGGTGAGCGAGCGGACCAGAGAACCGCTCTCCCACACCGCAAAGCACAGCCAGTCAGAGGCCGAGTGCATCCCGTGCATGATGATGCGCCGGTCGCCTGCGGCACGAAGCAGACGGGCGGGTAGCTGCGACGGTGGGGTCGGCTCGCACCGCTCCCCGGAGAGCGGGGCGCAGATCGCCTCCCGTGAAAGCGAGCAGTGCAGTCTTCGCGCCCATGGGACCTCCTTCTCCAGCGGGGATGATCACGCAGACTACGGCCGACCGATTCTTGCGACCGTCTCGGCAGGTGGCGACAGCAACGTGGTGCCGAGAGTCGCGAACATCCGGCGCCCATGAACTCGCGAACGAAACCAGTTGTCCGCGCGTGCGAACGCCAGCAGGTCGTAGGTGGGAATGAGGTCCTCGAACACGGCGACCGGGCGTGCTTGCCGTGGCGCCGTGGCAACGGCGGCACGGCAAGCACGCCTCGGATCGGCAGTGCGATACCGGCATCGATAGCCGGCATCCGGCTACGGCGCGCTCAGCGCCTCTGTCGGTGGCAGGCGGGCTGCGCGCACCGCGGGGTAGAGGCCGGCCACGCCGCCGATCAGCACGGTGACCGCGAAACCGGCGGCGTGCGCCCAGGCGGGCACGGCCGGGGGCCAGCCCCGGGACCAGGCGTACGCCCCGGTCACCGCCGCGCCCAGGAGTAGACCGGTCGCGCCGCCGAGCGCGGACAGCAGCAGCGATTCCGCGAGGAACTGGGTGCGGATCTGCGCTCTGGTGGCGCCGAGTGCGCGGCGCAGCCCGACCTCGGCCCTGCGTTCGAGCACCGACACGATCATCGTGTTGGCCACGCCGACGCCGCCGACCAGCAGCGCGACCGCGCCGAGCCCGAGCAGCAGCCCGGTCAGCGCACGATCGGTGACCGCCTGGGCGAGGAGCGCGTCGGACGGCCGTTCGACCAGGACCTCGTTGGGGTGGGCCGGGGCGACCGCGCGGGCGAGCAGCGTCCGTACGTCGGTGACCCGGTCCGGGTCGGTACGGACGTAGACCGTGCCGATGCCTCCGTCGAAGCCGAGCAGTGTCTCGGCGGCCGACCAGCCGACCAGGACCGCGGTGTCCAGCTCCGGCGCGAGCCGGATCGGCTGGAGCACGCCGACCACGACGAACCATCGGTTGCCGAGCCAGAGCCGCACGTCGGTGTCGACCCGGTGCACGCCGAGCAGCCGGGCGGCCTCCGCGCCGAGCACGACCGCCGGGCCGCGTAGCGTCACCTGGTTGAGCCAGGAGCCGTAGGCGAGCGCGCCGCCGACGGGCCCGAGCAGGTCGGTGCGGGCGGCGCGTACCCCGAGGCCGTTGGTCTCCCCCACCGGCATCAGGTCGGAGCGGTAGACGGCCACGTCCACCGGCCCGGTCGCGGACGCCCCGGTGACACCGTCGATCCGGCCGGCCATCTCGACCGCCTCGTCCGGCAGTCGCGCGGCCTCGCCGCCGAACGTCTGGCCCGGCGCGGCCGTGAGCAGGTTCGTGCCGATCGCGGCCAGCTCCCGCTCCACGCCGGCGCGGCTCGACGCGGAGATACCGACCACGGCCACCATGGCGGCGACCCCGATCGCGATGCCGGCCGCGGCCAGGCATGCGCGCAGCGGGCGGGTGACGAGCCCGGCCGCGCCCACCCGGGCCACGTCCGGCAGGGACATCCGGGCCGGTTTCACGTGGTCACCCGCCCGTCCCGCATCGCGATCACCCGGGGGAGGCCGGCGGCCAGCTCCCGGTCGTGCGTGATGATCACGACGGTGGTGCCGGTATCGTGCAGCGCCCGCAGCAGCCGCAGCACCTCCGCGCCGGACGCGGTGTCCAGGTTGCCGGTCGGCTCGTCCGCCAGGAGCAGCGAGGGGTGGCCGGCGACCGCGCGCGCGATCGCCACCCGCTGCCGTTCGCCGCCGGACAGCTCGTGCGGCCGGTGCGTCAGCCGGTGTGCGAGGCCGACGTCGCCGAGTGCCCCGGCCGCCCGTGCCTGCCGTTCCCGCCGGGGCAGGCCCGTGTAGAGCAGACCGTCCGCCACGTTGTCCCGCACGCTGACGCCCGGCGCGAGATGGAACTGCTGGAACACGAACCCGATCCGCTGTGCGCGCAGCGCGGACAGCTGCCGGTCGGACAGTGCGGACACCTCATGGCCGGCGACGTGCACGCTGCCGCTGGTGGGCCGGTCGAGTGTGCCGGCCAGATGCAGCATGGTGGACTTGCCGGACCCGGACGGGCCGACGATCGCGGTCAGCTCGCCGGGCTCGACGCGGACCGTCACACCGGCCAGGGCGGTGACGGCACCGTAGGACTTCACCACGTCACGCAGCTCGATCATCGCGGTGCTCATGACGCCGGCACGCTGACCCGCATGCCCGCGGCGAGCCCGGCCGCGCGGATCTCCACCTTGCCGTCCGTGAACAGCCCCACCTCGACCGGCACGAGCGTGACCGTGTCCCCGTCGACGACTTCCACGCCGTAGCGGTCACCGTCCAGCGCCAGCAGTGCGACGACCGGCACGGCGAGCACGTCACGGCGCTCCTGGACGACCAGCCGCACATCGGCCGGATCGCCCTCCGGCGTGTCCAGCGCCTTGGGGTCGGTGGCCTTCACGGTGACCGTCGCGTCCTTTCCGGCCTCGGCGGGCTTCTCCACCGCGGCCACGGTGCCGGCTATCTCCCGGCCGTCCGCGAGGACCACGGTGGCCGGGCCGCCGACCGGGGCCAGCCGCTGGTGCTTGGGGTCCATCGGGAAAGTCACCCGCCGCTCGGTGCTGGTCGCCTCGTACAGTGGGGCCGGCCCGGCCTGCTCGCCGACACGGACCCGGTGTTCGCCCACCCGTACCTCCCCGGTGGTGAAGATGACGTGGCCGAGCGGCACCGTGCCGGTCTGCGCGACGCCCAGCCGCTTCTGCCAGGACCTGACCGCCTCGGCGGTCGAGTACCGGTACACGCCGTCCGCGGTGAAACCGGTGTAGCCGAGCCCGGTCAGCGCGCGTTCCAGCTGCCGGACGTCGGGGCCGCTGATCCCGGGGACCATCGCCCGGAACGCGGGCGTATCACCGGCGAGCAGGATCACCGGCACGTCATCGACCCGGTAGGCCTCGTCACCGGCCTTCAGGACCGCACCGACCTTCGGCAGTGAGGTCACGGTGCCGGTCAGCCGGCCGAGCAGGGGCGGCGCCTCGGCGTACCGGATCCGGCCCTTGAACGTCTGTCCCTCGACCAGCGTCGTGAGCCGGACCTCGGTCGTCGCCCGCGGCGCCGCCGGCGTCTCGCGCGGCTGCGTGGTGCGGACATAGCGCACCACACCCGTACCGGCACCCACCAGGATGCCGGTCACCAGGATCCACCGCCGGGTGCGGCTCATTTGCCGGGCACCGCGCGGACCGCACCGGCCGGTGCGCCACACGCCTCGCTGGCCGTGGTGAACCGCTCCATCGCATCCTCGTACCCGGGGTCCTCCGGCTCCGGCATGTCGAAGTCACCGGGACGGCCCTCCGCGTCCGGGTCGGGGTAGTCCTCGATGCCGTGCTCGCGCATGCACGCCGCGAACGTCAGCGCCTCCGCACGCTCCTGTTCGGACATCGGCTCCGCCTCGCCGCCGTTCGGCAGCAGTGGCCGGCACTTCTCCACCGCGGCGTTGAACTCGGGATCATCCGGGCTCGCCGGTTGCGCCGCGACCACGCCGCCCTTCCCGGCCGGCTTCGGATCCTCGTACTCGGTCACGCCGTTGTCCCGCATGCACTGCGCGAATGCCAGTTGCTTCTCATGGTCACCGTCGGCGGCTTCGTCCGGGCCACCGCCACAACCGCTCAGGACAACAGTCAGAAGCAGCAGCGGTACGGCGAGGTGTCGTCTTCTCATGACCGCCACCGTGCCGGGCCGGATGTGACATCCCGGTGTCCCACCGGCTCACACGGACGCCACATCACCGGAGGAGAATCAGCCACCATGCGGGTGCTGGTGGTGGAGGACGACGAGACGTTGGCGGAGATCATCGCGGAAGGGCTGCGTGAGCACGATCTCGTGGTCGACGTGACCCGCGACGGCGCCGAGGCGCTGGAACGCGCCGGACAGATCGCACCGGACGTCATCGTGCTCGACCGGGACCTGCCGATCCTGCACGGCGACGACGTGTGCCGGGCCCTGGTCCGTGCGGGCTCCCCGGCCCGGGTGCTGATGCTGACCGCGGACGGCGCGGTGGAGAGCAGGGTCGAGGGTCTGTCCATCGGCGCCGACGACTACCTGCCGAAACCGTTCGCGTTCATCGAACTGGTCGCGCGCGTCACCGCGCTCGGCCGGCGTACCCCGCCACGCCGCCCGACCGTGCTGCGCCGGGCCGGGATCACCATGGACGTCGGCCGGCACGAGGTGCGCCGCGGTGAGCGGTCCCTGCACCTGACCCGCAAGGAGTTCGGCGTGCTCGCCGCGCTGTTGTGGGCCGAGGGTGAGCTGGTCAGCGCGGAACGGCTGCTCGACACCGTGTGGGACGAGCACACCGACCCGTTCACCGGCGCGGTACGGACCACGCTGAAGACCCTGCGGCAGAAGCTCGGCGATCCCGACCCGATCGTGACCGTCATCGGCCGTGGCTACCGGCTGCCGTGACCGTGCGCCCGTACCGGCTCTCCATCCGCACCCGGCTGACGCTCGCCTACGCGGCCGTCTCCGCGATCACCGGCGGTGTCCTGCTGTCCGTGGTCCACCTTCTCGCCCGGCGCTCGCTGTTCTCCGCCGACGCGGACCTGGTCTCGACGGTCGGCGCGATCGCCGCGACGCCGGCCGTCGCGCCGTCCGCCACCCGCGTGTCGGACCTCCCGCCGCCGGACACCGCCGGCCAGGTGGACGTGGCCTGGGCACCGCACGTCTACGAGGCCATCGACCGTGCCCGCGAGGAGGCACTACGGTCGATCCTGCTGCAGTCCGGCATCGTCTTCGCCATCAGCGTGGTCGTCGCGCTGCTGCTGTGCTGGATCGTCGCGAGCCGCGCCCTGCGCCCGTTGCGGACCATCACCGAGGTCGCCGACCGGCTGTCGCACGAGACGCTCGAGGAGCGCATCACGGCGTCCGGCCCGCGCGATGAACTGTCCACGCTGGCCGAGACGTTCAACACGATGCTCGACCGACTCGGCGCGGCCTTCCAGGCCCAGCAACTCTTCGCCGCGAATGCCTCACACGAGCTGCGGACGCCCCTGACCATCATCCAGGCCGCCGCGGAACGCGCGCTGTCCCGGCCGCATCGCTCCGAGGACGAGTACCGCGCGACCCTGACCACCGTCGTCTCCGCCGCGCACCGCAGCGAACGCCTGCTCTCCAGCCTGCTGACGCTCGCCCGCCTCCGGCAGCCTCCCGCTCCCCGCCGCCTCGACCTGGCCGACACCGCCGCCGAGCTCATCCGCGCGGCGGGCCTCCCCGTGATCCACGCGGAGCTCGCCCCGGCCACCACGACCGCCGACCCGGTCCTGATCGGCCTGGCCGTCCGCAACCTGGTGGAGAACGCGGTCCGGCACAACATCCCCGGCGGCACCGTCTGGCTCTCCACCCGCACCGTCGGCGGTGCCGCCGTCCTCGAGATCGCCAACACCGGACCGGTCGTTCCCGCCGACATCATTCCCACGCTCCGGCAGGCGTTTCAGCGCGGCGGACGGCACACACGCGGCGCCGAGGGATCCGGCCTGGGGCTGGCCATCGTCGACGCCGTCGTCAGCGCGCACGACGGCGCATGGTCCGCCGCTCCGCGTGCCGGCGGCGGCCTCGTCGTGGCAGTGCGTCTGCCCGGTTGCCCTGGCGCACCGGCCGACGACCCGCCGGCGCGATGACGGTCGGCCACGGCTGTTCCAGGCCGTCGCGCCCCCGCCCGGCACGTGTCGCCTGTGTCGCCGCGGCCTGAGTACATGAACCGGGTGGCCCTCATAGGCCCAGGTAGATGCGGCGCACCTGGGGGTCGCGGCGTAGCTGGCCGGAGGTGCCGGTCATCGCCGCCTCGCCGTTGTCGACCACCAGGCATCGGTTGGTGACTTCGAAGGTGAGTTTGGCGTTCTGCTCGACGAGCAGGATGCCGAGCCCTTCGGTGCGCAGCCGCTGCAGGACCGCGACGATGTCCTCGACCAGCTTCGGCGACAGGCCCATCGACGGTTCGTCGAGCAGCAACAGCCGGGGGCGGGACATCAGCGCGCGGCCGATGGCCAGCATCTGTTGCTGGCCGCCGGAGAGCGCCCCGGCCAGCCGGGACCGCATGTCGGCGAGCACCGGGAACAGCGCGTAGACCTCGTCCAGGGTGGTCCGGGTTTCGGCGTTCCACCTGCGGGCGTACGCGCCGAGCAGCAGGTTCTTCTCCACCGGCAGTCCGGGGAAGACGTGCCTGCCCTCCGGCACGTAGCCGATGCCGTGCCGGACCATGTCGCGGGCGCCCACCCGGCTCAGGTCATCGTTTCTCAGCCGATGCGCGAGGTCACCACTGTCCGTAGTCCGACGCGTGGGCCGTGTCGAGGTCCACCGCGTTGCCGTCCATGGTGACCCCGTCCTTGTCCTGGGCCAGCTGGCACCGCTGGTCGTACTGGCCATTCGACCAGGCGTACGTCTGCCACGCCCATGCCACGAGCTTGTGGTCGAGCAGGTATTTCACCACGTCGTACGAGCCGTACACGCCGGTGCGTTCGTGACCGATGACGCCGGCGACGCCGGTGAAGTAGTCGGACACGCTCTCACCGGACGTCTCCGTGTCGACGCTGAAATAGATCGGCCGGTTGGCCGGCCCACCGACCTCGAGGTGTTGCGCGGCCGCGACCTTCGCGTCTTCCACGCCGGCGGCATGACCTTCCAGGGCGCGGTTGCCGTACCACTCGAAGTTGCTGACGATGTGGATACCGCCGCTGTGGTACTCCTGCACCTCGGCCTTGGTGAGCAGCTTCCAGGCGGTGTCCGGATTGCTCGGTGCGAGGTACCGGATGACGAAGGACTTGCCGTTCTTCTTCAGCGTGTCGACGCTCGGTCGTGCTCCGGAGAAGTCGACACCATTGGCTACCACTGTCATGTCAGCCTCCGCTTGAGGAGAGAGAGGTGAGCGTCTCGCTGCGCGCACGGCTGGGCAGGAAGTCGTGCAGCACCCCGGGCTGCTTCGGTGCGAATCGGAAGTCCATCCCGACCCGGGTGTGGCCGCTGTCGTTGGCGACGCTGCCGTGCATCAGAAAGGTGCCGTCGAACAGCAGGATCTCGCCGTACCGCACGGGTACCGGCGCGTAGTCGTGGGTGCCGTAGTCGCTCTCCACCCACAGCGTGTTGGTGCCCCAGGCGTCGACGAACGGCAGCCACGCGTTGATCTGGTCGGTACGGTGCAGCACCTGGTGGTCGGTGTGCCACGCGCTGGCGCTCGGCCCACCGGCGAGGTGCACCCGTAACTGAGGATTGCGGGAGAAGGCCAGCCCGCAGCCGAAGATCGGTGCGACGACCTCACGCATCAACGCGGTGTACACCGTCCCGAAGCCCAGATCCGCCAGGCGGTCGCGCAGCTGGGTGCGCAGCGCGACGTTGTCCTGATAGGTCGGGCGACCGGCGCCGTCGTCGTACAGGCCGGGTTTGTCGTGCAGACGGCCGAGGTCGTCGACCTCGAACGCCCGGGCCGCCAGCGCGGCGAAGGGATAGCGGCCGGTGTCGTAGCGCACCAGGCGCGCATCGCGCATCGCACCGCGGGCGTCCGGCACCGGGCTCAGCGGTAGCAGCGTTCTCACCATCGGGGCTAGCCGTGCGTCTGCCGCAGGGCGCTGAGGATCACCGCTGCGGCGGTCTTCACCGGCAACGTGCGGCCCTGATACTGGTACGTGGAGACGAAGGTGTAGATCGACGAGACGGGCGTCATCGCGGCCAGCTGGTTGACCAGAGCGGTCTTGTCCGCCTCGGTCCAGCGCCAGGCCGCCGCCTGGGTGTCGGAGGTCTGGTCGGGCGTGGACATCATCATCGCCAGGATCAGCTCCTGGTCGCCGACGGCCGGCGACTCGCTCTGCACGAATGAGCCGAACGTCTGCCACCGTTCCTGCGCCGGCACCGCATCGGTGAGCATGTAGTTGAGGATGATGACGAGGCCCTGGGTGGTCTGCGGGTCGGTGTTGGGCGCGTCGGTGTCACCCTGGCCCTCTGCCCACGCCATCAGCTTCTTGACGAAGTACGAGCCGACCGCACCGCCGAGATACTTCAGCAGCGACGCCTTGATCGGGTTCGCCTGTACCCAGGTGTTGAGGCTGCTGACGATCCGGGTGAAGTTGCCCGGCTGCGCCGGGACGTCGGTGTCGATGTCCACGTCGACGTCCACGTCCACGTCCACGTCGACCTCCACGTCGACGTCGATGTCCACGTCGATGTCCACGTCCACGACCGCGATCGCGTCGACGTCGATGTCCACATCGATGTCCACGTCGACATCCACGTCGACATCGACATCGACGTCCACGTCGACGTCCACGTCGACATCCACGTCGACGTTGATCGGATCCATCTGAGTGCCGTCGGGTACGGCGGGCAGCACGGGTTGCGACATGGTGTGGTCTCGTTTCAGCAGTCGGCTCTGGTGGGTGGCATTCCGGCGCCGGTGATGGCCGGCGCCGGTGCGCCCGTCAGCTGTCGTGGACGACGGAGCGCAGGTGCGGCAGCCGCTCGGCGACGCCGCGCAGAAGCTGGTGGGTGGCGGTGACCTTCAGCCACTCGGAGTAGAGCTGCAGGCCGCCGTGGGGGCGCCACGGCTCGGCGACGGCGCGCAACGACGCGACGGCCCAGCCCGGCAGCGACCACGCGGGCAGCGACCCGGCCCCGACGTGCCACACCGTGGGCTCGTCACCACCGGTCCCGCCGGCTCCTCCCGCGGTGATGCCCTGGATGCGGATCTCGCCGGCGAGCGTGCCGTACAGCGAGGGCGCCCCGGTCAGCGGATCGACGAACAGGCGTACCGAGCCCGAGTCCCAGGTCAGCTCCCGGTTGTGGAACACGGCCTCGTGCTCACCGTCGAGGCAGGATCCGCCGACGAGCACCCGGCCCGGCGCGGCCGTGACGGTCAGAGTCGCGACGCGGCCGCCGCCGCGGACGTGGTAGACGCCGGCGTAGGGCGCGATGTAACCGGGATCCTCGTCTCCCTGCACCGGGCCGAGGCCGTCGATCGTGCCGGTCAGGCGCCGGCTCTGCCCCGTCGGCGCCTGCACCCGCACGGAGCCGCCGGCCCAGCGCAGGGCGCCGTCCGCCGGGAGAGCCCCGGCGATCCGCTCGCCGGCCACGCCGAGCACCGGCCTGCCGTCGGAACCGACACCGATCTCCACGGGTACGGCCGGGCCGGTGCCGGAACGCACGAGGTAGCGGCCGGTCCACCCGGCCAGTGCGGGGCCGGCCGCCGTCGGCTCCGCGGCGTCGAGTTCCCGTGCCGGCCCGTCCGCGCCGGTCCGCCAGGTGCCCGTCACCCGGCGCACCCGATCGGCGCAGCCGAACGTCAGCGAGGCGAACCCCACCCCGCCGGGCCCGTCCCACCGCAGCCGGCCGTCGACGAACGTGACGTCACGCAGCCGAACGCCGTCGAGAAACACCACGCTGGCGCCGTTCGCGCGGGCGCTGCCGACGACGGTCAGCACCGCCCGGCTCGCCTCGTCGAGGTATACACCGCTCCACGGTTGCAGCGAGTCGCTCAGCACGTCGTCGATCGCCGTACCCAGGCTCGGCCAGCGGACCCGGTAGCCGAGGCCGTCGGCGAAAGCGAGCAGTGGCCGGCGGCTGCGTTCCCGTCCGCAGCGGGTGATGGCGTCGGCCAGCTGTCGCGCGGTGTGCACCCGGCGCAGCGCGCCACGGACCAGGCGCTCGTTCGGCGCGTCCGACACGACGGCGCCCTTCGCCGCGAGCTGCGCGGCGCCCTCCCGGCGGGTCAGCAGCAGCCTCCGCTCCCGGTCGCTGAGGCCCGGGAACGACTCCGGGGACAGGGCACCGGCCGGATCGGTACGGTAGCGGCGCTGCAGTTCGATGTCGTCGGCGAGCTGGATCAGGAAGTCACAGGCCGCGGTCGGATGCTGGTACTGATAGTCCTCGGGCACTTCGAAACCGGCGAATTCCCGCACCGCACGGCTCTCCCGCGGCCCGTGCTGGTCGATCTCCCGCAGCGGCCGGGGCGGCAGTGGCGTGTCACCCGGCCGGGCGAGCCCGAGCCGCACCGCCATCTCCATGTCGGTCGCGATGCCGTCCTTGGGCGGCAGATACAGCGACGAGATGCCGGTGACCGTCCGGTGCACCCGCGGGTCGGTGAGTTCGCTGAGCCGGTGCACCGCGATCGTCGGCTCCATCGTCGGATAGCGGGCGGCGATGTAGTGGGTGACCTCGTAGTCCTCGCCGTACGCACGTTGCAGGTATTCGACCAGGACCCCGAGGTTGCGGTTGTGGAAGCCCTTGCGGCGATAACCCATGTCCCCGATCAGGCCGACCTGCCAGAGGACGACGTGCATGCTGGTGTCCAGGCGGCGTCCGCGGATGAGCATGTCGGTCGCCTCGTAGGTCTGCAGACCGGGCTGCGCCGGGTCGACGCCGAGATCGGCGCAGAGGCAGTCGAGCGCCGAGATCCCGGCCCGCATGACCGCACGGTGCCCTTCCTGCCGCGCGATCTTCATCGCCCGGTGGGTGGAGAGCACGAAGACACCCGGGTGGCCGTAGAAGACCGCCACCACCCGCTGCCCGGCCCGCACGTAGTGCAGGATCGCCTCGGTCATCTGCACGTACGTGTGGTAGCGCGGCTTGCTGTCCTCGTAGAGGACGTAGAGGTCGAACGCGTCGGGCCGCAGCCGGCGCAGCCACACCGCAGTCGGCACGTCCGCGACACAGAAGAAGACCCGGTCGGCGGCGCGCAACTCGGCCTCGGCGTCGCGGGTGAAGCCCAGGCTGGCGATGCCGGATCCGAGAATCAGCAGCGAACCCGGTCCGGCGGACGACGGGCTCGGCCCACCGTCATCGCGACGCAGGGCCGCCTCAGTGATCTCCTTGGCGAGGTCGCTCCACCGGGCCGCCGCCACCGCGGCGGATGGATAGTCCTCGGTGCACGGCGCCCGCCCATCGACCTCGATCATCGAGCGACCCCCACTTTCATTGCCGAGTGTTAGCGCTACGCTACCGCCCGCTATGTCAGATATCTGCTCTTTGCCGGAGGCCGGCCGAAGCGGGCGAGGGCGGCGAGCCAGGCCGCGAGCAGCGGCGGCTTCCTCCGCGCCGTCGTGCAGGCCGGTCCGGGTGACGGCGCACCGCAACAGTCGCGCGCCGGGCGGCGCGGCCCCACCGACGGTCGGCGCCACCGTCCGCGCCGAAGAGGCCGCGACGAGCGCGGACGCACGAGGTTGCAGTCGGCGACTGCGGAGGTGGGCACGACCCGGGACCCGCGCGCCGGCCATCGGCCGCCCACGAGAAATCACCGTACGTACTGTCGGGTGCTCACGGCCGTACCGCGGAGATGTGGGTTGTTGTCGCCGGGACGGCATCATCTCTCATCCCTGCACTCGCGGTAGCAGCGCGCCCCCACATCCCCGCCGCACCGGTCACCCACGGGAACACGGCGGACCGCTGGACGCGCTTGCCGCCGTTCCCGGTCCGCGTGACCCGCGCGGGGTGCGTGTCAGGTGCAGCATGCCGGGTAGCGGGCCGCTACGTTCGCCGCGGCGCCCGCCGGCCCGTGGCCGCCGCGGCGCGGGCCGGCCTTGGTGCTGTGGCGCGTGACCGCGTCGGGCGGTGGTCACGCGGGAGCCGAGCTGACGACTCGCGCGCCGCAGAACGGCGCCGGTGGGCGGTGGAACTCCGGCTTCGGTCCGTTGCCGCGGTGACCGGGTTGGCGGCCGCGGCCGGGTCATTTCCGCCGGATCGGCGCGTACGGCATTCCGGAAGTTTTCCGGGAGTTGACATCCCGACGTACCGGTATCGATACTTTGCGACGGTGAAACATATCGACGCATGACGATCGATTTGGAGGGAGTCCCCGTGAGCCGCAGCCCGGACCAGCGCAGGAGACGTACCAGAATGGCCCTGCCGGCGGCGGTACTGCTGCTGGCCGGTGGCGCGGCCATCGTCCAAGGGATCACGCCGGCCGCCGCGGCCGAGACCACGCTGCGGGCGGCCGCCGCCAAGGCCGGCCTCTTCTTCGGGGTGGCGGCCTCACCCGGCCGGCTCAGCCCGATCGTGGCCCAGGAGTTCAACCAGCTCACCCCCGAGAACGACATGAAACCGGCCACGATCGCCACGTCCAGCGGCGGGCTGCAGAACACCGGGGCCGCCGACACGCTGGTCAACTACGCGCAGTCCAACAACATGCTCGTCCGCGGCCACACGCTGGTCTGGCACTCGCAGGCCGGCGCCCTCCAAGGCACCAACCAGGCCACGCTCAACACCTTCATCGGCAACGCGCTGACCCGCTGGGGCAACCGGATCGCGTACTGGGACGTGGTCAACGAGGCGCTGGCCGACAACAACGCGGGCACCCGGCGCGGCGAGTGGCCGCACACCCTGAACCGGGACGCGAACGGCGACGGTGACCTCTTCGACGCCGGCGACACCGACGTCATCCGCGACTCGTTCGTCCGGGCCAAGCAGGTCGTCCAGGCCAACGGGCTCTCCACCAAGCTGTGCATCAACGACTACGACGTGGAAGGGCTGACCGTCCGCGGCGGCACCCCCAACCGCAAGGCGAACGCGCTGTACGACATCGTCAGCAACTACCGGCAGTACATCGACTGCGTCGGCTTCCAGGCGCACTTCAACGACAACCCGAACAGCATCATCAGCGACGACCTGCAGGCCAACATCCAGCGCTTCGCCGACCTGGGCGTCGAGGTGCACATCACCGAGCTGGACATCGACGACGACCTGAGCAACAACGACATCGGCCAGGGCCAGGCGGACAACTACCGCAAGGTCGTCCGCGCCTGCCTGAACGTCACGAGGTGCACCGGCATCACCGTGTGGGGCATCGCGGACAGCGAGTCGTGGCGCTCCTCCGAGCGGGGCCTGCTCTTCACCGGCGGCAACGGCAACTACCAGAAAAAGGCCGCGTACCACGCCGTGCTCGACGAGCTGAACAAGGGCCGCAGCGGCACCGGCACGCCCACCACACCACCGGTCACCCCGACGGTGACGCCCTCCACCTCACCCAGCCCGGTAGTACCGGCCGGATGCACGGCCACCGCGTCCCTGAACTCCTGGAACGGCGGCTTCGTCGCCACGGTACGGGTCACCGCCGGCTCCGCGTCGATCAACGGCTGGTCCGTCGGGGTGAACCTGCCCAGCGGCGCCACCGTGACCAACGCGTGGAACAGCACCCCGAGCGGCACCAGCGGCGCCGTCCGCTTCGCCAACGTCGGCCACAACGGACGCCTCGGCACCGGGCAGACCACCGAGTTCGGCTTCCAGGGCACCGGATCGGCGACCGGCATCACCCCGACCTGCACGGCCTCCTGACCGCACCGGTGTCCGGGGCGGGCGTCGCCCGCTCCGGACACCTCACGGCAAACCGTGACGAGCCGCCGTATCGACAGGATCGCCGACCGCGGCTCCTGCCGGTAGCGCTCGGCCCAGAACGCGTACAAGCCCTCCCCATGGCCTACCGATCCACGGCACCACAGACTCCCGCCCGCGCGGTCGCCACTCACGACAAAGCCCGGCAAGGCGACAAAGGTGGACGCAGGCCCTCTCCCGGACTGGATCGCCAGTCGAACGTTGATGCAGGCGATCCGGACCGTGGCTTCGTAGCGGACGGCGAGTTTGTCGAAGCGGGTCGCGACCGCACGGAGCCCAGTCCACAGGTGGCCGCGGCCGCCGTCCCGAGGCCGATGACGGAACGCCGGGAGGGACGGAAGCGTGCATGGTCCGCGGGCGCGGGTCGGCGGGCCGTCACGAAATCAGACCGGTCGCGGGGCAGAACCAGCCGCTCCTCGCTCAGGCGCCAACGATATGCACTTTCGCGGTTATATGGGGCACTCCCGCCCTGTTCCACCGTTAACGAGTGGAAGGTGGCCGCCGGGCAGGATCCGAGGGCCGCTGCCGAGCCACCGGCGGTGCACCGCGTGCTCGAGATCGCCGGTTGCGATGCGGTGCGGCACGGCCCCGTACCCGCGCGGGTCGTGCAGTTCTTGTGGAGATCGGCCGATGTCGGCAAGACGACAGGAGTGGCCGGGCGGCGCACTCTACCGTGAAGCCATCGATCGACATTGGACGATGGAGGTGTGCGGTGGGATCTCGATGGATCGCGCTTGCCTGCGCGGTGCTGGCCGTCGCCGTGCCGGGTGTGGCGGTGGCGTCGCAGGGCGGGACGGAGCTGGTCAGCGTGGCCGGCGGTGGCGGGCCGGGCGGTGGGGTGAGTCAGGCGCCGTCGATGAGCGCGGACGGGCGGTTCGTGGCGTTCGAGTCGCAGGCGCCGGACCTCGTACCGGGGGACGTCAACGGTGTCTCGGACGTGTTCGTCCACGACCGCCTGCTCGGGACCACGGTGCGGCCGGCGACGACCGCCGCGACCGGGTTCGTCACGGACGGGCTGTTCGACCCGGAGATCAGCGCGGACGGGCGGTTCCTCGCGTTCACGTCGTGGGCGCCGGACCTGGTCCCCGGTGACACGAACGGGTACGCGGACGTGTTCCTGATGGACCTGACCACCGGCGCGATCGAGCGGATCAACGTGACCGGCGCGGGCGCGGAGGCGACCGGGTCGATCAGCTGGGGCGCGGACATCAGCGCGGACGGCCGGTTCGTGTCGTTCACCTCGCGGGCGCAGAACCTGCTGCCGGGCCGGGACGCGAACCACAAGCGCGGCGCGGACGCGTTCGTCCGGGACCGGCTGCTCGGCACGACCACGCTGATCAGCGTGGCGACGACCGGCTTGAACGGGCACTGGCCGAGTTACAGCCGGGGAATCAGCGCGGACGGCCGGTACGTCGCGTTCACCACCTCCGCGACCGACATCATGCCGGACGGTCTGCCGGTGGTCGGCCTGTACGTGCGGGATCTGCAGACCGGCGTCACCACCCGGGAAAGCCTCACCGCGACCGGCGACCCGGCCGACGGCAACCGCGCCTACGAGCTGCACACGGCGTCGCTGAGCCGGGACGGCCGCTACGTCACGTTCGAGTCGGCGTCGAACCAGGTGGTGCCGGGTGACACGAACGACGCGATGGACGTCTTCGTACGGGACCGGCTGACCGGCGAGGTCGAGCTGGTCAGCGTCGCCTCCGACGGCACGCAGGCGGACGGGGACAGCTGGGGCCAGCGGGTCAGCGACGGCGGCAGGTGCGTGGTGTTCGTCTCGGACGCGACCACGCTCGTCCCGGGCGACACCAACGGCCGCTCCGACCTGTTCGCCCGGGACCGGCTGACCGGCACCACCACCCGGCTGACCGGCGACGCCGACGGTGACACGGACGCCGGCGGGCGCGACGGTGGCGGCGAGAGCGCGGTGTCGCTGCGGCCGGACGGGACGGAGGTCGCGTTCACGTCCGAGGCGTCGAATCTGACCGCACCCGACACCAACGCCGCCGCGGACGTCTTCGTCACCGGCACCGCCTGTTCCTGACCGCCCGTCGCCGATGGTTCCCTGGGCAGCCGGCCCACCCAGGGAACACCTGAGGACGGCGCCCGGAATCACATCCGGGGACCTCGTCGGCACCGAACCCACCGACACGACCGTGAGGCCGGCCGCCGCGCACCGGGCGCCGCATGCCGAGACCGTGGTCGGGGCGGCCGGTGGACGGCTCGGTGACGATCCGCTCGCCGACGTAGCACCGGCTTCCGTCATCCTGCGCAGCGCTGCCGCAGCGATCGGCGTGAAGCCGCCCTCCCGTCTCATTAGCGGTAATTCCGGCAAAACGACTTCGGGGCTTCTCGTCCGCACCTCATCATCGGTGTTCACGGGAGGCGGTCATCCACCGACGCGGCAGCCTCCACACCCAGCCCTGACACCGCGTTTCGCAGAAGAAGGAGAATGTCGTGCCCGCACTGAGGCGTCACCTGGCGACGATCCTCGTCGTCGTTCTCGCCGCGTTGTCCACGACGAAGGCGCCCGCCTTCGCGGCGGTGAGTCACCGGTCCGGGCACTCTCCTGCAGTGGCCGTCTTCAACGGTGTCATCTTCGTCGCCTACACAGCCGACAACAGCCGGCGGGATCTGCTGCTGGCGGTCTCCACGGACGGTGAGACCTGGTCCGGGCCATTCCCGGTGGGATCCCAGTCGAGCGATGCGGCTCCCGCACTGGCGGTCATGAACGGCAGGCTGTATCTCGCCTACCGCGCCAACAACAGCAGTCGGACCCTGCTGGTCGCGAACTCACCCAACGGCTTCGACTGGACCGGCGGCAGCACGGTGGGATCGCAGTCCACAAACGCGAGCCCGGCGCTGGTGGCATTCAACGGCGGCCTGAACATCGCCTATCGCGCCAACAACAGCAGCCGGACACTACTGGTCGCGAGCTCGCCCGACGGGATCAGCTGGAATGCCGAGAGCACCGTCGGCACTCAGTCGAGCAACGCGGTCCCGGCACTGGCCGCGTTCAACGATCGGCTGGTCCTCGGGTACGGCGCGAACAACAGCAGCAACCGGCTTCAGACCACGAACTCGGGCAACGGACTCTCCTGGACAGCCAACAAGAACGTCGGACGGGAGTCGAGTCCCACCGGGCCGGCGTTCGCCGCCCTCGGCGGCAAACTCTTCATGGCGTTCATCGCCAACAATCCCAGTCATACCTTGCTGGTCACGAACTCCGTGGACGGCAACGACTGGAGCCCCGGGCGGACGGTCGGATCACAGTCGAGCAACCTGAGCCCGGCACTCGCCACGTTCAACAACAGGCTGCTCCTCGTCTACAAGGCGAACAACAACAGCAATCAGCTGCTGTACACGACATCGGCGGACGGAGCCTCCTGGAGCACGGCCGAATCGATCGCCTGACCACCTACCGAACCGCTCCACATCGGACGGGACACACAACGCGACGGCCGACCCGCAGGACGCCGGAAAGCGCGGCCCGGACAGCCTCAATCAGTCGGGTTCCCATTCTCGGCGCCTTCGCAGCGACGATCTCTGCCAAGTCACCTGGTGCGGTCTTGCGTAGGCCGGCCGGGCCGCCGCAGGCCGACAGCAGGTCCAGGACCGCCGGGTGGGTGATCTTCGGTCCGAGGACGCGGGAGCGCCAGGTCCACGACACCGGCGGCGAGCGCGGCCGCCGCGTTCCACCGGGCCCGCACCTGCAGGCCGGACGCGCCAGCAGCAGGGCCGAACCTGCCGTCGACGCTCTCGCCGTCCGTGTGCGCTGGCACGCCCAGCCCCGGCAGCAGGAGCATTCCGGCGCCGCAGGCGCACCTGGGACCGCCGCCACGGCGCCAAGCTGCCCGCCGGCGCCGGGCGCTCGGGCGGCGGTATCCGGCCCGGTGTGCTCACGCCGCGCGGTTGTGCCAAACCGCGGCGGTCAGTGCGAGGAGGCGTTGGGTGATGCGGACGGCGGCGCCGTCTGGGGTTCGGCCGCCGTGGAGTGCGAGGTCGAGTTGGCCTTTGAGGGTGTCGTTGATCGATTCGATGAGTGGCGAACGACTTTGAGCTGGTGTTCTCCGGGGCGTGGAGTTTTGTTGCGGTGGGACGGGCGTAGTAGCTGTATGCCGCGTGCGGCAAGGTTCGGTCGTGGCGTTTCGATACGTAACCTTTGTCGGCAATGATCAGCAGTTCGTGCCGGTCGGTGGTCAGGGTCGGGTTGTGGTCGAGGATCACGGTCAGGACCTGGCGTTCGTCGATCTTGGCGTTGGCGAGGGCCCAGGTGATCGGGAGCCCTGAGCTTGACCCCGCAGTCCGGACACCCGCGGTGTGGGGTCAACGGTCGTGGCGTGGCGGGTTGTAGAGCGTTTCGTGGTCGATGGGGCTGCGCATTCCGATGCTGGAATGGCGTCTGACCGGGTTGTACCAGCACTCTATCCACTCGAATATGGCGTTGGCAAGGTCAGTTCGGCTTTTCCAGGACTGCTTGTCGAGGACTTCGAGTTGCAGAGTGCCCCAGAACGATTCCATCATCGAGTTGTCGTAGCAGTCGCCGACGGTTCCCATGGAACCGAGAAGGTTCGCGGCGCGGAGGGTTGCCCGAATGCCCAGGATGTGTATTGCGTCCCGTGGTCGCTGTGCAGAATTGTTTCGTTCTTGGTCGGGTTCCTGCGGATCAGGGCCATGCCGAGCGCGTCGGTAACCAACTCGGTGCGGATATGGTCAGCGATTGACCATCCGACGATCATGCGTGAATAGGCGTCCATGACCGCGGCGCAGTACAGTTTCCCCTCACTCGTTGGGTGTTCGGTGATGTCGGTGAACCACAACCGGTCGGGTGCCTCCACGGCGAATCGGCGGTGGACCAGGTCGTCCTCCGTCGCCGGCCGAGCCGGCCCGGACCTGGTCCGGCGCCGGTACAGGCCCTGAACGCCTGCCTGGCGCATGAGCCGGGCGACGCGCTTGTGGTTGACATGCCAGCCCAGCCCAGCCCCAGACGCAGTTCGGCGTGTACCCGCGGCCACCCGTACGTATGACGGGATTCGGCGTGGATCTGCACGATATGTTTCGTCAACAGTTCATTCTCGGCGGCACGGGCGGAAAGCGGCCGGTCTTTCCAGCCGTAGTAGCCGGAACGCGATACGTTGAGGACCCGGCAGGCCACGGCGACGTCGATACCGGCGTCGGCGCATTCACGGACCAGCGGGTAGATCACTTTGGGAGGACGTTCTCCCGGGCGAAATACGCGGCGGCGCGTTTCAGGACGTCGACTTCCATCTCCAATTGCCGGTTCCGGCGGCGTAACTCCGCGAGTTCCTTCTTCTCCGCGCTGCTCAACCGATCCGCACCGCCGGGCGCGTCATCGGTATCGGCCTGACGCATCCAGTTACGCAGACACGACTCCGAGATCCGCAGACTCTTCGCGATCTCAGCGACCGGTTTATCGCCGGCACGGGCCAACGCGACAGCTCGCTCACGGAACTCAGCAGGGTGTGGGGCAGGCATAGACGACATCCTTCATGGCTACCGCCGGCCACCTCACCTCAGGTGTCCGCCCCGCGGGGCCAAGCTCATACCTTGGTGCGTGGTCGACCCCGATCGAACTGACGAGCAACAGCCGATGATCCGGCGCTCAGTCCCGCAGCGGCGCCCGGACCGCCTCAGCAAGAGGCACGCCAGCTCCGAGGCCGGCGCATCTTGATCAAGCTCCGGATTGGCGTTCTGTACATCTTCGCCAGGGCATGGGGCCCGGTCACCGATACGTCCACGGAGCAGGACCACCACGCGCCACTGGCGGCCGGAGGCTGACCGGCCCTTGTGACAGTCGGGTGCCGTGCATTCTCCGGCACCGTCACGCTTATCGGAAAGGAACGTGAGCGGTCAGCCCCAGATCTCCTCCGCGGTTGCGGCGATCAGCCGGAGTTTGGCGACCTCCTCGTCGTAGGTCAGCACGTTGCCCTCGACCGTTGAGGAGAAACCGCACTGCGGCGAGAGACAGATTCGGTCGAGCGGGACGTATTTGGCAGCCTCGTCGATGCGGCGCTTGAGGGTGTCCTTGGATTCGAGGGCTCCCTTCTTCGTGGTGACCAGGCCGAGGACGACCAGTTTGCCGGGCGGGACGAAACGCAGCGGGGCAAAACCGCCCGAGCGATCGTCGTCGTACTCCAGGAAGAAGCCGTCGACGGCCAGCTCGCTGAACAGGGCTTCGGCGACGAAGTCATAGCCGCCTTGGGCGGCCCAGGAGGAGCGGAAGTTGCCACGGCACATGTGGGTGGTGACGGCCAGGCCGGCGGGGCGATCGGCGATCGCGGCGTTGATCTGGCGGATGTAGCGCAGGTGCTGGTGTTCGGCGTCGTCGCCGCGTTCGTTGAGCAGCTGCCGCTGGGCGGGGTCGTTCAGGTAGGCGAGGCTGGTGTCGTCAAGCTGTAGGTAGCGGCAGCCCAGGTCGGCGACCCGGCGAACCTGTTCGGCGTAGGCGGCACTGAGGTCGGCCCAGAACCGCTCCTCGTCGGGGTAGACCTTCGGGTCGATGGCCGCGCGGCCACCCCGGTAGTGGACCATGCTGGGCGACGGGATGGTCAGCTTGGCGGTGATGTCGTCATCCACCTCGTTCGCCAGGAAGGCGAAGTCGTCGCCGAAGATCGTCTCGATGAGCCGGACCGGGGCGTCGATCGCCAGCGCTGCCGACTCGAAATCGAGCTCGCCCTGCTCGTTGCGGAAGTGCACCTGGATCTTCTCATCGGTGGGACGGATCCCACCTAAGCGGTAGATAAAATCCATATGCCACGAGGTACGCCGGAACTCACCGTCGGTGGCCGAGCGCAGACCCACATCGCGCTGCATGCGAATCACGTCGCGGATGGCGTCGTCCTCGATGGCACGCAGCTCGTCGGCGCTGATCTCGCCGGCGGCCTTCTGCTCGCGCGCTTTGAGCAGAACGGGCGGGCGAAGCAGGCTGCCGACGTGGTCGGCACGGAACGGCGGGATGTCGCGCAGCGTCATCGCTGATCCTTCCGTGGTGTTTACCGTGATGAATACGCTACCGCTTGCAAACGGATCAGGCGATGAGCGCTCGCAGGCCATAGAGGGTGACGTCGCCGGCAAGGATCAAGGCAGCGGCAGGTCACAGGCGCCTGAGCCGACATGCCCGGTTCGAGTGATGTGCGACCGATCTTCAGGATCAAGACCGACCGGACTGTCGGCCACGCCCAACGGGGTGCGGCCGGCAGTCTGCCCTACGACTTCGATGCTGGGCAGTGGAAACAACGGAACACGATCGAACGCGGGATCGGCCGACTGCAGCAGCACCGCGCGGTCGCGACCCCGTTACGACTGAAGCCCTCGTGCGGCAAGCCGCCGATCACGGCGACATCATCGGGACTGTCACGTTCCTACAATCCCGTCCAGGTCACCCATGCACCCATTCTGCGCAGCGCGTTCCGCCGCCACCCGACCGAAGCCTGGTGACGTAGTGTCACCGGTCATGACGATCATCGACGACCTGGTGCGACGGGTGCCCCCGCCCGCCACGCCGGTCGACGCGCACGCCGACTGGGACGCGATCGAGGCCGCGCTGGGCACACCGCTCCCGGCCGACTTCAAGAAGATCACCCGGCGGTACGGGGCCGGACAGTTCTGCGGCCTGGTCTCCGCGCACCCGCCGGAGCGGCTCGCCGCGCAGAACCGGGACATCCTCGGCGAGGAGCGCGACTACCGCGACGACGACCCCGAGGACTATCCGTACCCGCTGCACCCCGAACCGGGCGGCATCCTGCTGTGGGGCGAGACCGGCAACGGCGAACGGCTGTGCTGGCTGACCGAGGGCGAGCCGGACACCTGGCCGATCGTCGTCTGGCAGCCCCGCGGCGCCGGCTGGACGCTCCACCCCGGCGGCGTCGCGAACTTCCTCGACGGCTGGCTGTCCGGCCGGACCGGCGGCGTGTTCCCCACCGAGTTCACCGCGGCCGCGCAGTGGTTCACCCCGTTCACCGAGCTGGCGTACGCCACCGTCGGCCTGTCCCGCAGCAACCTGCCACCCTTCGAGGCACGCCTGACCGCCCTGCTCGAGGCGCTGCCCGCGGCGCGGCTACTGATGACGGCCGGCCCGGACGCCTCCCGGCAGGACACACTCGCCGCCGCCGACGGCCGCTGGCACGTGATGTACGAGACGGCCTACCGTCACCAGATCCGCTTCGCCTTTCCACCCACCGACACCGACCTCGTGCGCGAGGCCGCCCAGCGCGCCGCCCCCGCGATGGGTTGCCGCCTGAACTCGTCCCGCGACGCCTTCGGCGACGACCTCGGCTGGGTCCAGGACTGAGTGCCCGCTCCTTCGCCGGGTGTGCGCACGCCGTGGTTTCTTCAAGGTCCGGCCCGGCGGACAGCTGAGCGCGCACCGGACGGTAGCGATCGGCCGGCGCGGCGTCAGTGGCCAGACCGAAGACCCGGGTCAGCGGTCGCTCGAGATCAGTCCGGTCGAACCAATGCCTCGGCAGGCCCGCGAGCCTGGTCACCGCCGCCGCGAGCGCAGCACCGAGGTTCGTGTTCGCGCCGGGCGTACGCTCGACGGTCTGCTGTCGCACGTGACGAGTGGCACGACGCTGTGAGGACGGCGACGTGGCACGATCGTTCGGGGAACGGGTGTGCGAAAGGCGGCGGGTTGGATCTCACGGACGTGCGGGAACTCGCCACGGGGCTGATGGCGCGGCACAGGTTGACGGGTTGGCGGCTGCGGTTCGACAACGCCAAGACCAGGGCCGGGGTCTGCCGTGCGGATCAGCGGGTGATCGCGCTTTCGCGGCCGCTGATGGGGCTCTACTCTCCGGAACAGGTCACCGAGACGGTGCTGCACGAGATCGCGCACGCGCTGGCCGGCCCCCGGCACGGGCACGATCGGGTCTGGCGGACGGTCGCCCGGCGCATCGGCTGCTCGGGCGCGCGCTGCATGCCGCCGGACGCGCCGCGGGTCGAGGGCGCCTGGGCCGGTATCTGCCCGGCCGGTCATCGCACGACGGCCCATCGCCGGCCGATCCGCGTCCGGTCCTGCCTGGAGTGCGCTCCCCGCTTCGACCCGGCCGCCCGTTACACCTGGACTCATCACGGCCACCCCGCGCAGATGGACCCGCGCTACGAGGCCGAACTGTCGTGGCTGCTCGACACCCGGCCACAGCCCACGCCGGCTCCCGTCGCGATAGGCGACCGCGTACGGCTGACGGCTCAGGCAGGTACGCGGGCCTGACCGGCACCGTCGAGAAACGCGGCCGGAGCCGCTACCAGGTCCGCACCAGGGCCGGCCTGCTGAGCGTCGCCTTCACGGCGGTCCAGCCTTTGGTAGCCCGCTGACGGTAAGCACTTCGCTGAGGGCTCGGGAACCGCACATGGCCGACGGCCTGCGATTAGCTGTCCTACCTGGAGCGTCGCCCTCATCGATCACCGGCCCCCTCCAGTCCGGCCTGAACTGCAAAATCAGGTTGAAAAAGGCTCATTCTTTTGCAGCAGGGCGAAGAACGACTCCATCGCGGCGTTGTCACCACAGGCGCCGACGCGGCCCATGGATCCGATCAACCCGTTGCGGTGTAACGCTTTCACGAATTGCCGGGACCGGAATTGGCTGCCTCTGTCCGAGTGGACCACGGTCCCGGCCGGGTCACGGAGCTGGACCGCGTGACGCAGCGCGGCAACGGCCAAAGACGCCTCCATCCGTGAGTCGATGGAGTAGCCGACGATCCGGCCGGAGTGCACGTCTTTGATCGCGCACAGATACAGCTTGCCTTCGGCTGTGGGGTGTTCGGTGATGTCGGTCAGCCACAGTCGGTTCGGGCCGTCGGCGGTGAACTGTTCACGGATCAGGTCATCGTGTACTGGTGGCTCGGCCCGGCGGGTCAGGCCGCGTTTCTTGGCGAACACCGACCAGATCTTGTTCTGGGTGCAGAGCCTTGCCACCCGGTTGATCCCGGTGGTGATCCCGTGAGCGGACAACTCGTCGGCGATGAAGCGATGCCCGAACGCCGGATCGTCGGCGTGGATGCCACGGGCGGCGTTGATCAGGTACGCGTCATCGCGGTCACGTGCGGTGATCGGGTGGCGTTACCAATGGTAGTAGGCCTGCTTGCTGAACCCCAGCACCCGGCAGGTCACCGCGACGGGGATCCCGTCGACGGCCAGGTCATCGACCAGCGGGTACATCATTTTGGGGAGATCTCCTTGGCGAAGTACGCCGCGGCCCGGCGCAGGATCGTTCTCCTGCTCCAGGAGCTTGTTGCGTTTACGCAGTTCACGGAGTTCCGTCGGCTCGGTCGTGGTGACCCCGGGACGGTTCCCGTCATCGACGTCGGCGATCTTCAGCCACCGTTGCAGACACGACGCGGAGATCCCGAAATCCTTCGCGACCTGCCAAGCTGAAACGCCTGGTCAACCAGCACATCCTGACCGAAGCGCAACCCGGCCTATTCACGCTCACCGAGAAACAGGCATAACCTCACGGACCGCCCTCTCACAGGTCAGGAGTCAACCAAACCGGGGGCAGTCCCCAGGCATCCAGTCTGCCCTTCTCGACTTCGTGTGGGACCTCGGCGCCGGGTACTGCCGCTCTCCGCCGCCAATCGAGCATCGGCCACGATGGTCGCCGCCGGTCCCTCGGTCCGTTGTACCGCATCGCCGCACTGGATAACGTCGCGCTCGGGACCACGATGAGAAAGACCAACCTGCCGATCGATCGAGCACTGCTGGCGGACATGCTCCGGGCGCCTCGAAGCGCTGCAGCCGGAGGATGTCGGGCTTTCCCGGGGACCGCGTCATCGTACGGGCGGACTGCGGCGCGAGGAGGTCGCTGTTCTCGCCGGGATGTCAGCTGACTACTACAGCCGCCTTGAGCAGCAGCGTAGTCCGATGCCGTCTGAGCAGATGCGGACGGCCCTGGCGCGGGGCTGTGTCTCAGCCCGAGTGAGCAGAGGCATCTGGTCGACCTCGGCGGGCATTCGGCACCGCGAGGCACCTCGCGTGACGAGAAGGTCAGCCCGGCCATGGAGCGCATCATCGAACAGCTCGCCGACGGGCCCGCGATGGTGTTGTCCCGCTTCGGAGTCAGCCCTGAGTCCGCCGAGGTCTGGCCCTGGCACGAGGTGGACGTCAGGCACCATCTCGACCTCAAGCGCTATCTGCATCCGGAGCTGGGTTAGCTGGAGCTGTACACCAGGTATCTGGTGGACCCCGACGAGGGCCCAGGGTCTGCTGGCCTTCGCGGCCGAGCCGGGCTCGCCGACCGAGGAGAAGTTGCAGCGCCTGATCTCGATGACCTGAGTTCTTATCCAGGGACTATCTATCACTGAGGTGATCTCAGTGAGTTTCGGGCAGGATTCGGTATTCGAAGTGGGTGAGGTGAAGTGCGGCGGCGACGATGTCACCGATTCGTCGTGGGCTGGCGGTGGTATGGCGTAGCGTTTTCCAGCGGCCGACGAGGATGGCGAAGCCGCGTTCGCCTTGCCAGCGCAGGCCGCGTAGCAGCCGGTTCACCGTCCGGTTCGCCACCGCGAGTTGCCGGCCGCCGGCCGGTTGTTTGGTGGGGGTTTTGATGCCGTGACCTGCTCCTTCGTAGCCGGCGTCGGCGAGGGCCGGCAGCTGCAGTTCGGCGGCGGCCCAGTTCAACGCGGCGGTGACGCCCAGCTGCTGAGCGCAGCTGAGATCATGCATATGCCCGGGCAGTGACGGTGAGGTCCAGATGATCAGCCCGTCAGGGCGCATGACGGCCTGGACGTTCGCGCCGAAGTCCCGGTGCTTTCCCGAGTACCAGGCGTCGATCGTCTCGCCCTTCACGCTGGTGGCGGTCTCCGCGAGGCGGTCACAGTCGAACAGCTTGCCGTCCAGAATGACGAACGCCCAGCCCTCGTCGGCGGCCCGTTGTAACGCCTCATGCAGATCAGGTGCCTGGGCGGACAGCACGGTGATGCCTTCGGCGAGATACCGGTAAACGGTGGCCCGGGAGATCCCGAACCCGGCGCCCAGCACCGTGGCGTCTTCGGCTTTGCGGAACCACACTATGACCAGCAGCGCCTGGTAGAAGCAGGTCAACGACCGTGTCCCGCGACGGGTGCCCCTCGCCCGCCGTTCGGCGGACAGCAGCTGGGCAAGGTAGCGCACCAGTTCCCTGGGCACGTCGAGCATGGCAGGATAAGCGATCACGTGGAGCCCTCTCGTAGACCTGTTCCGTCGCAAGAACCTGTCTATCGATGGCTCCACGCCCATATCCAGCACCATCCGCTTCGACCCGATATGCCCGTGTCTACAGCAGAACCGCGCCGCAAGTCCTCGTTGAGATCACCTCACTGGCAACGGATGTGGGCAGGCAGAAGACTCGAATCACCAACGAGCAAAGGAAATTCGACAATGACCACGACGTCTAACGGCTATGTGACTGTAATTTGGCAGGCCCGGGCCAGGACTGGGCGGGAGGCCGATCTGAAGGCTTTCATCACGGCCGCCGTCACGCCCTCCCGCAACGACGCCGGCAACATTGACTATGAGGCTTACGAGGTCGAAGGCCGGCCTGACACCTTCGTCATCTACGAACGCTGGGAGAATCGCGAGGCCCTCGACTCGCACCTCGGCGCGCCCCGTATGCAAGAGCTCGTGCCGCAGATGCTCGAGCTGATCGAGGGTTCCATCGAGGACGGAATCACCTTGCTCCGCCCATTCCGGCCCGCTTAGTACGGCAGCCGCCATTCGTCATCATGGAGCCATTTCATCGTGATGGTGTAGGTCACGGGCGGGGTGGGAGGCCGGTGTCCATGTAGGACGGGACTCCCGGTAAGACAGCAATCGACCAAGATCAGATGCCCCAACCGGGAGCCTCGCCATGCTGTCTTACCCTCCACGATCTCGTTGTCCAGCCGGACCCTGCACCGCCTCGCCGACCGCGTCCGCAGCCACCGCCGGCAGCGCAAATCCCGGTGGAGACCGACTGGCCTCAGGTGAGCCAGGCCCTGCTCGCCCTGGCTCACCTGGGCAACGGCGACACCTACACCTGTCTCGCCGCCGGGTCCGAGATCGGGATCGCGACCGCCTGGCGCTACGTCCAGGAAGCAATCACCCTGCTCAGCGCCGCCGCCGACGACCTGAATGCCGCGATGCGGCGCATCAGGCTGCTGGCCTACGCGATCCTGGACGGTGCCCTGATCCCGATCGACCGGGTCGCCGACCAGAAGCCTCACTACTCGGGAGAACACAAACGTCACGGGGTGAACGTGCAGGTCGTCGCGGACGCGGCCGGGCGTCCGGTCTGGGCGTCGGCCGCATTGCCCGGTGCCGTTCACGACCTGACCGCCGCTCACGCCCACGGCATCATCGACGCGCTGAACAGCGCGAACGTGATGACTTTCGCGGACAAGGGCTATCAGGGCGCCTGCGGCACCGTCCGGACACCGTTCAAGCGGCACTGCCGCCGGCCGAAGCTGTCACGCCGACAGAAGGCCGTCAACCGCGCCCACGCGAAGCTGCTCTTGCCTGACGCCCTCGTTACCGGGGCCGCGCCAGCGAACGCCCGAAGCGCTCGTGCGTCGGCGAACCTGCCCCGGTCGTCGCCGATTTCCGCCAGCAGCCGCGCGCCCAGCTGGACCCCGAGCCCCGGCACACTGGTGACGATCTTCGCGTCAGGGTGCGCTGTGAACATCTCGTCGATGCGCTGCTCTAGCCGTTCCAACGTTCGGCAGAGCGCATCGAGCTGCCCGACCAGGCCCAGCAGCTGCAGCCCCATCGCGTCTTCCACTGCCGCGGACTGGCGCATCTGCTTGCTGCTCAAGTGCGCATGAAGCTGGGCCGCCTCTGCGGTGATGCCGCGCTGGCGGCCAGCAGTGCGCAGCAACGACGCCAGCTCGTCGACGGTCAATGCGGCCGCGGCCTCCGGCGTGGACGCCGCGGTCAGAACGGCCCGTGCGGCCGGCGAGTCGAGCCGGTGTCGACCACCGCGCTCGAACGCGGCCAGCGCGGCCGGGAAGAACAGACGCAGCACCGCCCGGATCCTGTTGGTGAGCGTCACCTGGTCCCAGGCTGCGTCCTACTGAGCCCGCGAAAGTCCCGCGCGCGAGACTTTGGCCAGCGTGCGCTGCAGCGAACCCAGCGCGGTTCCGCTCCAGTCCACCGCGCTGGCCGGGAGAACGCCAGCCGCTTTGCGAGCCCCGTTGCCGATGGCGCTCGCCCCCTTGGCGACGATGCCCTGCCCCCGCGATACGGCCACAACGCGAAGTAGTAGTAGGTTGCGGACTTCGGCGGCAGGTCGTGCGGCAGACATGCCCACTGACATCCGGTCCGGTTCTGGTAGAAGATCGAGTTGAGGATCTCCCGCAACGAGTAGCGACCGGTGTGTCCCGACACTGACGGATGCTTCGCTTTCCACGCGTCCGAGAACGGGCCCACCACCGCCCACTGCTCATCGGTGAGGTCACTGGGATATGCCTTCCGCTCGCCCATGACCAGCTCAACCCAACCGCCGACCCTTCAGCGCTTGAGCGGCTCCCCCACCGTGACGCCGGCACACATCAGCGGCGCGGCACCGGGACGTCGAGGTTGCCGGGAGGGCGGTAGACGAATCGTTCCGTGAGTTGCGCTGCCGGCAGCGGGTCCCACTCAGTCACCGCAGATCCAGAGATATCCGCGCGCCCGGGTCGCCTCCTCGATGAGCGCCCCCAACGCCTGCACGTCGGCCCGCAGTTCCGGTTTGCGGCTCGCGATCTCGTCCAGCTCCACGGTCAGCTGCGGCAGCTGGATCAGGTTGATCATGGTGTCACCGTAGGAATCGACCCTCGACACCAGGTGGTGCCGCTCCCGGTCACTCGCCGCCACCAGGCGTTGCAGCGAAGAGCTCGCCTCCGTGCCGGCATAGCGTCGCTCGTGCACCTGGTTCTCGACATACACCCCGAGCCCCACCGCCGCGCCTCCTTGACGACATGGCCGGCCGGGGCATCGCATACCCCGGGCGGCCAACCTTACGGTCGTCGACGAGCCGGAGGGCCGTGGAACCACCACGAAGCCCAAGACCTGGCGAGCCGGCAGGTCGGAGACGGGGTCGAGGCCGGTTACCCGCGCGCTCGGTTCAATGCTGCTGCGGTGTGCGGAGAGTGCGTAGTCGCTCCTCCACCTCGCGCAGACCCGCTGTATCGCCGTCGACAGTTTTGATGTCCCGTACCGCGACGAGATCGGCGCGGGCCGCGATCGGATCGCCGAGTTCCTGGTAGGCCCGCGCGCGGATATTGAGGCTGCGGCTGCGGCTGGCGGCCGCGGCCGACAAGCCCGGGGTCCGCATCGCTCGGGTGGTGACCCGGATCGCGGCGTCCCATTGCTGCAGCTCCACGTGCACAAGGGCCGACAGGGACAGCGCTCCGGCGATGGTCATGGCCGCGGACGACTCGCTCGGTGCCGTGGCGGGGTCCTCGGTCAGCGCCACGGCACGTCCGAAGGCGGCGAGCGCCTCGTGATAGCGGCCCAGAGCGTGCAGCGTGACACCCTGACCGATCATGGCCTGTGACAGTCCGACCCAGTCCTGAGCGTCGGTGAAGTAGTCGGCGGCCTGCTGCGCCGCCGACAGGTGCTCCTCGTCGCGCTCCCCGAGCTTCGCGAGCGCCGCACAGCGGTAGGCGCGTGCCCAGCCCATCTGGGCGCGGTCACCGACGCGAGACGCGATATCGAACGCCTGATCGGCATACCGCAAGGCGTGCTCGTAATCCACCATCGAGTGCAGCCGGGTCCAGGACAGGTGTGCCAGATGGGTGGCCTGGAGCCGATCGTCGCCTAGCGCACGGGCGGCCTCGGCGGAGAGCGCGAAGACGTCGTGCCAGCGGTGCCAGTACGGCCACCGGTCGGAGTACCAGTGCAGGGACTCGGCGACATCGACCACCAGCCGATGCTCCCCGTCCCGGGCGGCCTGTCGCAGAGCGGCGAACCAGGAGTCGTTCTCAGCCTGCAGCCAGGCCTCCGCCGTCTCCTGCGACGTGATCTTCGGCAGTGCGGCGGTACGAGCGACCGAGGCGGGGTCAGGCGCGAACCACCGGCCGGCGGTGACGGTCGTGGTCAGCAGCCACTGCCGCAGCCGTCGGCGGACTGCCTGGACCTGCTCGGACGGTTCCTCCTGCCGCAGCTTCTGTTCGCCGTAGTAGCGCAACAGGTCGTGGCAGCGGACACGGCCGGGTGACGCTTCGTCGAGCAGGCTCGCCTCGATCAATTCGTCGAGTAGATCCTCGGTCTCGCCGGTGGACCGGTCCATGAGTACCGCGGCCGTCTGGAGGCTTGTGGTGGCACCCGTCGCGAGTGACAGCCGGCGGAACAATCGCTGGGCGTCCGGGGTCAACCGGTCGTAGGACAGCGCAAACGCGGCGTTCACCTGCAGATCACCGGCGGAGAGTGCGCCCAGGCGACGCCGATCGGTCGCCAGCCGGGCGATCAGATCGGCCGCGGTCCAGTACCGGCGGCTGGCCAGCCGGTTGCTGGCCACGCGCATCGCCAGCGGCACGTGGTAGCACAGTTCGGCCAGTTGCCGTAGCTCGTCGGTGGCCACGGTGCGTCCAGCCGTCAGCCGGCCGAGAAGCGCCAAGGAATCCTGTTCGCTCAGATGTTCCAACGGCAGTCGTTCGAGCCCGTCGACGCCACGTAACAGACGGCGGCTCGTCACGATCGTCAATGCCGGGCCGTCGTCGGATAACACGGCCCGGATCTGGGCTTCGTCAGTGGCGTTGTCCAGCACGAGCAGAATGTGCCGGGTGCGGCTGATGCGCTGCCACATCGCGGTGGCCTTCATCAGGTCCTGCGGGACGGCGGGTGAGCGTGGGTTGGCGGCGCGGATGAGCCGGGTCAGCACGTCGAGTGGGCCCAGCCCCTGCAGCTCGACGAAGTACTGCCCGTCAGGGAAGGCCGATGTCAGTTCGGCGGCGGCGTGCAGGGCCAGCGAGGTCTTACCGAACCCGGCGGGCCCGCTGATCAGGACCGCCCGAGGCGGGTGTGCCGCTGTGGCCCGTTCGCGGATGCTGTTCAGTTCGTCGTTACGGCCGGTGAAGTCGGGCACGGCGCGCGGTAGCGGCAGGCCGGCGTACCCGCCGGTCTGCGGAAGGTCGCGCTGCCGACCGGCCCGGGCCGCTGCCGTCAGCGCGTGCCGGTTCTCGTCGTCCAGGCTCAGCGCCGTGCAGAGCAGGGTGACGGTGCCGGCCCGGGGGCCCTTGCTGATTCCGCGCTCCATGTCACCGATGGCGCGGTCACTGACACCGGACGCCTCCGACAACTGCTCGAGGGTCATCCCGGCGGCCAGGCGCAGCCGGCGCAGCAGTGGGCCGAACTCGGCGCGTTCGACGGCGGCTGGTTCACCCACGACATTTACCACGCTTCCATGATCACAGCGGCGGAGTGACCGGGACGGTCCGTGCGGGCGTGACGTTGCCGACGCTCTTCCCGTCTGCGCAAATCGCGGCGGGCACCCAGCTGATCGAGGGGCGCGTGGCCGGCCGAGGTGCTTCGGCCGAAGGCGGCCGGGGTGTGGTGATTAGGCGAGTCACACGGATACCAGGGCCCGGCCGGATCGGCAGAATCGGCAACGCGGACGTCACCGCGCCGACAACCATCTGAAGGAGAACAGTGCCCCGAGCAGTGCGATTCGAGCGGTACGGCGGTCCCGAGGTGCTGAGGGTGGTGGACGTCCCTCGGCCGGAGACTCCGCCCGGTCGGGTGCTGGTCGAGGTGGTCACCGCCGCCATGAATCCCGGCGAGATCGGCATCCGTGAGGGCGTCTTCGCCGCGATCTGGCCGGCGGCGTTCCCGGAGGGGCAGGGCAACGACTACTCCGGCGTCGTGGCCGAGGTCGGGGAGGGCGTGACGGAATTCCGCGTCGGTCAGCCGGTGCTCGGCTTCGCACCGCGGGCCGCGCAAGCCGAGTTCGTCGTAGCCGCCCCCTCGGCACTCGCCAGCAAGCCGGCGGGGCTCGGCTGGGATGAGGCGGCGACGATTGCGGGTGCCGGCGCGACCGCGTGGGCCGGTGTCGGCGTGGTCGCCCCCCAGCAGGGTGAGACCGTGGTCGTGTCCGCGGCGGCCGGCGGGGTCGGCGTCATCACCGCACAGCTGGCGGCTCTGCGCGGCGCCCACGTCATCGGCACCGCGGGCGAGGGCAACCTCGGCTACCTCGCCTCCCTGGGCGTGACCCCGGTCCGGTACGGCCCGGGCCTGCTCGGGCGTCTCCAGGAGGCGGCGCCCGACGGGGTGGACGCGTACCTGGACACCTTCGGTGCCGGCAACGTCGACGTGGCGATCGCGTTGGGAGTGCCGCCGTACCGGATCAACACGATCGCCGACGGAAACGCCATCAGGAAGTACGGTGTCCGCTCCGCGGCTCAGGAGCAGGCGGACACCCCGGAGATCTGGGAGCGGATCGCCGGCCTCGCAGCGACCGGACAGCTCGTCATTCCGATCACGCGGGCCTACCCGATGGACCAGATTCAGGACGCCTACCGGGATCTGGGTACCCGCCGCGTTCGCGGCAAGCGGGTGCTGCACGTGATGTCGCCAGAGCGGCGCTCCGGACTTCTCGCCCCCTGACCTGTCCGTTCCGGCGGGACGCCTGGCGCCGATGAGGCTCGGCGCCGGGCTCCGCGGCCGTCCCGGCCCTGCTCAGGACGGGTTCTCGCCGACGACGACCTTCACCGTGGAGTGCTTACGACGCAGGTCTTTGAGCGGCTGGTACTCCGGGGAGTCCCAGAACCGCTGGACGGTCTCCCGGTCGGGGAACTCGTGGATCACCAGCGTCGACGGCTTCCAGTCGCCCTCCAGGACCAGGGCGTTCTCGTCAGTGATGAGGTTGCGGCCACCGAATCGCTCGATCAGGGGCCCGGCGCCCTCGACGTACTGACGGAACCCGTCCGGGCCGGCGATGTCGAGGTCGATGACGACGAATGCGGACATGCTGGCTCCTTTAGATCTTGGTCGGCACGGTTACCGACCTGCCCTCCACGTTAAGTACCGGAATTGAGCGCCTCCATGCTTGATACGGCCCATTTCATACGTGGTCGTACCAGTAGGCGATACGCTGGATACGTGGACATCTTCAGCGAGGTGATCGGCTCCCTGCGGACCGGCCGGGCCAAGTTCGCCCGGACCCGCCATCTGGGCACGTGGGGCAACCGTTTCGGCCCGGAGCCGGGGATGGGCTTCCACGTCGTGCTGGCCGGCAGCTGCTGGCTGCTCACCGACTCGGAGCCGCCGGTGCGTCTGTCCGCCGGTGACGTCGTGTTGCTGCCCCGCGGAGCGGTGCACGGTCTGGCCGGCAGCCCGGACCGGGATCTCGCTCTCCTGCCGCCGGACTCGGGCGGCCCCGATCGCGGTGACGGCGACGAGGAGGCCGACTGTGCCACCCTGCTCTGTGGCGCCTACCGCTTGGATCACGCGCAGCCGCACCCGTTCCTGAGGTCCCTGCCGGAGGTCATCCACCTTCCGGCGCAGCTCGGGCACCACCCCGCACTGCGGTCGGCGGTCGACCTGCTGGCCGCCGACCTGTCCGACCCGCAGCCGGGCGCCGACGCGGCCCTGCCGGCCTTGCTGGACCTGCTGCTCGTCTACGTGCTGCGTGCCTGGCTGAGGGAGGAGGCGACGCGGCGTCCGGGTACGGGCTGGCAGGCCGCCCTCGACGATCCCGCAGTCGCGGCCGCCCTCCGCCAGATGCATGTCGCACCGCAGCGGCCATGGACCGTCCAGCAACTCGCGGCGCTGACCGATCTGTCCCGCACCACGTTCGCACGGCGGTTCGCCGCTGCCATGGGCGTGCCACCACTCGCCTACCTCACCTGGTGGCGGCTCAACCGCGCGGCCCAGCTCCTCGTCCGCGAGGACGCGCCACTGGCATCCATCGCCCGGCGGGTGGGCTACGCCTCGGAGTTCGCTTTCGCGAACGCGTTCAAACGGCGATTCGGGGTGTCACCGGGCCGGTTCCGCCGCACTCGGCGGCAGGAACCTGTCCAGCACGACTACGACCTGGGCGGGGTGTCGACCGCCTGATCCACGTCCGGGGATCAGACGGCGACCGGGATCAGCCGGTACGCCTCCAGGCCGGACACGATGAGGCCGGTAGCTGAGCGAAGTTGTCCCGCATGAACGGCTGCTGCAGATGGGCCGGCACAGCCGCCTTTGACCGCGCCCGGCCATGAACCTCCGGGTCGCTATCGCGCCACGTCCCGTGCCTCGTCTCGCACGCCGGCAGCAGCCTGACCGGGATCGTCCTCCGGGCCCGCACTGCCGAGAAGGGCCGCCCAGCGGGCCTCCTCGAGATCGAGTCGCTCCTGGACCTGCCACATCAGCGAATCCTCCACCTCGTTGCGCGACGCCATGGTCACCAGCTCGCGCCGGAGATGCTCGAGCAGGCGCAGCCGTACCTGTGCGGTGTGCCGATCGTGGTCGGACAGCCCGCCGCCGCGCTCCCGCTCGTCCAGGAGGTCTGCGAGCACCCGCTCGACCGCTTCCGGCGACGCGTCACCCCGCACCGCGGCCTGGTCCAGGGCGGTGACCGCCCGGTCGGCGAGGAGTCGATTGACCGCCCGCAGCGCCGGCCGCGGATCGTCGTGGTCCGCACCGATACGCGACCAACGGATCACCAGCGGCAGCGTCGCGCCCTGCACGAGCAGGGTCATCGCGACCACCACGAACGTCAGGATCAGAATCTCTGGCCGGCCGGGGAAAGCAGCCGCGGCCACCACCGCAGGCACCGTCAGCGCGGCCGCGATGGAGATGCCGCCCCGCATGCCGGACCAGCCCAGCACCAGCAGGGTCCGGGCCGGCGCCCGCAGCTCCCGTTGGACGGGCCTGCGGTCCACCAGCCGAATAGTCCAGGCGCTGGCGAAAAGCCAGGAGATCCGTACGGCCAGCACCACCACCGCGATCAGCGCGCCCCACCCCACCAGGCGCAGCGCCGCCCCAGGCTCCACCGCGGTGAACAACCGGCGTGCCTGCAGACCGCTGACCACGAACAGCGCACCGCCGAGCAGGAAGGTGGTGATCTCCCAGAAAGCGAAGGCCTGCAGCCGGGTCCGGCCCGCCGTGATCCGACGAGACCTGCGGCTGACGGTCAGCGCGCAGGTCACCACGGCGACGACAGCTGACCCGTGCACGGCCTCGGCGGGCACCGCCGCCGCGAACGGCAACGCCAGCGCGACCGCACCGGTGACCACCGGATCCACCACCCGGCGCAACACCAGTAACCCGAGCGCGCCGGCCAGGAGACCGGCGGCCAGACCGGACGCGTACGAGCGCAGCATGTCCACCCCGAACGACCAGCCGTCGGTGGCGTGGCCCTGGCTCACCGCGATCACGGCCGCCAGCACGACCAGCGCCGTACCGTCGTTGATCAGGCTTTCCGCCCGCAGCACCGTCATCCATCGGCCAGGCAGCGCCCGGGCGTACGCCGCGACCGCGCTCGCATCAGTCGGCGCGACCGCCGCACCGAGCGCCCACGCGGCGATCCACGGCAGTCCCGCCGCGCGCGCGGCCACCGCCACGGCGGCAGCCGTGAGCAGGACCAGCGGCACGCCGAGCAGCAGCACCGGCCGCCAGTAGCGGCGCAGATGGTGGATGGAGGTGGAGTAGCCCTCCCAGAACAGCAGCACCGGAAGCACGATCAGCAGCACGGCCTCCGGCGGGAGTTCGACGTGCGCGGCGGCGGGGACGGCCGAGAGCAGGCACCCGGCCAGGAACAGGATGGTGGGCGCCGGCAGCCGAACGAGCCGGGCCAGGGCTGGCGACACGGCGATCAGGCACACCATCATCACCAGGAGAAGCTGAACCTGCATGGCGGGCCCTCCATCGAGTCGAGATCGACTCGATGGTTCGCCATGTCGCGCCCTGTCGTATCGGTGACGGCTACCTAAATGGGTGTGGGAGGCCTTCATGACCGCGGACGTATTCGGTTAGCGGACCGCGCGCTGGGCGCTCGTCGGCCGGCCACGAGAGCTTGGGACGGACACGACGTTCGACCGGCATCACTACGTTCCGAGCGGCGGCCGGCGGACCGCGACCACGTGCGGGCAGCCTGCACGGTGCGGTGACCGTAGGCGATCACCACCGATTCGATCCCACCGCACCTTCGCGATCGTCACACTGCCGCCCGTGTCGGGCGGGGGGCCTGACCGGCTGGCACGGCCGGTCGACGCCGCCACCATCGACTCACGCGACAGGACCGAAGATGCAATCAGACACGGTGATCGCCCTGGAGGGCGTCAGCCGCACCTATGGGGCCGGGCCGACAGCGGTCCGCGCCGCCGACGGCATCGACATCAGTTTCCGGCGAGGCAGCTGGACCGCGGTGATGGGTCCGTCGGGTTCGGGCAAGTCGACCCTGCTGCACTGCGCCGCCGGCCTCGAACAAGTCGACGCCGGCCGGGTGATGCTCGGCGACACCGACCTGACGACCCTCGACGACGACGCGCTGTCGCGGCTGCGCCGTACCCGGATCGGCTTCATCTTCCAGAGCTTCAACCTGGTAGGCGCGCTCACCGCGGAGCAGAACGTCGCGCTTCCGCTGAGGATGGCCGGTCGGCGGCCACCCCGTGCCGAGGTGCGAAACGCGCTGGCGGCCGTCGGACTGGAGGAACGGGCCGGACACCGCCCCCGCGAGCTGTCCGGCGGCCAGCAGCAGCGGGTCGCCATCGCCCGTGCCATGGTGACGCGGCCGGAGGTACTGTTCGCCGACGAACCGACCGGCGCGCTCGACACCAGCTCGGCCCGCGATGTGCTGCGGCTGCTGCGGGCTTCCGCCGACGGCGGGCAGACGATCGTGATGGTGACACACGATCCGGCGGCCGCCGCCCGCGCCGACGCGGTCGTGTTCCTGCGTGACGGACGCATCGTCGACCGGCTCGCCGGTGCCGACGTGCGTGCCGTCGCGGACCGTCTCGTCGCGCTGGAGACGTGACATGCTGCGACTGAGCTGGGCGGGCTTCCGTGAACGCCGGGCGCTGTTCGCCGGTGCCGTGCTGACGGTGTGCCTGGGCGTGGCACTGGTGCAATCGTCGGTGCTGCTCCTCGTCTCGGCGGCCACCACCAGCGCACCACCCGGTGCTACCGCCCTCGCTCGCATGCGGTTCGACGCGAGCACCGAGGCGGCGGTGGCGCTGCTGGGAGTGACCCTGGGGTTCGCGGCGCTGCTCACGGTCTTCATCATCAGCTCCACCTTCGCGTTCACGGTCGAACAGCGCCGCCGAGAGCTGGCTCTGCTGCGGCTGGTCGGGGGAGCCCGCCGTCAGATACGGCGGCTGTTGCTCGGTGAGGCGGTCCTGCTGGGCTTGGTGGGATCGGCGTCGGGTGTGCCGGCCGGGGTGGCGCTCATGGCGGTGCAGACCTCGCTGTTGCGCCGTCTCGGATTCGTGCCGGACGGGTTCACCGGTCAGTGGCGTGGCTGGATCGTCGCCGTCTCCGTGGGCACCGGGGTGGTGCTGGCCGTGACCGGCGTGCTGCTCGCCGCCCGCCGCGCCGCCCGGGTCCGGCCGTTGGACGCGTTGCGGGAGACCGGGGAGGCGGCGCGGGTGATGACCATGCCCCGGCTGCTGACCGGGCTGCTGTTCCTCGTCGGCGCGATCACCCTGATCGGGCTGTCCCCCGTGGGAGGGGCCGTCGGCGGACAGGCCATGGCGATGACCGTGTCGGTCTGCGCGGCGATCGCGTTGACCCTGCTCGGGCCGGCTCTTGTGCCGGCGGTGGCGCGCCTGCTTCCGGTCCGGGCCGCCGGTGTGCTCGGCGAGCTCGCCGCGGCGAACCTGCGCGACGACCGGCGACGCACCGCGTCCACCGCGGCACCGGTGATAGTCCTGGTCGCGCTGGTGCTCGGACAGGCCGCCGCGTCGTCGTCGTTCACCGCCGCGGGCCAGCGGGAGCAACAGCGGCTGATCTCCGCCGACCTGGTGGTCGACGGGCCGGCACCGGACGGCGTGCGGGTCACCGCCATCCCCGGTGTGGAGAGCGCGTCGACCGAGGTGGAGGTGCCGATCGCCTTGACCACCGGCGGCGGCGAACTGGCCTACACCCGGTCCGCCACCGCGTTGCTGATCGACCCCGCGGCGTACGCGCGGGCGCATCCCGCGTCCGGTGACCTGACCTCGTTGCGGGAAGGCGCGGTGGCGGCGGGGCCCGGCGCCGACGGCTTCTCGGTCGGTGACATGGTGAGCGTCCGCGTGGGTGACCGTGACCTCGGTCCGCTGCCGGTTGTGGTCGCGGTACCGCAGGCGATCGGTGGGGGCGCCACGGTATTGCTCCCGGCCGGCGCGATGCCGGCGGAGCAGCTTACCGATGTGCCGTCGCACACCTTCGTGCGGCTGGTGCCAGGGGTGTCCCGGCAGCGGACGGTCTCGGCCCTCGCCGAGGTCGGCACGGTCTCCGGCCTGGGTGCGTGGCTGGAGCGGGACAGCGCGGCCCGTACGGCCACCAGCACCGGTGTCCTCATCATGGTCATGGGTCTGGGCGGACTGTACGCGCTGATCGGGGTCGTCAACTCGGTCGTGGTCGCGGGTGCGACGCGGCCCCGGGAGTTCGCCGCGGTCCGCATCACCGGACTCACCCGGCGACAGGTGGTCCGCACGGCGGTGACCGAGTCCGTACTGGTCGCCGTCGCAGGGCTGTTCCTCGGCCTGCTGGCGGCGGCGGGAACCGTGATCGGGGCGATCGCCACGACCGCGGCCGTCACGGGCATCGTCACGGTGGACGTGCCCTGGCTGCTGGTGGGTACCGTCGTTGCCGGCACGGTGCTTGTCACCGGGGTGAGCAGTGCGCTGACCACCTGGTCGGCCACCCGCGAGCATCCCGTCGCCCTGCTGGGCGCGCGGCAGTGACACCGGGCCCGGCGGGGCACCTGACCGGGACCCGCCGGGCCACCGCGTTCGTTGTCGTCCAGCAGATAGGTGATCGCCACGGATTCGCCGCCGGCCAGCCGGCCGGCATGGTGAACGCCGACAGACGACCCGTCCGGGTCGTCGCCTCCGGCGCGGCAACCGCGCCGGACGTCCCTCACCCTTCCCGCAGCGGAGTGATGGGGACGAGTTCACCGGGAGCCGGGCCATGACCTCTTCTGTGTTCATCACCGTCGACGACCGGTACCGCCGTGCCGCGGTGATCACCCTGCACGGCGAGTTCGACATCAGCGGTGTGGACGCGGTCACGGAAGCGGTCGAGACTCTGTTCTCCGCCAGCCGACGCTATCTCCTCGTCGACCTGCATCACCTGGCCTTTCTCGACATGGCCGCCACCGGCGCCCTGCTGAGGTGCCGCGCCGCCGCGGCCTGCGCCGGGGTGGACCTGCAGATCGCGGGCTCGCGGGGCTTCGTCCGGAGAGTTTTGGACATCGCCGGAGTCCTCCCTCTGCTGGAGCGGGCGGTGGCGCGGGACCGCTTCTACACGACGCTCGTCGCGGTGTCCTGATCGGAACCGGGCAGGTGCCGCAGCCTCCTCCTCGTCCGCGCGGCGCCGTCCTCGTCATCCGCGGCCTCCTGCAGCCGCAAGACGGTCTCCAGGTCGTCCCGGGCAGCCGAATGCTCCCCGAGGTGCTGGTATGCCTCGGCTCGCCGCCCGAGCAGCCGGATCCGATGCTGGAACGGAATCGGCGTCTCGTGGGGCCGCAGTGCCGTGTCGACCGATTCCACCGCCTTCTCCCACTGCCGCAGGTGCACATGAACATGGGCGGCGTGCGCATGCGCCGATATCGTCGTGAAGTAGGCGATGCTCGATCTCGGCGCGGTCCGCGGGTCCGTCACCAGCGTGAGGGCGTGTTCTATCGCATCGAGCGCTTCCTCGTGCCGCCCCAGGGAGCGCAGCACGTTGCCCAGGCCGATCAGGGCCTGGGGCAGCCCTTCGCGGTCACCAGCGGCGGCGAAATGCTCGACCGACTCCCGCGCGGGGGCGAGTGCTTCCAGGTAGCGGTCCTGCGGCAGCAGCGCCCACGCCTGATACGTCCGCGCCCACGCCATCTGCTGACGGTCACCGGCCCGCTGGGCGAAGAAGAACGCGCGTTGTGCGAAGCGGGAGCCGGCTTCGTACTGAGCGAGGCAGAAATTGTGCGCCCAGGAGAGATAGCCCAGGTGAGTGGCCTGCAATCGGTCATCGCAGAGACTGCTGGCCGCCGCGCTCGACAGGGCGAACACCTCATGCCAGCGGCCCCAGCCGAGCCAGTGGTCGGAGAACCAGTGCAGTGACTCGGCGACGTCGACGACCCGCTGGTGGTCACCGATCTCGGCGGCCTCGGCCAGAGCGCCGAACCAGTTCTCCGCCTCCGCCTTCAGCCACGCCTTGGCGGCCTCCGGCGAGTCGATCGCGGTGCCCCGCACGTCGGGCCGCTCCACGGCACTGTCAGGCTCGTACCACAGTCCCGCGACGATAGTGGTGTCCAGCAGCCAGTTCCGCAGCCGCGTCCGGACCGCGGTGACATCGTCGGGGTCGTCGTCCTCGCGTAGTTTGGCTTTCGCATACAGCCGGAGCAGGTCATGGAACGTGACGCGGTGACCCTCCGACTCCTGGAGCAGGCCGAGCTCGATCAGCTCGTCCAGGGCGTCCTCCGCCTCGACGACGGACTGGGGTTCGACGATCGCGGCGATCGCTGCCCCGCAGGTCGCGCCATAGGTCAAGGAGAGCCGCCGGAAGAGTCGTCTGCCGTCGACGGACAACTGCTCGTACGACAACGAGAAGGCGGCGCTGACCTTCAGTTCACCCGCGGAGAGCGCGGACAGCCGGTGTTGCTGATCGGACATCCGGGCGAGAAGGTCACCCGCCGCCTTGTCGGTCCGGCTCGCCAGACGGTTGCCGGCGACCCGGATCGCCAGCGGCAGGTTGGCACAGAGGCGGGCCAGCTCGCGAAGCTCCGCCTCGCCGGCGGGGCGGTCAGCGCTGATCTCCGCGAGCAGGGTGACCGCCTCCCGCTCCTGGAACGGGGACAGCACGACGCGGTCCACGCTTTCCAGCCCGCTGAGCAACCGCCGGCTCGTCACGATGACGAGGGCGGGCCCGTGTGCCGGCATCGCGGCGCGGACCTGTGCCTCATTCGCCGCGTTGTCCAGCACGATGATGATCCGTTTGCCCTTGCTGACACTGCGCCAGACGGCGGTGACATCGGCCAGCCGGGGAGGGAACGAGCCGGCCGTGGGCTCCACCGCCTGGATCAGGCGCATGAGCAGTACCTCCGGGCTCAACGGATGGTCGGCGAGCCCCTGCAGGTCGACGAAGAACCGGCCGTCCGGAAACAGGGGCGCCAGCCGCGTCGCCGCCTGCACGGCCAGCGCGGACTTCCCGATCCCCGGCTCGCCGTTGATCAGAACGGCCGGGCACGCACTGCCAGCCGGGGTGCGGCTCACCACGGCCTGAATGGTCGCCAGCTCCGCGGCCCGGCCGGTGAAATCCGCCAGCGCCGAAGGTAGCGGCAGAGTCTGCGCCATAGCCATCTGACCGCGTCTACGGCCGGCGTGGGCGGCAGCGGACAACGCCGCCCGCGCAGTCGCGTCGAGCCGGAGGGCGTCGGCGAGGGCCTCGATGGTGCTGGCTCGCGCGCCCCGGCTGGCGCCTCGCTCCAGGTCACTGAGCGCGCGATCGGTGACACCGGCGGTGGTGGCGAGCTCCTCCAGCGTCATGTCCGCCGCCACGCGCAGGCGGCGCAGCATCGGCGCGAGCGCCTCGCCGTTCATGTCGCCCACCTCCGTGCGGATCGGTCCCGGTCCGTTCGCGCGGTCGCTCCGGAGACGTACACGGTATGTCGTAGCCGGCGAATCCGATGAAGGCGTGCCAAAGACGTCACATGCGGCGGGCCTGTGGTCGTGGACACCGGCGGGGAGCCGGACCGGACCGGTATCTCCGGTGAGACCGCGGCATAGGTGTCATCGCCGATGTCGGTACGGCCCGGCGCGGCTTCTCTGGCGTCGCCTTCGCCCGGTGGCCGGCGCGATCGCGGCCCGTGTTGTTAGGCGACAGACACGGATACGGGCAACCCCCGCCGGTTGGGACAGTCGAATTGCCCGACACGGAAGGAGGCCAACGATGAGACTCGACGACAAGACCGTCGTTCTGACGGGTGCGACGAGCGGCATCGGGGAGGCGGCCGCGCGGCTGCTCGCGCCGTCCGTTCGTACGCTCGTCATCCAGGGGCCGGAGCCGGCGTCGGACGTCGCGCCGCTGATCAAGGAGCTCGGCGGCGAGACCGACGTCCACTACGTGCGCGCCGACTTCACGTCGTTCGCTCAGGTGCGGCGGGCGGGAACCGAGATCCGGGCGGCGGTGCCCGCGATCGACGTCCTCGTCAACAACGCCGGCGTGCCCGGCGCCGGCCGCCGGCGGGTCACCACGGACGGCAACGAACGGACCCTGCAGGTCAACTATCTCGCACTGACCCTGCTCACCCAGCGGCTGCTGCCCGCAATCCACCGCGGCGGACGCATCGTGAACGTCAGCTCCACCACGCATCGGATGACCGGGCTCGCGCTGGACGACCTCAACCTGACCGACGGCTACGACGCCGTGCGGGCCTACGCGCAGTCCAAACTGGCGATCCTCAGCTACTCGCTACGGCTCGCCGGCGAGTTGGCCGGTCGCGGTGTCGACGTCGTCACCATCAGCCCCGGCGTCATCAGCACCGGACTGCTGCACGCCATGTTCGGCGGCGGCGGGGTCCGGGTGGAGCACGGCGGCCGGCGCGTCATCGAGGCCATCACCGCAGAGGTGCCCACCGGTACCTACATAGACGACGGAGAGATCGTGGCGCCGAGCGACGAGGCACGCGATCCCTCTGTTGCGGCTGCGCTCGCAGCACGCACCACATCACTCATCCGGCACTGAGGCTCAAGGAGGAGCAATGGGAAAGCTCGACGGCAAAGTAGCCATCATCACCGGCGGCGCCCGCGGCATGGGTGCGGCGCACGCCCGCCGGTTCGTGCGGGAGGGAGCGAGCGTCGTCATCGCCGACGTGCTCGCCGATCTCGGTGCCGAGCTGGCCGACGAGCTCGGCGACCGGGCGTTCTTCGCCGAACTCGACGTCCGTGACCGCGCGCGCTGGACCGACGTCGTCGCGCAGACGGTGGAGCGGTTCGGCCGGCTCGATGTGCTGGTGAACAACGCCGGCATCTTCCGGCGCGAGTCCATCGAGACGCACTCCCACGAACTGTGGGACGAGGTCATCGGCGTCAACCTGACCGGCATCTGGAACGGCACGAAAGCGGTCATCCCGGCCTTGAAGGCAGCCGGCGGTGGCTCGATCATCAATGTCTCCTCGACGGCGGGAATGACCGGATATGCGTGGCTACCCGCGTACACGACCTCGAAGTGGGGCATCCGTGGCCTCACGAAGACCTCGGCCCTCGACCTCGGCCAGTACGGCATCCGCGTCAACTCGGTGCACCCCGGTTTCGTGCGCACACCGATGACGGAGGAGCTCGGTGACAACACCGCCAACGTCGCGCTGCATCGCACCGCCACCGACACCGAGCTGACCCCGCTGGTGCTCTTCCTCGCCAGCGACGACTCCGCCTTCAGCACCGGGGCCGAGTTCATCGCCGACGGCGGCGAGTCGGCCGGTCTGCCCGTTCACAACTGACACCAGTTCACCCCAGGAAAGGAAACCGACCATGAGCACCGTTCTGACGGGAAGCCCGCTTTCCGGCCGCATCGCGGTGGTGACCGGCGCGTCCAGTGGCATCGGCGAGGCGACCGCTGAGCGGCTCGCCGTGCTGGGCGCCAACGTCGCTCTGCTGGCCCGCCGCGAGGACCGCCTCACCGCGGCCGTCGCTCGCATCACCGAGCGCGGCGGCCACGCGCTGGCGGTGCCGACCGACGTCACCGACCGCGCCGCGCTGGCCCGCGCCGTCGAGGCCGTGCACGACGAGTTCGGCACCGTGGACCTGGTGTTCGCCAACGCCGGGGTCCAGCACGTCTCCCCGATCGGCGACCTGACGATCGACGACTGGGACGAGCAGATCAACCTGAACGTCAAGGGTGTCATGAACACCGTTCAGGCGTTCGTGCACGACCTCGAGTCGGCGGCCGCTGCCGGTGGCTCCGCAGACCTGATCTTCACGTCGTCGATCGCCGCCACCCGCGTCCTGGAGAAGTTCCAGGTGTACTCCGGCACGAAGGCCTACCTCAGTCACCTGGCTCGGGTGCTGCGCACCGAACTCGGGCGCAAGAAGGTGCGTGTGTCGGCCGTCGAGCCCGGCATGGTCGACACCGAGCTGCCACTGCACGTCACCGATCCCGACGCCACCAAGCTGATGGCGGACCTGATCAAGCAGATCGACGTGCTGCAGTCCGCTGACATCGCCGAGACCGTCGCGTTCCTGGCCTCGGTACCCAAGCACGTGAACCTCACCGAGATCACCATCCTGCCCACCGAGCAGATCATCTAGGTCCAGCACCGCGCGGGGCGGCGGCTGCCGGTGGAGGTCGTGGGGGGCGACCTCCACCGGCAGCTGCGCGCCGAGCCCGCGGCGGGCCAACTCTTCGTGTCTTCTTCCTGGTCTCCGGATGGCGGAACGGCTTCGATGAAGGGACCAGGAGAAGACAGCCGTACGTGGGGGAAGCCGAATGCGCACCATCGCCGCACCATGTGACCTGGGAACCGGCCGATGAGCGCCAGCGCCACGCTGTACGAACGTGACGAGGACCTCGCCCGTATCGGCCGGCTGTTCGACGCCGTGCGCGCCGGGTCGGGCACCGCGGCCGTGATCCGGGGCGCCGAGGGGATCGGCAAGTCCGCACTCGTCGAGCACTCGCTGAGGACGTACGCCGCGGGTTTCACGATCCTGCGGGTGGTGGGGAGCCACCACGAGCGCAAGGTGCCCTTCGCCGGGTTGCACCTGCTGTCCTGCGCGCTCGGCCCTCGCGGCGACAACCTCGCCTCGTCGGCGCCCGTCCTGCACCAGGTGGTGAACTCCGCCGATCTGCCGCTGGAGAAGACCCCGGTCCTCATCGCGGAGCTACTGAGCTGGCTGGCGGACGCCGCGCGGTGCGGCCCGGTCGTGTGCGTGGTCGAGAACGCTCAATGGATCGACCTCGCCACGCTGGCCGTGCTGCGCAGCGTCGCACCCCGGCTGGCCGGGCTCCCGGTGCTCCTGCTGTTCGCGCACCGCGACGGTGCCGCCACGTCGTTCGACGGACTCCCCGCGGTGACCCCGGCCCGGCTCAGCGATGCCGCCGCCAGGGACTTCCTGACCACCCGCGCGCTCACCCCGATGGATCCCCGGGTGAGAGAGCGCCTCGTCGCCGAGGCGCGCGGCAATCCGGGCCTGCTGACCGACTTCACCGCGACGACGCCGTGGGCGTTCGGCGGAGGATACGACTGCCCACCGCCGCCGAGCTGGACCAATGCGCTGGAAACCCCATTTCCGGTGCTGGCCACACTGCCCGATGCGACCAGACAACTGCTCACCGTGGCCGCCGCGGACCCGACCGGTGATCCGGCGCTGCTGGCCGCCGCGGCGCGGCACCTCGGCCTGCCCGAGGACACGCTCCGCACGGTGGAAGAGGCGGGTCTGCTCACCATCGACTCGCATGTGAGGTTCCCGAACCCCCACACCCGCCACACCGTCTATCACGCGGCCACCCCGGAAGGCCGTCAGGCAGTGCACCGGGCGATCTCCGCGGTCATCGACCCGCGGACTGACCCGGACCGGCGTGCTTGGCACCGGGCATTCGCCAGCGACGCCCTCGACGAAGACGTCGCTCAGGAACTCGCCGACGCGGCTCCGGACGCACGGCGGCGTGGCGGGCTGCCGGCCGCGGCCGTCCTGCTCGGTCTGGCGGCCGCCCGCACACCGGACGCGGATCGGCGGCGCAGCCGTCTGCTGGCCGCGGCGGACGCCCACCGGCTCAGCGGGAACCTTGAAGCCGCGACGGCGCTGACGATCGCGGCGCGCACACATGCCACGTACACCGGCAGTTCGGCCGCGGCCGACGTACTGGAAGCGCGGATAGTCCTGGCCAAGGGACACAACCGCGAAGCCCTGCGCATGCTGCTAGCGGCCGCGGAGGCGGCGGAGCTCAGCGATCCCGCCGAGGCACGCCGAATCCGGCGGGATGCGTACGCGGTCACCGTTCTGCAGGGACGATTCGCCGACCCACAGATCGTGACGCAGCTCAGGGCAACGCTCACCGCGACGCCAGCCGGTGCGGGCGAAGGCGATCTCGCCGTCCTGGGACACCTCGCCAGGCAGGCCGGCGACGCATGGGACGAGGACGGATTCCGGGCGGCCACGCGGCATCAGCTGGTGAGGGCCCGGCAGGACGGCGCCCTCGGATCGGTTCCGGTCATCGCCGCCTACCAGGCGCTCTGGCATCTGCACGCCGGTGAGTTCGCGGAGGCAGCAGCTCTGGCCGACGACGGTGACACGTCAGCCGCCGCCATCGGGGTCCCCCCGCTGCCGCACGTCAGTGTCGCCGTCGCCGCATGGCAGGGCGGGCAGAGCCATGTGGAACGGCTGATCACCGAGCGGACGCCCGGCATGGTCGCCCGCGGTGAGGGTTGGTCCTTGACCGGCTTCGATTACGCCAGAACGGTGTTGTTCAACGGGCTGGGCCGGTATGCCGACGCCCTCGAGGCGGGCCGGCTCGCGGCTGAACTCGACGAGGGCGGCTTTCACGCCTGGCTGCCGGTGGAGGTCGTCGAAGCCGCGGTCCGGGCCGGCCGGCCGGAGATCGCCGAGCCGTTGGCGCGGCGGCTGTCGCAGCGGGCACAGCTTCACCCGTCCGCCTGGAGCCGCGGGCTGGCCGCGTTGTGCGGTGCCCTGGTCACACCCGGCGCCCAGGCCGAAGACCATTACCGGATGGCGCTTGACGAGCTGACGAACAGTAACGCCGTGCCGCGGCTGGCACGGGCGCACCTGCTCTACGGGGAGTGGCTGCGCCGGGAAAGGCGCAAACGCGAGGCCCGCGTCCAGCTGCGTCTGGCGCACCGTCAGCTCACCGCGATCGGGGCCGCCGCTTTCGCCGAGCGCGCCGCGCGGGAACTGGCCGCGACGGGAATGAGTCTGCGACGGGGCGGTGGTCAGTCCGCCGGCCAGCTCACCGCTCAGGAACTCGCCGTAGCCCGGCTGGTCGCCGGCGGCGCCACGAACCGGGAGGTGGCGCAGGCGTTGTACCTGAGCCCGCGCACCGTGGAGGCGCACCTGCGTAACGTCTTCGCCAAGCTGCGTGTCACCTCCCGGCGGGAGCTTGCCGACCTCGGCGACCTCACCGGGCCGGCGACCGACGCGGCGCTCACGGCGATTCCGGCCTGAACGCCGCGCCGGCGCAGTCCCCGGGCGGGCGGACCCGGGGACTGCGGGGCCTCACTGCGCGGCGGCGAGCAGCCGGTCGCGGGACGCCTCGATGTCGTTCCTGAGTGCCGGCAGGTCGACGTCCAGAACGGCGCCCTCCCACTTGCGGACCTGCCCGGCGATGAAGACAGCGTCGATATTGCGGGCGTCGCTGCCCAGCACGACCGTACCGATCGGGTCGTTGAGCGGCATGTTGTTGAGGTCGTCGGCGCGGATCAGCAGCAGGTCCGCCTGCTTGCCGGGGGTCAGCGAGCCGGTCACCGATTCCAGGCCGTTGGTGCGCGCACCCTGCAGGGTGGCGAAGTCGAGCACATCGTGTGTGGTGATCCGGGGAGGGATCTGATCGGTGCCGTAGCCGGCGCTGACGGCGCGCATGCGTTGGATGGAGAGCAGGGTGCGCATCTGGATGAACATGTCGCCCGGCAGGGCGACCTCCACGTCGATGCTCAGGCCCGGGCGGATGCCGACGGCGAGGGCTTCGTCGACGGCGGGCACCGCGGTCTCCAGACCAATCTGGGCCTCGGAGACCGGGGCCAGCGCCACGGTGCCGCCGGTGTCCCCGATCACCTTCCAGGCCTCACCGGTGAGGCCGGTCGAATGGATGAGGGTGACGCCGGGGTTGAGCAGACCGTCGCGCGCCCAGCCGAGAATCGCGGTGGACGACGTGGTACCGAAGACGGCGTCGATGCTGACGCCGATGCCCAGGTCGCGGGCGACCTGCGCCAGCCGCGGCCCGTAGGCCAGGTCCGGACCGGCGATTTCGTCCGTGGCGAGAGCCGCCAGGCGCAGCGTGAGCAATTGGTCCGCGGAGCTGAAGTACTGCTGCTGCAGGCGGGTGAGGTCGGCCGGCCACTGCCCGTCCCAGTCGCCGAAGTGTGGCCGCATCGAGGCGTGGACACCGCGGATGCCGCTGTCCAGCAGCGCCTGGATGGCGTGGTCGGAGTGCGCGGCGGTACGGGCGTTGTGCGAGAAGTCGAGCAGGCAGGTGATGCCGCTGTCGATGGCGCTGAGCGCGGCGAGCCGGGTGCCGAGATAGATGTCCTGGGGCTGATAGACCGGCGCGTACCGGGCGAGGGTGGACATGACGTACTCGCCGAGGTCGTTGACATCGGGCATGATCCGCCGCAGGGCCGCCTGCCAGGAGTGGCGGTGGGTGTCGACGAAGCCGGGGCACAGGATGGCGCCGGTCGCGTCGATGACGACCGCACCGTCGCCGGCACCCTGCGAGCGCAGGTCGGGAGCCACCGCGGCGATCCGGGCTCCCTCCACCAGCAAGTCGCCGCGGCGGAGGATCCCGATCTGCGGGTCCATCGAGATGATTGTGGCGTTGGTGAACAGGATCCGGCGCTGCGGGTCAGCTGCCCGCTGACGCAGGCCGGCCAGGGTGGCGGTGCGGTCGGTCATGGGTTGTTCCTCCTGGTTCTGGCACTGCGGGGAGAGAGGCCGGCGTCGTACCACCGGCGGCCGTGATCGGCTGATCCGACGATGACAGCCGAGGCGACCGCGTCGAATCGGCGGCTTTCGCCTAGAAGTGCCGAGCCCATCCACTGTTCCGGGAGCCTGGCGCCGTCGCCGGACTCCGACGGCTCGGATAGGCGACGTCACCGATTCCACGCGCACCGAGGTCCGGGAGAGTGAGCCGCCATCGCACCACCGCTGCCGCGTCAGAGGAATCAGGAGGGTGCCAGATGGAGATCGCAGTCGTAGGGCGCGGGCATCTCGGTTCAGCCCTGTCCCGGTTCTGGACGAAGACCGGCCATCAGGTCACGACGCTGGGACGCGACGGCGGGGACGTCACCCGCGCCGACGTACTCGTCATCGCCGTGCCGGCTGCCGCGATTCCCCGGGCCCTGTGGCACGTGCGCGGCTATCGCGGCGCGATGACCATCGATGCGACGAACCTTCAGGGCCCGCCGCCGGCCGGGCACCCGTCCCTGGCGCACCTGGTGCAGTCGCTGGTCGGTGGTCCGGTCGCGAAGGCGTTCAACACCGACTACGCGTTGTTGTACGACGATATCGAGCGCCAGCCGATCCGCCCGAGCCACCTGTACGCCGCCGACGCGGCGGCGCGGCCGGTCACCGAGCATCTGATCCGCGACATCGGGTTCACCCCGGTGTTCATCGGGGATCTCAGCCGTGCCGCACTGCTGGAGCAGCACCTGCGCCTGGTCCGTGCCATCGCCGGCAACGGCTACGGACCGCACTTCGCCTGGTATCGCCTGCCGGAGGACCGGTGGGGGTGACGCTGGACACCCAGGATGGCCGAAAACGCCCTTTGGGTAGGCAAAGCGACGTGCTGGCGGCCGGATGTGATCAGGTCGACGCACGCCGGCAAAGGTGTGGACCGTTTCCGCTCGTAGGCTCGTCCGAATGTTGAACTCTGCCGGCGCGTGGACCCCGGTGCCCGATCAAGCATGACCTTCCTTGGACGACGCCAGGAGCGCGCCGCACTACGCGAACACATCGAGGCGGCCCGTCGTGCGACCGGCGGCGCCATCCTCGTCACCGGGCCGGCCGGCATCGGCAAGACCGCACTCGTCGGCGAGACGATCCAAGCCGTGACCGGTGTGCGAGTCCTGCAGACCGTCGGCGCTCAGTACGACATGGAGTTGCCGTACGCGGCCCTGCAACAGCTGCTACAGCCGCTGACCGACAGCATCGAGTCCCTGCCGGAGCAACAGGCCCAGGCGGTCGCCTCCGCGTTGGGGATGGGGATGGGGAAGACCGTGGCGCCGTCGTCGGTGCTGGTCGCCCTCGGGACGCTGAATCTGCTCGCCGGGACGGCCGAGGATCTCCCCGTGATCTGTGTCGTCGACGACGCCCACTGGCTGGACGACGCCTCGTCGCAGGCGCTGGCCTTCGTAGCCCGCCGGTTGGGCGGCATGGCGGTGTCCCTGATCTTCGTGGCCCGGGAGCCGCTCACCTCGGACGTGCTCAACGGTGTGACCGTGCTACGGCTGCACGGCCTCGAGGACACCGACGCCCGCATCCTGCTGCGGACCAGTCTGCGTGCTCCGCTCGACCCACGCGTTCGGGATCGCATCCTCGCCGAGGCTCAAGGCAATCCGCTGGCCCTGCTGGAGCTGCCGCGCAGCGCGGACATGGGGGCTCTGGCCGGCGGCTTCGGCATCCCCGCAGGCGCTCAGCTGCCCCGCACCCTGGAGGCGGGCTTCCAGGAGCGCCTGGAACGGCTACCGGCCCACGCCCGCCTGTTCCTGCTGGTCGCGTCGGCGGATCCGACGGGCGACCCGGTGGTCGTGTGGCGTGCGGCGCGTCATCTCGGGCTCGACCCGGTCTCGGCGTCGCACGGGGTGGACTCCGGGCTGATGCAGACCGACATCCGGATCCGGTTCCGGCACCCGCTGGTGCGCTCCGCGATCTACGAATCGGCCACGAGTGACGACCGCCGTGCCGTACACGACGCGCTGGCCCTGGCCACCGATCCGCTCATCGACCCCGAACGCCGGGCATGGCATGCGGCGCAGGCGGCGGTCGAGCCGGACGAGCGGCTGGCAGAGGAACTCGAGCGGCTGGCAAACCGGGCCCGGGCCCGTGGCGGCCTGGCCGCCTCCGGGGCGTTTCTCGAACAGTCCGCGGCCCTGACGCCCGACATCGGCGCCCGGGCCCGGCGCCTTCTTGCCGCCGCCCTCGCCCGTCGCGAATGCGGCGACTTCAGCCGCGCTCTGCGGCTGGTCGCCGAGGCCGAGGCCGCCGGGCACGATCCGGTGGTGCACGCCGAAGCGCAGGTGGTCCGCGCCCGGGTCGCCTTCGACCGAGGCCGCGACGAGTCGGCCGTTCGTGAACTGATCGCGGCCGCCAAGGCCGTCGGTCCCTTCGACGTACTGCTCGGCCGCGACGTCCTCTTCGATGCCCTCGCTGCGGCGACGTTCCTGGGGCGGATCGCCACCTGGTCACTGACCGTGGACCTTGCCGAGGCCGTCCTGGGTCTGCCGGTCGTTGAGGACCGTAAGCGCCCGCTGGACCGGCTGCTGGACGGGTTGATCTCCAGGATCACCAACGGCGGCAAGGTCGACCAGCAGGCTATTCGGCCTGTTCTCGCCCTCTACATGAAGCATGGCAGCGAAGCCGGTCAGGACACTCGGGCCGACGAGCGTTTCGGCATCGGCGAGCTGTGGCTGGCGTGCAGCGCCGCCGAGGACATCTGGGACGACCGGATCTTCGTCGCGCTCGCCCGCCAGCAACTCGACTACGCCCGGGACAACGGTGCGCTCGCCGCGATGCCGGTCGCGTTGAGCTATCGGGCGCTGAGTCTCGTCCACGAGGGCCGGTTCCCGCCGGCCCAGCGTCTCGTCGACGAGGCGTACGCCGTATCGGACGAGATCGGAGCGCCGCGAATGGCTTTCGTCGACATGGCCATCGCCGCCTGGCAGGGCGATCGGCAGCGGGTACGGAAGCTCACCGAGCAGGCCGCAGCCGACGCGACCGCCCGCGGCGAGGGCCGGCTGCTGACCGCCGCGGAGTACGCCACCGCTGTCCATTTCAACGGCATGGGCGAGTTCGAGGCCGCGGCCGACGCCTGCCGGACAGCGGTCCACCTCGACGAGCCCAGCTTCCCGGTCTGGCTGATCCCGGAGTTCGTCGAGGCCACCGCGCGGTCCGGCCAGCGGGAGGAAGCGCTCGAGGTGGTCCGGCGTCTGGAACAGGTCGCTGCCGGACTCGACACCGACTGGTGCACCGGAACAGCGCGCTACATCCGTGCGCTGGTGAGTGCCGGCGACGAGGCGGACACCGCCTACCAGGAGTCGATCACATATCTGGCCCGCACCAGCGGCCGAATCCACTTGGCGCGAGCCCGTCTCGCTTACGGCGAATGGCTCCACGGCGAGGAGCACAAGGGCAGGGCACGCGAGCAGTTGGAAGCCGCACACGAGATGTTCCTGTCCATGGGCGCCCGGGATTTCGCCGGCCGAGCCAGTCGCGCACTGCGCGCTGCCACCGGAGTGGTCCGGCGCCACAACGCCGGAGAGGCGGCGCTGACCGCTCAGGAGCAGGCGGTGACCCGTTTGGTCGCGCGCGGAGCAACCAGCAAGGAGGCGGCGGCCGAGCTGTTCATCAGTCCGCGTACGGTCGACGCGCACCTGCGCAGCATCTTCGCCAAGCTCGGTGTCAAATCGCGCCGCGAACTGCGCGACATGTACCGAGAAACGGCGGACGGCGGACGGTGATGCCGGACGGGTGCGGGTTCGCCCTGAGCCCTGTTCAAAGCTGCCCAGCTCGTTGCCACCGTCGCCGCAGGTGATCGTCAGACGGTTCCCGACCGTCGGTCCCCACGCGCGGCTCCGGCCTTGGCCGCGGGCGGATGCCGGCCTGCCGGCCCCGCTGAGGTGAGCGCGGTAGGTAACACACTTGCCGCCTGCCGAGTCCCGGGTATCCGTGCTGGTCGCCTGTCCCAGCGGCGATAGGCGACAATCACCGATGCGAACCGGGCGCGAACTTCCGATCCTGGATGCAGGGTCCGGCCGAGAGGAGAACCGTGGTGCGCGGAGGTCTTCGTGCGCTTGCCGCGACCGTCGTAGCCGTGACGGTCATATCTCAGCAGGCGTGCTCGGCCGGGGTCACCCGGACGTCGGCCACCACTTCTGCAGGAGGAACCGTGCTGTTCAAAAACGTTCAGGTCCATGGCCCTGCGGGGAGCCTGCTCGCGGACGTACGGGTGAGGGACGGCTACGTCACCGCCGCCGGACCGGACTCCGAGGTGATCGACGGCTCGGGTCTCGGCCTGGTTGCGGTGGTGCCCGCGATCGGTGGGAATCGGGGGCACATGGTCGGGCGCGTCGAACCGGGCATCCCGGCCGACCTGCTCCTGGTACCTCAGGCGGCGATGCCTGAACTCGGCACGCCCTGGTGGCGTGTCATCGTGACCCGCCGTGACGTCCGCGCGCTGCTGACCCGGGGCCAGGTGATGATCCGCGATGGTGACCCGCTGGACCGGCCGGCGAACCCCGAAGGCGCCCGGATCGGAGTATGGGTCGACCAAAACGACTGGCTCCATCAGGAGTTGCTCCCGCGAGGACGCTACGACGAGACCCGCGGTGGGCGCGAACATGCTTACACCGGCCGCTACTGGCTCGACGGGGATCGCATCGACTACCTTGACGACTCCGGCTTCTACGCCTTCGGCGAGTTCATCGGCGACCAGCTGTTCCACGCCACATTCGTCATGCGGCAGCAAGCACCCGCGCGCCACTGAAACTGCAAAGGCAGTCAGCTGGATGCTCAGCCACGGCGTTTGTAGCGGCTGAGTCAAGCTTGGCGCGGTGCCAGTATGACCACCACCAGATGTAGACGGGTTGATGGTGGTGGACCGCCGCCCGGAGGCACTCCCGCGGTCCGAACCGGAGCCGCGCCGGTTACAGGGGACACGAACCGAGATCAGACACTCGCCGCACACCGTTGCTGGGCGAGAGCCGACGTCAATCGGACGAATGCCCATGCGGACGAGTGAGGCAAATCGGCCGGATCGGGCCAGGCGAGGCCCCAGTCGACATGCGAAGCCCTCCTAATCACCGCATCCCTGAACAAAACGTCCAGTGATGCGGTGTCCCGGCGGCCAGCCAAGCGCCCGGAGCAGTCGTCGCGCGGACACCCGGCCCGATCGGTCACAACGCGCCACGTCGAGCGCGCCGCCGTCAGCGGCAGCAACACCAACTAGCGAAGGACGGGGCAGGGCCGGCATCGCAGCCCGCTTGAGATCAGCAGACGGCCGATCAGGCGGCAGAAGCGCCCCCATCACCTGCTCGCGGCCGGCATCGTGAGACCGCTCGGGGCTCATACCGTCCATGATCGCCGCCCGCAGGCAGCCGCGCGCACATATCCCAAAAGCCGGTAACGACTAATAGCCGAATCGATCAACCGATTCGGCTGCCGCCCCTCATGGTGAAATTCCACCATGACTGGTGTCCGAGGATCGACTCGAACTCGTAACACACACGCCGGTGCTCGGAGCATGGTCAACGTGGATCGAGTTAGTAGCCGCTAAATGACGACAAATGCTGCCGGGATGCCGACCGCGCGCCAGCGGCGCCCAACTCAGGGCCGACCACTGGCATCTCAGCAGCGCAGAGACCCCTGCCGGTCCACGTTCCTCCTCAGGCACGTAGACGGCTTCCGGATCATCCCGCACGCCGCGTTCTGTAGGCGCCCGAGTTCCTCCGCAGGATGACCTTGACGTCTTCGTAAGCCTTGTCGATCTCGCTTTGTGGCCGAAATTCTCCTTCGGTATCGTCGAAGTCGCGGAGAAATGCTGCCAGAGCTGGAAACTCGTCCTCGTCGCGAAGGATCTTACTGACTCCCATCGGCCGAAACATTTGCTCAGAGTTTGCTGACTGGGATCTATCGGTGTTCTTCGCCAAGCTCTGGATCCTCATCTCCAAGATCTTCTTGTCCAGCGATTCCTGCCGGCTGACGCGCAGCAGCCTGAGCTCGTGCTCCTTCACGATCGGCTTGAGGTAGTGCCGCATTCGGTGGATCTGCTGCCGCAGCGTGCCGTCACTGTTGTACACCTCAGGCAGGGCGATGACCCGCCGCAGCAACGCCCGCATTTCGCGGCATCGCTCCACGAGATCCGCGTATGTCCTGGCATCCGGTGTCGAGACCAGACGCATCGCCGCGCCTTCGATCGCGTCTTGACCTACGACGAGGTCTTGCAGGATTGCCGTCCACGACTCCCTCCTCGCCCGGGTGATGTCGACTTGCCGAAACACCGCAGTGATGAGGCCAGTGCCGGCCAGCACCGTACCGAGCTGAAGCAACCACCGTCCGATCTCAGACCAGACCCCGGAGGCTGTCGGCGCGCCGATCAACAACAGGATCCCGGCGACCGTGACACCGGTCGCGAGCAGAAACAGCACGACGGCGAGAACCACGATTCCGCGTGGTCGCCAGGCACTCATCCTCATGCCGAAAGCCTGCCACGCCTCACCGGTTCAGTTGATATCCATGGCCGGTTAGATTGACAAGATGGAGCGCCTCATGGACCGGCCTGCATGGGACCGGGGACCGGGTAAGGCACACAAGAAGCTTCTCGATGCGCTGGCTAAGGCTCTGGAGACACGTAACTGCCAACTCCAGCACGTGAAGTGGTTCGGCGCCGGCCGCAGTGACTACCCGGTAGCCAGTATCATCCGCTACGAGGACGGGCCCGACCACCGCATCCTCAAGTTCAGCACCGATGAGCAACAACAGCGCATGGAAGCAGCACTACTTGGGGAGAACGCCTTCGTCGCGCAACATCTGGCCACGGTCGAGAGGGAGCGGATCCCGCTCGGCGGCAACAGATGCGCCGTCTACATGCAGATCGCCGGCGACGACGTTGATGATCTTCTGTCGTTGGAGGACCTCCGTGCCCGAGGCCGGACGGTCGACTACGGCTTCATCGTCCGGGCGGTGGTTGGTGAATGGAACGAAGGTAAGCCGATCCCGGTCAACCGGTCCGCACGATCTGTGGTCGCCCGCATCGTCGGTCGATGGCGTGGGCCAGCGCTCCGTTGGATTCGTGCAGCATCGCACTTGGACGACTTCTCGCCGATCGCCCTACTGGCTGGCAAGGCGGGCCGTCAGGTGGTCCAGAGCGTGCTACTGGGCAAGGCGCACGGTGACTTGAGCTCGCGTAACATCCTCATCCCTGCCAACCTTCGGGTCGAGTCCAGCGGGTTTCACCTGATCGACTACGACCACTTCAGCCAGGACGCCCCGCTGGCCCGCGATCCGATGCATCTGCTTGTGGGATTAGCTCTCGACGAGTTCGCCGATCGACCGGCGGTACGCGGAGAGATTATTAAGGCGATCGTCAACCCCGGCAACCCGGATATTTCTCCCGAGGTCGGCGACTTCGCTCTTGTCAGTGCGGCGATCCATAACGCCTGCGCCGATAGCTTCCCGAGACGGCGGGGACTCTCCCGGCACATGCGCGAGCAATGTCTGCTCGCGTTGGTCGGTGTCGCCCTCCGCCACGTCGGACGTGATCGGCGAGTGAAGAATCCTGAGGAAGTCAAGCGCTGGTGTTATGAGCTCGCGGTCGCCGCTGCGCACCGGTTCGAGGAGGTATGCGAGCAGTACGAGGACCCCCCGCGGATCTCTCGGGACCCCGACGGGCCCACGCCTCCAATCATCGACCGATATTTCGAGCGTGAAGACCTAACCTATCGATTGGCGTACGGCCCGCATGGGGTCGTTTCCGTCGAGGGGAAGCGTGGCATCGGCAAGACCAAGCTGGTCGATGTGGTGCTGGAGGATGTGGCCAAGCATCACGGTAGGGATGGGCTGCGGGCCGAGCGACACCACGCTACCGCAAATCGAAGCCTGGACCTGCGGACCTTGGTTGAGCTCATCAGTGCCCGACGTGCTCCGGTCAGATCCGGTTCACCGTTGGTGCTACTCGAGTCCGTGTTGCGCAAGCTGCGGAACACACCGGTCGTCGTCACCGTCGCGGAAGCGGAGAACCTGCTGGAGCCAGATACCCATCAGATCGCCGATCCTGACCTAGCCGAAGCCTTTGACATGATCAGCACGGAACCGGGCCACCGCGTATCGGTTGTGCTCGAAACGGAGCACGGTGCCGTGCTGCCGTCGACACAGTCCTGGCCCGACAATGAGCCTGTGGTCGTTCCCCTTATGGAGGAGAACGACTTCCTAGACATGCTGCGCGCCTTGCATCCGCGTATGGGCAGACAGCTGGACGACCTGCCGAACGCCGAGCAGGGGTCGTTGTGGGAATCGGCCGGCGGTAATCCGCGGATGGCTGAGCTCATCTGTGCCTCGGTGTGCGAGCACCCCGTCATGACCCTGCCGGAACTTGTCGTGGAGCTGTACAGATACCGCGAAGAGCCAGTTGCTTGGCTGATCAAGCGACTTCTTAAGGGCATGCCCCGAGTCGCGAGGCGAACTATGCGCGCACTCGCCGCGCTCCGAGTGCCGCTGCCTGCCGTGATCATCGCGAAGCTGGTGGAAGAGCCAGAGAGCATGGTTCGCCAGTCCCTCGATAACCTCTCAGGCCGTCGAGTGATCGGCCAACAGGGAGATTTTTACTTCATCTCACCTGCGGAAGCGACGATTGTTATCCATACCGTCCGGCAGTCGAAGCGGTTGGAGTTGTACGACGCCGCCGCCGATGTCCTGGCCGCGTACAGGGAATCTCAGCCCGCTCCGCGGCGGGTGGACGACCTCCGCTACCACCTCGCCGAGGTGGACTGCCTGATCGATGCCAGCGCTCATGGCGCTGCTTGCGACGAGATTGCTAAGATCGACAAGTACCTGGTGCAGTGGAACTGCGCCAGGCTGTTGCTGCGCCGGCGCGAGCAGATTCGTGGGCGACTCGACACGACGCGGCAGGAGATGCACAACGAGGATGCTCTCGGCGGCATCTACGTCGACATGGGCAAGCTGGACCGGGCTGGCAAAGCGTACAAACGTGCACTGCGGCTCGCCGGACCTGATACCCCGCCCGCGGTCATGGCCCAATTGCAGGCGAACATCGCCGACATGTATTGGGCCGCCAACGATATGGGCCGTGCGCAGCGCTCCAACGAGATAGCGCTGGCGAAGGCGGCCGAGGCGGGCAACCAGCTCGCCGTGATGAAGTCGCTCATCGGCCTGGCCGACTGCCATCGACGTCGGGGCGATTTCACTGCCGCAATCACGCGCGCGAATCAGGTCTTCAGCATCGACGAGCTCGCGAAGCTGGTCACGACGAACTGGGAGGCCCGAGTCCAAGCGGTCACTGCGGCCGTGCGATTGGCCCGCTGGCATGCCGAACACGATGGGTCCGCCGACCTCGGCCAAGCTCGCCAGTGGTTGGCGCGGGCCGAAGAGCTCTCTAGCAGCGGGAAAGCCTGGCACCGGGCTGTCTACCTGGATGCATTAGCCGACCTACGGCTGACTGAAGGCCTGGTAGACGGCAATGTCGATGAGGCGGAGGCCGCGGCCCGCGAAGCCATCAGCCTCGCCTACCGTGTCCAGGACCAAGCAGTTTTGCTGCAATCCCGAACAACCCTATGCGTCGCTCAGCTGCAGCGTGGACGATACCCGCAGGCCGCTCAGGAGATCCGAAGAGCCGTACGATACCGCCCTGAAGGCCGTCATCTCGTCATACCGGCCCTGCTCGCGCTGACCACCCGCCTGGTCGGCGATCACGACGCAGCTACCCAGCACTTCAACGAACTCCGAGCCGGGGCAGCAACTCGCATCGACCGAGAACCTGGCGCCCCGAGCGACTTCGGCGCCCGGCACTTCCACGGATTCGCGATGTGCGGGCTGTTCGTCGCCGGTCACGGTGACATGGAAACGGCCAAACGCTCGCTGGGTGTGGTAGACCTGCGGCACAAACCACACGCGCCTGGACTGATCGCCCGGATGGTGTTCCTCGTGCAGAAACTCGATGAGTCCGGGCCCCGGCCCGGGATGCTCCAGCCCGCGATTGACGCCCTCCGAAGCCCCTAGATCCAGCCGCGATCGCGGGCATGCACGACAGCCTCTATCCGGTTACTTGCGCCTATCTCCCGGTACAGCGCGGCCAGCAACCGGAACATGGCTCGCTCGGAGTACCCCATCTGGGTAGCCAGCTGAGCCACCGTCATGCCCGACGCCAACTTCCCGAGCCATGCGATCCGATCCGGATCGACTGCCCCGGCCTGCTGTTCACCGCCGTTGGCGAGCAGAGACACCACTGCCGTAGGCAGGACTGACTGGCCGTCTATGGTGGCTTCGACAGCTCGGCGCAGCGAGTCATGGGCAACGCCCCGTGGGAGAACTGAGCGTGCGCCAGCCCGCACCGCGCGGACGCCGTCAGAGGCGGAACCTTCGTCGACAAGTGCGATGACCTGAACCGTCCGCAGGCCGTCAAGTAGTCGCCATTGCGGTATGCCAGCCATGGTCAGCAGAACCAAGGCCGACGGCCGTCGAGCGGCCCAGCTAACGGGGTCCGTGGGCGTCTCGACCTGATGGCCGGCGGCGGACAGCACGTTGGCCACCCCCTCTCTGAACATCGGGAGGGGGTCGATGATCGCGACGTAAGCCGTGGCGTGATCCCTTCTCTAGTCCGGCACCCTGGATCATTTCGCACCGCGGGGGCGTTGCGGGCGGCGCGCCCGGGACACCATCTGGCAGGGCCATGACCCAGATCTGTCATAGACCGGCGCGCGGCAACATTCCTACTGTCGAATTCAGGGGTTCACAGTGGTCTATGACGATGACACCGGGCGGCGAGTGCATCTAAGCCTGCCGCTAGAGAGCATGAAGGAACTGGCCGCGAGAATGTCGAACCGGCCGCTACCAGCCATTGTTGATGCCATCGCGCGGGCCGTGAGGCGTCGCGCAAAGGGACCGAATCGACCCAAAGTCAGCCCGTCCCGGATCAAGTCTGATCTTCGCCGCTCACAAATCGATGTGACAGTCGAACAGGTGGCCTGGGTAATGGTGAACGAAATGCGGGCACCCGAGGTTACTCAGCCTCCGCGCCCCCGCTCACGGCAACAAACCCGCACTCCTCGACGGTCAGGCAAAACTCGCGAGTAGCCGAATACCTGCATCGCTCTCGCCATAACCCGAATAAGTCACTGAGCGACGTCAACTGATCGTCGTGTCCCGATTTCCACAACCGCAGTTGCGGGACGCCTGGTCCACGCAACCGCGCGACCGCGCCCACCCGAGCGAGCCCCGGCTCAAATCTGACGCGCATGGACGATATCGCCGTTCGGACAAGCAGACTGCGCGCCCGAGCCCCATCCGGCAAGTCGATGTCCGGGAGATGGCGGGGCACCGGGCATCAGCTCTCGCGCCGGCCGCGTCAGCGATCTTCGTGCGACCGTCGTCCAAAACAGGACGCCAGGGCTGGCCGCCATCGACACGGATCCGAGCGCCTTCCAGAACTCCACTCGACAGTCGACTTGAGGCGACATTTCCTCTAAAATCACCCAAAATTTGCACCCGCCATCCGCACGACCATCCCGCCAATAGGCATCAGGACTTCACCCGCAAGGTAACAAGAAGTATCTTTACGCCCACGGATTGCTTCGGTTGCCGGCTCGGGACAAGGTGGATGGCGTACAACAAGTTCAACCATCAGGGCTACTTCGGAGAGAGCTTCGTCCGGGTGCTGGTCAGTGCCGCCGGCCTGATCGCCGGCCAGCAGGATGTCGATCACACCGGTGTGGACTTCTCGATTGATCTTCCCGGCGTTCGGGGCACGGCGCGATTTCCCAAGATCGAGGCGCAGGTCAAGTCATGGTCCGCGCCCAAGGGTAACGATCTCTACTGGCAGTACCCGATGGAAGTCGGCAACTACAACAACCTGGCGGGTGAGGGGTTCTCGGTGCCCCGCTATCTGTTCCTCATCGTCGTGCCGGATGACGTTGACCAGTACGCACACGTGGACGAGACCGCCACGCGGCTCAGCCACTGCGGCTACTGGGCGTCCCTTCGCAACCTACCGGTGATCGAGGACGGTTCCCAGAAGACGATCACGGTGCGGGTGCCGAAGCAGAACCTGTTGACCGTCAAGGCGCTCCGCACTCTGCTGCAGCCGGTGCCGATTCAGCGGGTGCCCGCATCATGACCCCCGTCAGCGCGGATGAGCTGCGCACCGCCGAGGCACTTGAGCCCGAGGCCTTCGCCCAGTACCTGTCGACCACCGGCTGGTCTCTTGCACAGCAGCTCGAACGAGCGACCCTATGGACTCGCAGCGAGACCGATGGAGAGTTTCAGGTGCTGGTGCCCGGGGACCGGGCTCTCCGGGACTACGCAAGCCGGGTGTCCGATCTCCTCGCCACGGTCGCCACCGTCGAGGAACGACCGGTTCGGCTACTGCTCGACGAGCTGGAGTCCGGCGGTGTCGACACACTCTCGTTCCGGCTCCTGCCCGGCGGCCCCTCCGGCACCATCCCGCTGTTTAACGCGACCGATGCGCTTGCTGGTGTGAAGGAGCTCGTCGTCTCATCGACCTTCTCCCTGCTGAGCCCCGAACCGATGCTCGTACAGGGGCGCCGGCCAGACGCGGTGCTCGACTTCGCGAAGTCTGTTCGGCTCGGAACGCCCCGGGCCGGAAGCTGGGCCATCGCGGCACAACTGGCCCTGCCCGACAACGCAACGAACGGCGAGATACCTCTAGCCCGTCAGGTGGCACTGCGGATGCACAGCGCGGTCCGTGCGTGCTACGCCGCGTCCGGTGAGGCGTTGCGCGATTACGACATCGGGCTCTTCCTCAGTCGTACCGGCGAAGGGGTCTCCTCGAATGTGTGCGATGCGCTCGCCAAGCTCGGTCGGGACAACGTCCCGTATGACATGCGGTTCAGCTGGGCACGGTCCCTGCCGGCCAGCGTTCCCGCGCGCTCGTTCCGCTTCAATGCCGCCAGGATCGAAGTGCTGCGGACTGCCGCCGAGCAGCTAAAGGTTGCGGTCCCGGACGGTGAAACCACGATCGAGGGTACGGTCAGCAAGCTCCGGCGGGATATCGGCGAGGGCGGTCAGGCCACGGTCCGCGGTCCGCTCTCGACGGCCTACGGCTCGTCGGAACGCCCGGTAAGGGTCTTGCTGCCCGATCACCTGTACCAGAGCGTCGTCAGCGCGCATGGACGCCAGCAGCAGGTGCGCATCACCGGGGTTGCTGTGCGAGGCCGCATCGAAAGGGTAACCAGCGTCGAGATACTGGACGAGACAACGCAAATATGAGGTCTCTGCCAGCGACGATTCCCTCTTTCGGCTGATAGGCGCAACAACCGAACGACGGCAAAGAATCCGTACGTGCGGTTCCATCCGGCTGTGTTGATCTGGATACGATCAACGCTGCCCAACGACTGACAGAGGTGAGGCGACCATGAGCGAGAATCGTTCCGGGGAACCGCTGGAAATAGCGCCGGGGTCGGTTGTGGTCGTCCGGGACGAGGAGTGGCTCGTCCAGACTGCCGAGGACACAGCGGACGGACTGCTCATCCGGGCCCGAGGCCTCAGCGAGCTGGTCCGGGACACCACTGCCGTCTTCTACAGGTCGCTGGACCGCATCGAGCCGCTGGACCCGGCCGAGGCACTCGTCGTGGCCGACGACAGCCCGAAGTACCGCCGGGCGCGCCTCTGGCTCGAATCCACGTTCCGCAAAACCGCGGTCCCGCTCGGCGATGAATCCCTCTCCGTGTCCACGCAGGCGCTGGCCAAGCCGCTGCGCTACCAGCAGGCCGCTGTGCGCAAAGCGCTCGATCCGGCCAATCTTCGGCCACGGATCCTGCTGGCCGACGCGGTCGGCCTGGGCAAGACCCTCGAGATCGGAATGATCCTCTCCGAACTCGTCCGGCGTGGCCGCGGTGACCGCATCCTGGTCGTCACCCCGCGCCACGTCCTTGAGCAGATGCAACAGGAATTGTGGTCGCGTTTCGCGTTGCCGTTCGTCAGGCTCGACTCGGCGGGAATTCAGCGGGTTCGGCAGAAACTGCCGGCGAACAGGAATCCTTTCACCTATTTCCGTCGTGCCATCATCTCCATCGACACACTGAAGTCGGAGCGGTACGCCGCCAGCCTGCGTAAACAGCGGTGGGATGCGGTCGTTATCGACGAGGCGCACAACCTCTCCAACGCGACCACACAGAACAACAAGCTGGCGCGGACTCTGTCGCGAAACACCGAAACGCTGATCCTCGCCTCAGCGACGCCACACAACGGCCGGGCGGAGTCGTTCGCCGAGCTCATCCGGCTGCTCGACCCGTCTGCCATCCCGCCGAACGGCGAGCTGATGGATGCCGAGATCAAACGTCTCCGCGTCCGCCGCCACCGGCACAGCCCTGAGGTGGCGGGTGAGGTCGGCGCCGACTGGGCCGAACGCCGCGAACCGGAGAACATCCTGATCCCGGCCGGTCCCGCGGAGAACGCGGTCGCCGCGGAGCTGGAGCACGTCTGGCTGTGGCCCTCGAACGAACGCACCCCGTACTCCGGCCAGAACGCATCGCTCTTCCCATGGACTCTTGCCAAGGCCTTTCTGTCCTCACCGGCCGCCCTTGCCGAGACGGTCAAACAGCGTATAGATCGACTCGGCGCTGAAGCTGCGGCAAAGGCTGAGCGAGTTGCTCTGGAGCGGCTTGCCGCGCTCAACGCGGTCTCCCAGGCCGAGGGCTCCGCCAAGTACGCCCGCCTGATCTCGCGGCTTCGAGAGCTCGGCGTCGGCAAGGGATCGTCGACGCGTGCCGTTGTCTTCGCGGAACGGGTCGCCACCCTCACCTGGTTGCACGAGCACCTACCCGCCGACCTCGGCATGCCGGCCGAGGCGGTCGAGATCATGCACGGCGGGCTGCCGGACGACGACCAGCAGCGGGTCGTCGACGCTTTCAAACAAGCACACACGCCGGTACGGATCCTGGTCACCGGCGATGTGGCCTCGGAGGGCGTCAACCTTCACTCGCAATGCCACGAGCTGATCCACTACGACATTCCGTGGAGCCTGATCCGGATCGAGCAGCGCAACGGCCGGATCGACCGCTACGGCCAGCTGCATCCGCCGGGCATCACCACGCTGCTGTTGGAGCCGTCCGGCGGCCGGTTCGGCGGCGACATCCGCATCCTTGCGAAGCTGGTCGACAAGGAGAACGAGGCGCATCGCGCGCTCGGTGACGTCGCCTCGCTCATGGGCGAGTACGACGTCAAGGGCGAGGAGGAGGCGATTCGCGCTGTCCTCTCCGGCCGGAGAAAACTCGACGACGTGGTCCGCACCCCGGACGACGTGCTGGCCGGCGGCGATTTGGACGCCATGTTCCTCGGGTTCCTCGACGACGACACGGACGAGGAGGAATCACGGGACGTCACCACCACGCCGGGTTCCGGGCTCTACCCCGACGACATCTCATACCTCGACGAGGCCCTGCACACCGCGTTCATCGACCCGGCGGCGCCGCTCAGCAACAGCGGCGTCTCCTGGCGGCGTGACCCTGCCTTCGGCACCGCGGAGCTGACCCCGCCGCCGGACCTGATCCAACGCCTTGACGTGCTGCCGCAGACCTACCTCGCCGACCGCCGCGTCACCGATAAGCTGGTGCTGGCCACCACCGTCGCCCGCGGCATGGACAGGATGACCGAGGCACTGCGGGACGACAACGGATCGAGCTGGCCGGACGCGCACTATCTGAGCCCGCTGCACCCGGTGCTCGACTGGGCCTCCGACCGGGCGCTGTCCGGGCTGGGACGCAACGAAGTCTTCGCGGTGCGGGGCGGCGTGGACGCGCCGACCGTCATGTTGCTGGGAACGCTGACGAACAAGCGGGGGCAGGTCGTCTCCGCGGCCTGGATGACCGCCGAGTTCCCGATGCCGGACGATCCGTCGTTCGCACTGGTGACGCCGCATTCATCGGCAGCCGATGCACTGGCCGCGCTTGGCTGGGACAGCGTCCGGTCCAACCCGGGACCGGTGGCCGGCGCCGGTGAGCTTCGTCGGTTCATCCAGCCGGCGGTGGCCAACGCCCGCGTACAGATGCGCGACCTGTTCGCCGCCGCGGAGAAGGATGTCGCGCACCGGGTCGAGGAGTGGTCCCGCCGGCTCGCCCAGTGGCAGAACGATGCCGATGCGCTCATCCAGCGCAGCGACCTCAAACAGCGGCGGGTCAGCATCAAACAGGAACAGCATCTCGTCGCCGAGATGAATCCGGACCGGCAGCTGGTACGCCCGCTGCTGGTCGTCGTTCCGTCAACGGGAGAACAGGTATGAGCGTGTCCGACGCGATCCTGGTCGGCGAGGCCTGGATCTCCGAGCACTACTTCACCACCGAGACCACCAAGGAGTCGTTCCAGGCGAAGGTCCTGGAGCGCCGCAAGGAGTGGGACGCCGAAGCAGCCGCTGGGCGCCGCACGCCGCGCAGCCGGTTTACCGAGGCGCGGCTGGAACTGGAAGCGGACCTGGCCAAGCTCACCGAGCTAGCCGACGTCGAAGCCGACCTCGGGGTAACCGACCGGCACACCACCGACGACGCGCTCGCGTCGATCTACGAGCGGATCATCGGCCTCCTCGAGCTGCGCGACCACGGCCTGAATGTTCAAGAGAACGGGCCGATCCTTCGCGTCTCTGCGCCGGGCATCACCGACCGCGCGCCACTCGCCGTCGTGCGCGCTCAACCAGCCGGCACGGTCGAGGACGTGCTCGCCAAAGATGGGCCCACACTGGCCGCACCGGTACGCCTGGACGAGGACGGCGACGAGCTGACCTCGGCCGCGCGTCTGGTGTCCGCGCTGTTCCGCGAGGACGACGCACCCAGCCTGATCCTGATCCTGGCCGGCCGCTGGGCGGTGCTGGCCGAGCAGGAACGCTGGGCAGAGGGCCGCTACCTCGCCGTCAACCTGCAGCTCATCTGCGAGCGCAACGACACCAAGCGCGGCGGCGAGATCGACCGCGCCCTGACCTGCCTGAGCGCCGAATCGATCGCACCCGACGGGGACGGCAGCCTGTGGTGGAACGGCGTCCTCGAAGAGTCGATCAAGCACACGGTCGGCGTCTCGAAGGACCTCCGCGACGGCGTCCGGCTCTCCATCGAAATCATCGCGAACGAGGTCGTCCAGCGACGCCGCGCCAAGGGCCTCGACCCGCTGCCAGCCACCGAGGCCCAGCCGCTGGCCAAGCAGTCGCTACGGTTCCTCTACCGCATCCTCTTCCTGCTCTACGCCGAGGCGTCGCCCGAACTTGGCGTACTGCCGATCGGCGCCCCCGAGTACGACCAGGGCTACAGCCTCGACCGCCTCCGCGAACTCGTCCAGGTCGAGCTGGCCACCCCGCGCGCCCGCGCTGGCACCCACCTCTACGAATCCCTCGGCGTGCTCTTCCGGCTGGTGGACCAGGGTCACGTGCTGGAGGAGCCCGACGAGGAGGCGCTGACCACGCAGGGCCTGACGTTCAACCCGCTGCGCGCCGACCTGTTCCGCCCCGAGGCGACCGCGCACATCGACGAGGCCGGCCTCGGCAACGCGGCACTCCAGCAGGTTCTCACCCACCTACTGCTGAGCAAGGAGAAGCGAGGCAAGGACAGAGGCTTCATCTCGTACGCGGAGCTGGGCATCAACCAGCTCGGCGCGGTGTACGAGGGACTCATGTCGTACACCGGCTTCTTCGCCGAAACCGACCTCTACGAGGTGGCGAAGGGCGGCGACGGCAGCAAGGGCTCCTGGGTCGTGCCGGTCTCCCGGGCCGACGGCATCGCGGCCACCGACTTCGTCAAGCAGCTCAACGTGGCGACCGGCGAGATGCAGCCGGTGCTGCACGAGCAGGGATCGTTCGTATTCCGTCTCGCCGGCCGCGAACGCCAGCAATCCGCCTCGTACTACACCCCCGAAGTGCTTACCAGATTCACGGTCGGGCAGGCGCTGGAAGAGCTCCTCACCGAGGAGACCCGCGCCTCAGAGATCCTCGAGATGAAGATCTGCGAGCCGGCACTGGGCTCCGGCGCCTTCGCAATCGAGGCGGTCCGGCAACTCGCCGAAGAATATCTCAAGCGCCGCCAGGCCGAGCTGATCGACGAGGGCAAGCGAATCGACCCGGACGATTACCCGCGCCGCCTCCAGGAGGTCAAGGCCTACCTGGCGCTGCACAACGTCTACGGCGTCGACCTCAACGCCACCGCCGTCGAACTCGCCGAAGTCTCCCTCTGGCTCGACACGATGGTGCAGGGCCTTTCCGCTCCTTGGTTCGGCCTGCACCTGCGGCGCGGAAACTCGCTGGTCGGTGCCCGTCGCGCCGTCTACACGCGCAAGCAGGTGGCCGACAAGTCGTGGCTCGGCGCGGTACCAACGGAGGTGCCGCTGACACCGCTGCGTGAGGACATGGCGGAGCGCCGGGTCGGCACCGATGGCATCCACCACTTCCTCCTCCCCGCCGACGGCTGGGGCTCCGCCGCCGACGCCACGGAGGCCGCGAAGCTCGCCCCGGAAGCCGCGAAGGCGCTCAAAACCTGGCGTGGCAAGACCAAAACGAAACCCACCAAAGCCCAGCTCGACGGGTACGCCGAACTGGCGCATCGCGTCGAGACACTGTGGCAGATCGCCTGGCGTCGCTTGGACATCGCCGAGAAGTCAATCCGCCGCGACATTCCGGTCTGGGAGGCCGGCCCTCTCGACGACGGCGCCACCATCCAGCGCGAAGAGATCGAACGCGCGCTGGCCGACGAGGGCGGTGCCTACCAGCGACTGCGCCGAGTGATGGACGCCTGGACGGCCCTTTGGTTCTGGCCACTCACCGAGGCCGCCGCGACAGTGAACGGCGTGGTGATTACGCCTCCGACGACCGAGCAGTGGATTGCCGGTCTTCAAGGGCTTCTCGGCCGGAACCCCGACGTTCGCAAGCGCGGCAAGTCGGCCGAGACATCCTTCAGCGCGGACATGGACTGGCACGCGCTAAACGAAGCCGAGCCCCTCGAACTTGGCCTCGCCAGCGCAAACTCCATCGGCGAAGTACTTCGCGATCACCCCTGGCTCGTCGTCTGCGAACGCATCGCCGAACGCCAGGGCTTCTTCCACTGGAACCTCGACTTCGCCACCGTCTTCGCCCGCGGCGGCTTCGACCTCCAGGTTGGAAACCCGCCTTGGGTCCGGCCACGGTCTGACGTGGATGCGCTGCTTGCCGAAGGCGACCCTTGGTGGCAGCTCGCCCAGAAGCCGAGTCAGAGCCAAGTTGATACCAAAAGAGTTGAAACGCTGGCACTAGCCGGAATCCCCGATCTAGTGATCGATGGAACCGTTGAGGTCTCGGCCATGGCGGCTTTTGTAGGATCTGCCCGACAGTATCCATACCTTCTTGGCCTTCAACCTGATCTATACCGCTGCTTCATGGAATCGATGTGGCGACACAGCTCCAGGCGAGGCACAATCGGGATGATCAGTCTAAACACTCACTTTACCGACGAAAAAGCAGGGCCGCTACGCTCCGAATTGTACCACCGACTTCGTCGGCACTGGCACTTTATCAACGAACTAAAGCTCTTCGAAATTCATCATCACAATCACTTCGGAGTGACCATTCACGGCGCCAGAAGGGAAAATCCGGAGTTCACCCAAGCCACCTCGCTCTATCATCCGGACACCGCAGTTCGATCACTGACACATGATGGGTCCGGATCCGAGCCCGGGCTAAAAGACGATCAGGGCCGCTGGGATGTGCGCCCACATCGTGCCCGAATTTCGCGCATTACAGAACCCACGCTTCGCATTTGGCATGCCGCACTAGAGGCAAACGACGTTCCAGTGACGCAAACTCGGATGGCGTATACCGTAAACGCATCCACCGCGACCGCACTCGAGAAGCTCTCTAAGGCGACGCGAATTGAAAGCTTAAAGCTGCAATTCTCTGCCGGTTGGCACGAGAAGAATGATCGAATTAAAGGGCGATTCCAATCGAACTGGGCAATTCCTAAGAACTGGAATTCTGCAATTCTCCAGGGGCCACATCTATATGTTTCAACCCCGCTATACAAATTTCCCAATCCAACCATGCGAAACAACCAAGACTGGTCCGCAACGGATTTCGAAAGACTAACGGACCAAGATATTCCCGCGACCGCATACCAACCGATCGGGGAGCTCCGGGATTACGACCGCGCGTACACGGACTGGGGTAACGGGTCGCACTCAGACCCAGCCAGAGACCACTACCGCCTGGCCTGGCGAGCCATGGCAGATAGTCAGAACGAGCGCACACTAATCCCTGCAATCATTCCTCCCGGCTCTGCCCATATTCTGACGATTTATTCAGCGGCGCCCCTCGACCGAGATGCCTCAAGCCTGGCCATTGCAACCGGGTTCCTGTCATCGATTCTTTCGGACCTTCTTGTCAGAGTTTCCCCAAAGTCAGCAATTCTTGCCGGAACCATCGATCGACTCCCGATCAACATCAGCCATCCCTTATCTGCAGAAATTGCCCTTCGAGCACTTCGCCTAAATTGCATCACCCTGGCCTACGCCAACCTTTGGCGAGATTGCTACAAAGAACTTTTTGAGAAAGACACGTGGGCCACCAGATCCCAGCATATCCGCAGAGTAGAACTAGGCAAAGTGAGCCCGTATTGGACCTCGCAAACGCCACTAAGGATCGCCCTTGATCGCAGGCAAGCGCTGGTAGAGATCGATGCACTGGTCGCCTTAACACTGGGGATTTCAGCAGAGGAGTTGTGTACGATCTATCGCGCACAATTTCCAGTTCTTCGCGGATATGACCGTTCCACCTATTTTTATGATTACAATGGGCGCCTTGTCCCTAATGCTGTTCTATCCGCATGGCGTAAGAAAAAAGACCGCATTAGCGAGGACGAGCGCACCGCCACCAACCAGGCAGGCACCACTTACACCTACGAGCTGCCGTTCGTCACCCTTGATCGGGAGGCGGACATGACCGAGGCGTACAACCACTTCGAGCAGCGGCTTCGGGAGCGTTCGTGAGCGAGCTGCTGCCCACAGTCCAAGCTGCGAACGTCCGGCACAGCCTGGTTGACTATCTGACCACGACCTTCGCGCTGACCGACTCGGACGCGCGTGACGGGCTGGACCGTTTCCTGTCAGAGCCGGTGAACGGCATGTTCAAGGGCCCCTACGTGCGCCTACGGCTGCCGTTCCGCCCTGCGGACGAGGGCTGGCGGGAGCACCTGGACTGGTACGAGGGCCACAATCCGTACGGTCATCAGGCAGGTGCCTTTGCCCGTCTCTCCTCAAGAGCCGGCCACCGGCCGAAGCCCACGCTGGTCACCACCGGCACCGGTTCCGGCAAGACCGAGGCGTTCCTCCACCCGATCCTGGACCACGTGCGCCGCGCCCGGCTGGAGGGCGTGACCGGCACCAAGGCGCTGATACTCTACCCGATGAACGCGCTCGCCAACGACCAGGCGAAGCGTCTCGCCGGTCTGCTCACCTCGCACTCCGAGCTGTCCTCGATTACCGCTGCCCTCTACACCGGCCAGAAGGGCAAGCCGCGGACCATGGTCTCCGCGGACGGCCTGATCACCGACCGCGGGATCATCCGCGACAGTGCGCCGGACATCCTGCTCACCAACTACAAGATGCTCGATCAGCTGCTCCTGCGGCACGACGACCAGGGCCTCTGGCAGCAGTCCGCGACCAGCCTGCGCTACCTGGTGCTGGACGAGTTCCATACCTACGACGGCGCGCAGGGCACCGACGTTGCCATGCTGCTACGCCGTCTCGGCCTGGCGTTGAAGAGCCACTGGCACGACGATGATCCCGGCCTGTCGAGCGAGGATCGTGCCCGCCCACTCGGCCTGATCACACCGGTCGCGACATCAGCGACGCTCGGTGACAAGGGCGATCCCGGCGCAATGCTGAGCTTCGCGGAGACCGTCTTCGGTGAGAATTTTCCGCCGGAGGCCGTGGTGGTCGAGTCCCGTCAGACGTTGGATGAGTGGGTCGGCGACGCCGCGGCCACCGTCGACGCCGCCGGGTTCACCGCGCCGCACGACTTCCCGATCGCCGAGATCCGGGACGCGGTCGAAGCATTCGGCACCGACCCGGACGGCGAGGCGCTGGCCCGTACCGTCCTCGGAAGGCTCTGGAACGGTCCGGAGGACCGTCTTGCCACCGCAGGCCCCGAGCTGCTGCTGGCGCTGACGAAGGCGAACCAGCTCGTGCAGGAGCTCGCCTTCGAGTGTGTCGACGCGGTCAGCCTGGACGACCTGGTTCGCCGGATCGGTGGGCAGGCCGGCCGCCGCACGTCGAGCTTGGCCGCTGGCAACGTGGACGAGGACTGGACGACCGTCATCTCGGCCGTGGTCGCGACGCTCGGGCACGTTCGCGCGCTCGTCGGCCGGGACGCGCTCTCCGTCGAGGTGCATCTGTGGGTGAGGGAGCTGACCCGGATCGACCGGGCGGCGGACACCACGGCGAGCTTCCGGTGGGGCGACGACGGCCCGCCGGTCGCGGGCGGCGACACCGAGGATGTACGCCCGTCCTTCCCGGCCGTGCACTGCCGTCATTGCGGTCGATCCGGCTGGGGCGTCGCCCTCGCCCCGGTCGGCACCAGTCTCGCGGTCGACGACGAGTCGATCCGGCGCAATCACGCGACGCGGGAGGGTCGTTTCCGGGCCCTGCTCTACGCGCCGGCTGAGGCGGGCGCCGCCTATGCGGGCGGCGGGCTCTCCGAAGGGCTGGCCTGGTTCTCGGTGCGCGGCCGTGAGCTGCGGTACGAGGTGCCGGCCGACGACGATCCGGAGCTGCGTGATGGCTGGATCCTGCCGGTGCTGACTAGCGCCGGCAAGGATGCTGACAAGGATGCCCGGGATGACAACTGTCCGTCCTGCGGGCAGGCCGACGGCATCCGCTTCCTGGGCAGCGCGATCGCGACCCTGGTGTCGGTCTCACTGTCCACACTGTTTGGCTCCGCCGCGGTGGACGTACAGGAGAAGAAGGCTCTGGTCTTCACGGACTCCGTGCAGGACGCGGCGCACCGCGCGGGCTTCGTCGAGGCCCGCTCGCACACCTTGACGCTGCGTGCGGCGCTGCACGCCGCGGTCGCCGCTGGCTCGATCAGCCTGGACATGCTGGTGGAGGAGGCGATTCAGCAGACCGGCCGGGATGCGTTCCAGCGATATCGGCTGCTCGCCCCGGACTGCGCGGATCGTGACTCGTTCGCCCCGTTCTGGACGACGTCCGCGCTGCGTGGCGTGCCGGCTCCGGTGATGCGCCGTGTCCGGCGTCGGCTGGCGCTCGACGTAGCGCTGGAGTTCGGGCTCAACTCCCGGGTCGGTCGCACGCTCGAGCTGACCGGCGCCGCCGCCGTCGAGGTCGCGGCGGGAGCGCCCGCGCGGATGGCTGCAGCCGCCCGTGCTGCGCTGCACGGTTTCACTCTGCAGAACGCGCTCGACGCGGACTCCGGCGAGCCCAGCGACGACGCGCTCGTGCAGTGGGTCCGCGGCGTGCTGGACCGGATGCGGGTGCAGGGCGCCATCGACCACCCGTGGTTCGTCACGTACCGGCAGGAGGACGGGCGGCGCTACTCGATCTGGGGCGGACGCCCCCGCGCGGACGGCATGCCGGCGTTCCCTCGCGACCGGCCCGCCCCCGCCTATCCGAGGGTCGGGGGTGCGGCCGACTCGGGCGGCGACAACCTCGACGCGGTCACATCGTCGCAGTCCTGGTACGCCCAGTGGACGTCTCGCGTACTTCCGGTCAGCCCGGCTGACGGCGGCAGGCTGGCCCGGTTGCTGTTCGACCGGCTGGTGCGGGACGGCGTCCTCACGGCGACTACCAGTCAGTCCGGGGCCACGGTCTACGGAATCCCGGCATCCGGCGTCGTCGTCATACCCACCTCGACGGACGACCTGGCCGCCGGTCATCACATGTTGGCCTGCGACACCTGCCGCTCGCTCACGCCTGGCAGCGTCGCCGCCGTCGAGCAGCTCGACGGCGCGCCGTGCATGCTCGTCCGCTGCCGTGGCCGACTCACCAGGGAACCGCTGCCGGACAACTTCTATCGCCGCCTGTACGCGTCTCCGGACATGCGGCGGATCGTGGCCCGTGAGCACACCAGCCTGCTCGACGACGAGACCCGCGTGCGGTACGAGGAGGGTTTCAAGAGCGCCGCGACGGTGCCTCAGGCGCCGAACGTCCTGGTCGCCACGCCCACGCTGGAGATGGGTATCGACATCGGCGACCTGTCCACCGTGCTGCTCTCCTCACTTCCACGGACCGTCGCCTCCTACCTGCAGCGTGTCGGCCGTGCCGGCCGTCTGACCGGCAATGCGCTGAATCTGGCCTACCTGACCGGCCGCGGCGACCAGCTCCCCAAGCTGGGCGAGCCACTGTCGGTGATCAACGGCGAGGTACGGCCACCAGCCATTTATTTCCAAGCCGAGGAGATCCTTCGCCGCCAGTACACCGCCTGCTTGGTCGACGCCATGGCCCGCGATCCGCTCCGCAAGCGGCCTAGAAGCGCCGGCGGGGCGATGGGGTCAAGCGATCGGGACTCGTTCCTCGGCGATCTGATTGCCGCCGCCGAGGCGGGTGGACAGCAAGCGGTCGAGCGTTTCACCGACTCGCTCGCCCCACTCCCGCAACAGGTCATCGATGATCTGAAGGGCTGGGTACGGCCGATCGCCGGCGCGGGCACGAGCATGTTCGCCGCTCACGTGCACACGGCGAGCCGTCGCTGGCAGGTGACGGTGGAGACGCTCAAGCTGCGCGAGAAGGAACTCGCGAAGGTGATCCCCGAGTTGGAGGCCAAGGAGCAGTCACCGGCAGCCACCGACGACGACCGGCGCGCGCTCCGATCCGCCCGGGCGACCCGCTCGCTGACCCAGGGGCAGCTGGCCCACCTCCGCGGCGAGTACTGGATCGGCGTGCTCGAAGAATACGGCCTGCTGCCCAACTACACGCTGCTCGACGACACCGTCACGCTGGACGTGGGCATCAGCTGGACCGACCCGGACTCCAACGACTTCCGAAACGATCACGCACAGTTCCAGCGTGGGTCAGCCCAAGCGATCCGGGAGTTCGCGCCCGGCGCCACGTTCTACGCCCGTGGCTGGGAGATCGCGATCGACGCGATCGACCTGGGCATCGACGGCGAGTCCATCCGCCCCTGGACGTTCTGCCCTGCCTGCGGCTTCGCCGTCGACACCGCGGCCTCCGGCCAAGAGCGGCAGGTCACGGCGTGCCCACGGTGCGGCAGCACCGGGATCGCGGACACCGGACAGCGGCTGGACGTGGTCGAGCTCTCGCACGTCTCGGCCGAGGTCCGACGGGACGAGGCGATGATCTCCGACCGCCGCGACCAGCGGGAACACATTCCGTTCCAGGTCATCACGGCGGCCGACATCGATCTGGGCAACATGCAGCGACGATGGTTCGCCGAGGACACCGGGATCGGCTGCACCTACCTGCGCACGATGGATCTGCGCTGGATCAATGTGGGCGTGCCCGGGCACGGCGCCACCCGGATCATCTCGGCCGACGAACGTACCGGCTCGCTGTTCCGGGTCTGTTCCGGGTGCGGCAAGCTCGACACCGACACAGGCCGGAACAAGCCTCACGAGCATCGTGCGTGGTGTCTCTATCGGACGGCGATCACGGAGAGCACGGCGACGATCGCATTGTCGCGCACGTTGCGCACCCAGGGCCTGCTGATTCGTCTCCCGCATGCGGTGACCCTCGGCGACGACTTCGCCGTGCCCAGCATCGCCGCTGCGCTTCTGCTCGGCCTGCGCGAGCAGGTCGGCGGGCATCCCGATCACATCCGGGTCGAGCACGTCATCGACCCGACGCTCAGCGACGGCACGGACAACCACGACGCGCTTCTCCTGCATGACGTGGTGCCCGGCGGCACTGGATACCTGGCCGATCTGGCCGCTCCGGAGCAGCTCCGCGAACTGCTCGATCTTGCATGGGAGCGAGTACGCAGATGTGAGTGCCAGTTTGAGGAGCGGCTAGCCTGCCATCGCTGTCTGTTGCCGTTCGCCGCACCGGCTGCTGTACGGCGTACCTCACGAGCGGCAGCCGTGCGTCACCTCAGCGCTTTGCTGGGCCTCGCGGATGACGCGGAGTCGACCGACGGGCCTGCCTGGAGGATCACCGAGACCCCACCCCAGGATGATCCCGAGTCTCACCTCGAACAGCGGTTCCGAAAGGTCTTCCTGGAGGGGTTGAAGGCCGCTGGTGCTGCCATCACCGAAGTCCCGAAGGCATGGGGGAATGCGCTGCGGTTCACCCTGCCTGGTGCATCTCGCCAGTGGACGCTTACGCCGCAGGTCAATCTCGAGAACTCGAGGCCAGACTTCGTTCTCGAGTCGAACGACACTTCTGTTCCTGCGGTCGCCGTCTTCACGGACGGCCGCTCTTTCCACGCGGTCGCCTCGCGTAACCGGTTGGCGGATGATGCAGAGAAGCGTGGCATCCTGCGCGATACCGGACGGATCGTCCTGGCGATCAGCGCACAGGACATAACAGATGCGGAGCGCGGCACGGTCGCCGCCCCGAGCTGGTTCGTACCGGCTGCGGTGGCGAAGCTACTCAAGCAGCAGCAGTTCCTCACGACCCCGGCGGCGTACGACGGCCTTCGCGCCGGGCCGCTCACCTGGCTGCTCAACTGGGTGGCAGAGCCGAAGCCGGCGGACATCGGCATCGTCGCCAGAGCGGTACCGATGTTCATGCTCACCGGCCAGAAACCCCATAAGGTCGCCGACGGCGTCAGTCTGGCGACCGCCGGACGGGCGGCGCTCCTCGGAGAGGAAATCCCGGCTGGCACCCGATCTGTGGTGATCAAGCAGTTCGGCTCCCTCGCCGTGGTCGTCGAGTCCGCTGCCTCAGAAATCGGCGTCGCGCTCGTCCTCGACGACCGAGACGAGATGCTCGACACGGCTCACGCTGGCGCCTGGCGGCTGTGGCTACAACTCGCCAACGCGCTCAGCCTCCGCGACTGGCCGACCGTCATCACCACAACGAGCCTGACGGTGCAGCAGACCAAGACTCCTTCCCCGAAGACCGAGGCAGAAGCGGACGCCTTGCCGGCGGGGACCGACGAAAGCTGGCTGGCTCCCTACGAGTCGGCAGCACCGGGCATCGAGCGCCAGCTGATCCGTCTGCTCGCAGAGCACGGCGGCATCCAGGCGCCAGTCGTCGGGGCCGAGGGTCCGCAGGGCATCCCGATGGACCTCTCCTGGCCGGATCGGCAGGTCGTCGTCGCCGTCTACGACATGCCGGACGAAGACCGGGCCGATCTGACTGCCGCGGGCTGGGTCGTGGTGGAGGCTGAGCTGGCAACCATCATCGCGGCGCTGGCCCCGACCGAACTTCTGGAGCACTGATGCCGACCATCATCATGACCAAGTGGCCGCTCAAGATCGACGGTTCGGTCAAGGCGAAGGCGATGACGTTCCTGCAGAAGCTGTCGGAGGACGACACGATGCCGGGCCTGCACGTCGAGCCGATCGCTCATGCGGCCGATCCGCGGGTACGGACGGGCAGGGTCGATCAGTTCTGGCGCGCCGTGATGTTTCGCCTCGACGGCGAGGGCGGCAGCCACTACGTGGTCCACGGGGTGTGGCCGCACGACGACGCCATCTCCGTCGCGCACCGCGTACGCCTGAAGGTCAATCCGATCAACGGCCTGCCGCAGATCGAAGAGACCGAGCAGCCCAGCTCTCCTGCCGTACCGCCGAAGCCTCAGGTTGTGGAGCCGCTTCTGCCGAGGCTCGGACGGACACTCGGCGACCTGGTGGAGCGGCTCGGCATCCCCGAGGAGGTGGCGGAGCAGGCGCTCGCCGCTCCGGACGAGGACGCGGTCCTGGAGCTGGCGCAACGCCACGAGGGCTGGCTCGGCCTGCTGCTGGTCGACCTGACGGGTCGGGATCCCATCGACACGATCGCCGACCGGCTTCAGCTAGAGGCGCCGGAACAGACCGGCGACGAAGACGCCGACCTGCTCGTGTCGCTGAAGAAGCCGGGCGCACAGTCGCAGTTCGCGTTCATCGACGGGCAGGAAGAGCTGCGCCGTGTCATCGAGGAGGACGACTTCGGATCTTGGCGCGTGTTCCTCCACCCGGAACAGCGTCGATACGTGTCCCGCTCCTACTCCGGCCCGTTCCGGCTCTCCGGCGGTGCCGGCACCGGAAAGACCGTCGTCCTGATCCATCGCGCCCGCTCCCTGGCCCGCCGGAATCCGGCAGCCCGGATCGTACTGACCACCTTCACCACCAATCTTGCCGAGTCGCTGAAAGACGGGCTTGCCCAGCTCGATCCCACCGTGCCGCAGGCCGCCAAACTCAACGACCCTGGCGTACACATCGCCGGGGTCGATGCGCTGGCGGCCTCCGTGATCCGCTCCGCGGGCAGCGCCATCGCAGACGCAGTACAGACCGTCCTCGGAGACGCCCGCTCCGCGCCCACCGGGCGCACGCCGAGCGGGCGCTGGCGGGAGGTCGTCGAGTCCTCCGGCACGACGCTTCCTGCGGAGATCGCCAACGAAACCTTCCTCAGCGCGGAATACGCGCTGGTCGTTCTCCCGAACCAGGTCAAGAACGAGGATCAATATCGGCGGGTACGACGTCCAGGGCGTGGCGTGGCGCTCGATCGGGCGCGACGAGATGCGGTATGGGCGTTGATCGCGGCATATAGGGCGCAGAGCCGCATTGACGGGACGCTCGACTTCTCCGAGGCTGCCGCGGTCGCCGCCGCACATCTCGCCGCGGCCGGCGGCGCAGCCGACCACGTCTTGATCGACGAGGGGCAGGACCTCTCGCCGTCGCACTGGCAGATGGTTCGCGCGCTGGCCGACGAGGGCGCGGATGATCTGTTCATCGCCGAGGACTCCCACCAGCGCATCTACGGCAACCGGATCGTCCTGGGCCGGTACGGCATCCGCATCGTCGGCCGTTCGCAACGACTCACGCTCAACTACCGCACCACCGCGCAGAACCTCCGCTACGCGATGGCGATCCTCGACGGCGGCGACTTCCTCGATTTGGAGGAAGAAGCCGAATCGACCGGCTACCGGTCCGCCCGTTCAGGACCCGAGCCGGCTGTGGACGATGCCGGCTCGCTGATCGCCGAGCTCGACATCATCGCCACCCGAATCAAGGCATGGCTCTCCATGGGCACCCGTCCTGAGACAGTCGCGGTACTCGTCCACGACAAGCTGCAGCGGGAGCGGGTCGTCAACGCGCTCACCGAGCGAGGTGTCCCGGCCAGGGCGGTCGACCGCGACCGGCCGACTGACGGCCGGGTGCTGGTGATGACCATGCACCGCGCGAAGGGCATGGAGTTCGCCAAGGTCGTCCTGGCCGATGTCGGCTTCCAGTCCGCCGCGGAGAAGGAACGGTTGAAACGCCTCGACGACAGCGAACGCCGCGACGCGGAGCTTCGAGCCCGTTCCCTGGTCTACGTGGCTGCGACGCGCGCCCGCGACGAGCTGGCGGTGGTGCAGCGGAGGTGACTGGCGGTGGTTCGCGCCATCCTCGCCCCGCTGATCGGGCCAGCAGACCATGCCTCCCGCACATCGGGGAGGCATCGTCTCACCGAGCCGCGCGGTACCGCCGTGCGCGGTCCTGGAATGCCTTGTCACCGCCTTCGAGGATCTGACGAGCTGCGTCCGCTACCCTCGGCTCGTCGATGGCGCCGCAGGCGACGACGGTGCTCTGGTCGATGTTGGCGTCCAGTGCCATGATCATCTCTGCATCACCGAGGATCGGGATGTTGGGGTTGTGGGTCGCCACGATGATCTGGCGCCGGTTGGCGACTTCGGCGAGCTGACGCACGACCTGGTCATAGATGTATCGGTTGTCGAGGTCGTCCTCGGGCTGGTCGATAATCAGAGGGTTGTTTCCGGTGACCAGCGCGAGGGACAGCATGGCGGTGGCCTTCTGCCCAGGGCTCACCTTGCGCACGTCGAGCCAGCGGGGCTGTTCGGGTTCGCCAAGGTTGATCTCGACGACGATGAAGTCTGGGGTGGCGCACTTCTCGATATCGCGTACCCCAACTGGGGAGAGCTCGCGGAGCTTCCCAGCGGTGGACTTGCTCACGCCCAGCTTGACCAGCTGGTCCTCGTCGCCGCGGATCGCGCTGGCTACCTGCGCGGGCCCAGCGTCCGCCAACTTGACCAGCTGATCTCGGTTGATGTACTTCCCCACAACAAGGGTTACCAACAACTCGAGCAGGTCGTCGCGGTCTGCCAGCGGCCGCACTGTCACCCGCACACGTCCACCGACGGTGGACGACACTGTGGTCGCCGCTGCCTGCAAGAGCTGCGAGATCGTTCCGCGGATATCACGGAGCGACTCGAGCTGAGCGATATACGTGGTACGCAGTTCCTCCAGGCGCTGTCGCTGATCGGGGACCTTGGCTACGGCACGTTCGAGTTGAGCTGCCGTGCGTTGCAGGCGCGCCAACTCATCGGGATCCCTGAGTCCAGCATCGGCCAGTGCCGCGTTGATCTGATGCCGACGTTCCTGGACCAGGGCGTTGTGCTCCGCGACAGCGGGTCCCACAGCGTTCTGGGCGATGCGTGCGGCGTCGGAAATCATGGTGGCCGCGGCGAGTATCGCGGATCGCACCTGAGCGGTCGCAGCGGTCAGGGCCGGAGGAACGCTGTCATGCGCGCGAATATCCGGTGCCTCGGCTGCGGTCTCAACTCGGCCGGCGAGCGGCTCGATTTCAGACAGCCAGGTGACCGTGGCTGAGACTTCCTCCTGTACTGCGGTGAGTTCGCGGGAGGCCTCGACCTGTTGCGCCGCTCCCCGCTGGCTGGCGGTCTCGAGCTGGTCGCGTACGTCCTTTAGCTTCTCCTCGTTGTCCACGGACTTCGCCAGCGCGGATTCGAGCGCGCCGAGCTCGGCGCCGAGCTTCTCAAGCTCCCGAAGAGAAGCACTCTCCCGCGTCTGCGCGCCTTTCAGCTCCGGATCGGCGGAGATTGCGAGAAACTCGCGGAGCCCGTCCTGATCGTCGGGGAGCAGAGCGAGCTCGCGCTGGCCGTAAACGCTGATACCGAACCGGCGGTTCACGTCGATGCCGGTGTCGGCGCCGTTGCGGAGAAGTTGAGGTGGCGTGTCATCGCCGGACCGCACGATCTCGTAGATCAGTCGGTCTCCAGTGACGATGTCGAGGCGCGCGGTCGCGTTGGCCGAAAAGTTGGCGATCCGGTTCTTATGGTTGTCTGACGTCTTCGGCGCAGCCCCTGCGCACACGTGGCGCATGATCTCGATCGCGGTGGACTTTCCGGTCCCCTTGCCTCCGATGATGGCGTTGAGGCCTGGCCCGAGTTCGACAGCGAGGCGATCGTGAAAGCCACCTTCGACAGTCAGACGCGTCATGCGTGGCCAGGTGGGCTCCGTGTCGTCGATGAATCGCAGGCCTGGGACCCGGCCGAACTTCGTGCGAAGGTGCTCGGGAAAGCGAATGCGCTGTTCGGGCATGAGGAACGCCTGGCGCAGGCCTTCCAGCGTCGGGGGCGTGCCGAGCTTCAGATAGACGGCGCGTTTGCCGACCGTCTCGAAGTCACGGACGTCACCCGAGACGAACCAGGCCGGAACGTCGTCGCCGAATTCGTAACGGGGGTTGCGCAGGACCTCTGCACCCTCGTCTCCCCAGACATCGAAGCCGACGACGAATCCGCTCTGCGCAACCTGGCTGCTGATGTTGCACACGCTGCGCGCGAAGAGCCCGATGCCCTTCGCGGTGGAGTGCGGAGCGAGCACCAAGGCGCCGTACTTCGTTGCAGCAAGCTTGACCAGCTCGAGCGGCGAGCCCGTAGAGGTAGGGCTCGGCTCCCGCCGCGCGCTCAGCGCGGGCGGCCCGTCCGGCGGGAACAGCACGTCCAGAAACTGGAGACCGCGCCGATAGCCGTCCTCGTTGCACTCCCAGATTGCCATCAGGTGGCACTTGTTGACGTTGAACTCGATCCCCGGAAACACCACCACGCCGTGCCGGCGCCCCGCTGCGGCAAGTTCCGGATACCAGGCCAGGGTGTTGTGATCGGTCACCGCGATGACCGTCACGCCAGCATCCGCGTGCGCCTTGACCAGCCGGTCTGCGAAGGTCTGGTTCGGCGTCGGACCGCCCACGTCGCCGTACTTCTGGTGAAAATCGGCCGGCGTATGCACTTGCAGATCGGCCAGCACCCATCGGGAGTATCCCACGACTGAGCACTGTAGATCAGAATCACCCGCAGTGACGAGCAGGTTTTGTCCCGCTCACCCCAGATTCACTCTTGAACTGCTGAAATATAGAACAACAAGATGCCAGGCTCACCCAGAAGGGTGTACGCAGAGCTACCAATCTGATGCTAACCGCCTCCGGTACCTGAGCCGGGCGTGGGAACGGATGATCGGCCGCTTAACAGGACTTGGTCGACTGGTCGGCGAGATGGCTGGTGGAGCTAAAGGCCGCCTCGCGGCTGGCTCAGCTCAGCCCACGCGCACGATCTCTGGCATCAAGGTGATGATCTCCCGGTACGTGGCGGCTGTCAGATCTTCTGGGACCTCCGCATCGCGGGCCTGGACGAGGTCGTCAAGCAGGGTACGAACCTCGGAGCGGTGCCCTGCGCGGTAGGCGATACGGATGGCGTCGAGCCATGGGTGGTCTTCGGCGCGTTCCTGGTCCGCTTGCCAGGCGATGTCGACGGCCCAGCGGGCGCTGGCGAGGTCGCCGGTGTCGAGGCAGAGGGCGACGTATTGGTGGACGGTATCGACGATCGCGGAGACGAGGTGGTGCGGCTGGATTGCGCTGTCCGGTAGCCAGGCGTATGGGGTGCGGTAGCGGGTGGAGTAGGTGAGATCGGCTCCGGCGAGCGGCCGGCCGCGGACGAGCTCGAGCGCACGCCGCAGATCTGCAGCGCCGTCGGGGCCGGCAAGTTCGGCGCGGGTGCGCAGGCGGCGGAAGAGGTGCCAGTCGAGGAGGTACCCGTCGTGGAGATGGTAGGTGCGGTCGATGCTGTTGTTCGGTGGGAGCCAGGGTTCGCCGTCGGGGGTTTCGGCCAGCCAGCGGCGGGTGCGGCTGATGGCGACGCGGCGGCTGCGTGGGCTGACGATGGTGTCGGGCCAGAGGGCGGCGTCGAGTTGTTCTCCGGTGGCGCCGTGGCGTCCGCGGGAGGCGAGGTAGACGACGATCTCGCGGTGGAACCGGAGTCGTTCGTCGGGTGGCGGGCCGGCGGCCTGGACATCGACCGGGCCGAGGATCGCGATGCGCAGCCGGGTGGACGCCGGATTGCGCCAATCCGCGAGATCCGCATCCAGGGCGGCATCGTCGTCCAGTGCCCGGCGCCAGCGGGTATCGATCCCCGCCGTGGGTGCGGGCTTCGGCAGCGTGTTGCCGGCGGGCTCTGCGCTGGGAGCGGCGATGGCCGGGGCGGGCAGGAGGTGCCCGTGGGCGTCGGCGCCGTTGGCCCATTCCTCAGTTGCAGCTGGTACCGGCTCGTCGACGGGCGCGGATGCGGTGGGCTGGCGGGACTGTGCGCTGCGGGTCCAGACGTTCACCGGCTGGAGCACGTCCGCACGACACCCGGCCGGCAGCAGTGACCTGACCGTGGCGGTGATGTCGCTGCTGATGAGCGGTCCTTCGGCCAGCGTGAAGGTGCAGCCGTGGTTGGTGGTGGCACGGAGGTCCTACAGGACACCGAACGCGCGCCGGATCATGTCCGGCACCGTCTCAAGGCCCGCGTCGGCCGGCACCGGGAACGTGTTCCAATCGAACGCCGTCATGCCGATCAGGTTAGGACGACCACATCCTGCACGCGTTGTAGTTTTGGGTAACGACCGGGATGCCTGGCAGACGGGCGCGAGCGCGGGAGCGCCGATATGCGGGATGAGCAGCTGGAACTGATCGCTGAGCTGGTGCGCGAGCGCAACGCGATCGATGCGCGGATCGCCGGGATGATCGGCCGTCCGATGGTCTCCGGCCACCTCGGCGACTGGATTGCTGCGCGTATCTTCGATATCACCCTGGAGCGCTCAGCCACCGCTGCGGCCTACGACGGCCGGTTCGTCGGCGGGCCGCTCGCCGGCCGGACGGTGAACATCAAGTGGTACGCCAAGCGGGAAGGACTTCTCGACGTCACCGAGTCTGACCTGCTCGACTACTACCTGGTCCTGGCCGGACCGCCTGCACCGGCGACCCACTCGCGCGGTGCGATCCGTCCTTGGCTCATCGCCTCGGTCCACCTGTTCGATGCCCGGCAACTGCTCGCCGAACTCCGAAGCCGCGGAGTCAAAATAGGCACGGCCTCCAGCGTCCGGTCGGCGCAGTGGGACGCCGCCGAGATCTACCCGCGGCAGCGCCAGCATGCCCTGACCGTCTCGCCCGAACAGGCATCGCTACTCGCTCGGTTAGGGCTGGAGAGGTGAAATCGGTACTATCGATTACGGAGATCGGCGACGAAGGTAAACCAGGCGTTGCGGGAGAACCTGAGCATGTCGCCGTCCGGGTCCTTGGAGTCACGTACGGCGGTCGTCGAATCCTCGTCTCGGACTTCGACGCAGTTGTCGGCGGGGCCGCTCCGGTTGCTCTTTCGCCACCCGGTTCGGCTTCCCGGCATCGATTCGCTCATCGCACATTCCCTTCTTCATTCGACGGCTTCGAGCTCGGCCGCGGCCCTGGACAGATAGCGCACGCTCGCTTCGGGTGCCAGCGCCGCGACGGCCAAGCGGCTGTAGAGCTCGGTGTACGGCGCGACGTCGTCCGGCGAGTCGTACACAAGATCCTCGGTTTCGGTATCGACCGCGGTCACAAGTGGATCGCCATCGCCGTAGACATACTGGGAGAACGGCGAGCGCGGAAGCCAGTAGTCGGTGATCCGGGCGTTGAGCGGCAGCACCCGTATCGTCACCTTCTCCGTCCGCCCGGCCTCGACGAGGTGCAGGAGTTGATCCCGCATGACGTTCGGCGGCGCGGCGAGCCGGCGGATCGCGACCTCGTCGAGCACGACCTCGTACCGCGGCCCTTCGTCGCGCGCGAGGACGCGCTGCCGCATCGCCTTGGCGTCCAGCGCGTCCTGCACCTCCGAGGCGTCCGGCGGCTCGCCGGGCAAGCGCCATGACGTCGAACGGGCCCGCGTGTAGGCGCGGGTCTGGAGCAGACCCGGAACGACGACCGGCTGATACTCCCGTACGGTCTGCGCGCCGTACTCCAGATCCGCATAGACCTTCTGGCGCTCGCCGAGCGCGTCGTAGGACTCCCACCAGCCGCGTGTCGCCGCGTCGCCGGCCATGGTCAGCATGGTGTCCATCGTTTTGCCCTCGGCCATGCCGAGTGCTTCGAGGATCGCGACGACTTCAGCCGGGTCCGGCCGTCCGACCGCGTTCTCCAACCTGCTGATCTTGAAACGGCTACCGCCTCGGATCCGGCGTGCGAGCTGCTCGGAGGTCAGTCCGGCGTCCTGCCGCAGTCGATGCAGCTCCCTGCCCAGCCGTCTGCGCCTCACGAGTGGACTGGACGCCACCGGTCACCTCCGCGAGGGGCGGACCTCATACGAGTGCCAGCCGCAGCTCGTCGCGAAACTCGTCGACAGCCTTCTCTCCTCGGTACGGGGCCGATTCGGACTCCAAGGTGGAAAGATATGCCCGGAGGCGCATCGAGCTGGGCACCTGCGCGGTCATCTCTATTGCCGAGCGGCCGTCGTTGCAGGCTTGTTCGAGTTCGCCTTGGGCGAATCGCGCGCGAGTGAGGTCGATCAAGCTGTAGCCGCGTTCGCGCACGAAGGCGATGTCCCAGCCGTGTAGCGCGTCGACTGCCTGCGCCTCCGCCTTGGCCGCCAGCTCTGGACGGTGTGGTGCCAGGTCCAAGTAGGCGTCGGAGGCGTGGCTGCGAAGTTCCGGCTCGCCGAGGTAGTAGAAGACCGACCCGAGCCATTCCGGTGGCTGTACGGATGTCGCGTCCGCGGAGAGTTCAAAGGCCAAGTCGATCGCGGCACACGCTTCCGTCGACCGGGAGGCTCCCATGCCGGCCAGCACTCGGCCTTTCACGCTCCACAGCATGGCACGCACGCTGTGGAATGCCTGGTCGTTGGGGAGCTGAGCCAACGCCACCTCAATGAGTCGTTCGGCACCGGCAAGGTCGCCGAGCGTCCGGAGCTGGCGCACCATGTCACCGAGGATCGCCACCACGACCAGCGGGGCGCGTTCGTCGGTCGACTCGCGCGCGGCCTGCAGCCCGTAGACGAAGTATCGCTGCGCGGGGCCATTCATGCCGGCGTCGTGGCTCATGTAGCCGATCTCGCCGGATAGTTTGGCGATGGCGGCCAGCATCCGGTTGCCGGTCTCGCCGTCGTAGCTGGACTCGTCCAACAGGTCGACGGCCCACTTCAACTGCCCAAGTGCCGCCTCGCGGCTAAGGCCTCCGCCGACCGCGGTGTCACTGGCCACGCAGTGCTGGATCGCCCGCTCCACGGCGTTCACCGCGCCGAGGTTGATACGCCCGGACCGCGACGCGGGGTCGACCGCCGCCAGGCCGTTCTGCCCGAGGTCGAGCCAGCGCAGAAGTGGATCCGTCAGGGTTGAACCGGTAGTGGCTTCGATGGCTGCCGCCAGCAGCGCACGCCTGGTCAGCATGTCGCTCCTCAAGAAGATCCCAAGTTCTTCCAGAGTACGCGCAGGAACCCATGCTTGTAGATATGCCGGGACCTGTGGACCGCCGGATCGGGCTTCCGGCCAGATGACAGCCGGTGGGATCGGAACGCCCCACGCGGTGCTGAGCAGGCCGGCGACGACCTCAGGGTGATCACAACCGCCACCGTCGATCCACCGGCGCACGCTCGGAGCTCCGTAGGTCAACAGAAGACCGTGCTGTTCCCGCCCGTATCTGTTGATCGAATCAGCGAAAGCGGCGAGAGATCGAAAGCCTCCACCCGAAATCAAGATCCGCAGACACGGATTGGCTGCGTGGCCATCACGTGGCTCTGATGCACCGATAGGTGACATCTGAGATGGCTTGCCATGACGGCGGGCTGGAAGGATGTTGCTGTGCCCAAGCCCTACCCCCGTGAGTTCCGCGATGACGTCGTGCGGGTCGCCCGTGACAGGGACCCCGGCGTGACGGTCGAGCAGATCGCGAAGGACTTCGGGGTCCACCCGATGACGTTGTTCAAGTGGCTGCGCCAGGCCGGCATCGAGGAAGGCGCCCAGCCCGGTGCGAGCCGCAGCGACTCGGTCGAGCTGCGTGAGGCCCGTAAGCGGATCAAGCTTCTCGAACAGGAGAACGAGGTCCTGCGCCGAGCCGCAGCATATTTGTCGCAGGCGAACCTGCCGGGAAAAGGCTCTACCCGCTCGTGAACGAGCTCGCCGACGACGGGATCCCCATCGCGGTCACGTGCCGGGTGCTGAACATCGCTCGACAGCCCTACTACCGGTGGCGTGCCCGCCCGGTCACCGACGCCGAACTGGCCGAGGCCTACCGGGCGGACGCGTTGTTCGACGCTCACCGTGACGACCCGGAGTTCGGCTACCGGTTCCTGGCCGACGAAGCCCGTGCCGCAGGCCAGGCGATGACCGAGCGTACTGCCTGGAAGATCTGTTCCGGCATGGGCTGGTTCAGCACGTGCAGCCGCAAGCGGCGGCGAGGAAAGGGCGGGAGGCCGGGCCCGCCGGTCCACGACGACCTGGTCAAACGCGATTTCACCGCGAGCGGCCCGAACCGGTTGTGGCTGGCCGACATCACCGAACACCGCACCGGTGAGGGCAAGCTCTACCTGTGCGCGATCAAGGACGTATGGTCCAACCGGATCGTCGGCTACTCCATCGACTCACGGATGAAGTCGAGGCTGGCGGTCAACGCCTTGCGCAATGCGGTCACCCGGCGCGGTGACGTGGCCGGTTGCGTGCTGCACACCGACCGTGGGTCGCAGTTTCGTAGCCGGAAGCTTGTCGGTGAACTGCACCGTCACGACATGATCGGATCGATGGGCAGAGTCGGTGCCGCCGGCGACAACGCCGCCATGGAATCGTTCTTCGGCCTGCTGCAGAACAACGTCCTCGACCGCCGGACCTGGCCCACCCGGCAGGCGTTGAGGACCGCGATCGTGACCTGGATCGAACGCACCTACCACCGCCGCCGACGCCAACGAAGCCTGTCCCGGTTGACCCCCATCGAGTACGAGACCATCATGACCCCACCGGCCAGTCAGGCCGCGTGACTTGACCTGTCACCTATTGGTGCAGCAGACCCCGTATCCCCATGCCGAAGCCTCTTCTACTCGGAGGTCGCCGAATCCTGACGACGTGCACTGTGCACGCTAGTGCACTGTCGTCTGATCAACATAGACCCGCTCCGGATGCATTCGGTCGCACTTCCGAAGGACTACACACCCCACTTGACGGTCGATTCGCGGTCGATATAGCGACCTACTCGCCACCTTCACAAAACGGCGGGAAGCCGAGTTGGGTGTTTAGCAGCACAGGAAAGCACTTGCGCAGGTAGAAGTGCCACAAGGCGCTCTGCAGAGATCATTATGAAGGGGATCGCGGCATGACTGCACTGACGTACTTCTCGCCCAGCATTCAGGTCGTACCGCCTCCGTTTGCCATCTGGTGCGGCTGATGGACGCCGCCGTCGAGACCGCGCTGACCGCCGAACTCGTCATCGGCGTCGTTCCTGGCGTGCCGGCACCGTGGCCGCGGATCAAGACCGACACCGCCACCTCCCCGTTCAACTGCACCCGCCCGGCAGAGGCTGCCGTGCGGATCAGCGGCGTCGCCCTGACCGGCCTGGTCTCCCCGCTGGCCGGCCTCGACCAGGTCGACGCACACCAGCGGCTGCGTGACCTCGCCGACACCCTCAAGGCCACACGATGAGCACCGCGACGGTACGGGATCGACTGTTCCTGCTCGCCCACGACAACGACCACGACCTCGCCCCGCACATCCGGCCCGATCTGCTCGACTTCGGCCTCGCCGGCGCGACCCTCATCGATCTACTCCTTGACGGCTGGATCCAGGTCTACGACGGCACGATCTGGCTCACCAGCGCCACCGGCCTGCCCGGTGACATCATCGGCGATCGGACCCTGCAGCACCTGTTCACCCGTACCAGCCCGCGGCCAGTCCGAGATGTGCTCTACGAGATCAGCCCGACCATGTACGCCCGCACCCGGGCCATCCTTATCGCCGACGGCACCATCCGGGAACGTCGGCGTCGCTTCCGCGGCCCGGCCTACCGGATCAGCGACCCCCGGGCGGCCGGTGTCCCGCGTGCCGGCGTCCGCGCCGTAGTGCTCGCCGCCGCGGAACGAAAACCCCTCACCCGCCTGGCCGGTACTGACGCGCTCGCCGCGCTGGTCAACGCAGTGCATCTATATCCGCCGCTGCATCTCGACCTGCGGGACGCGCAGATCCGTAGCCTGCTCAACCTCAACACCCGTGCGATCGCCGTCCGCGCCCGGCCCGGGGCGCCGGCCCGTGCGATCCCGTTCATCGCCGGTTGCGTCGAGGACGCGGTCGCCGAACACGCCGTCGCCGTCTACGGCTGAACACCCCTTGTGCTCCCGCTCGCCACAGCCGCGAGCGGGACGGGCACGCCGCGCCGCTTCCTGGCCCGCAACGTGGAGGCGTCTAGGCGGCCTGCCCACCCGGTGTGCCGCCGCCCGACCGGCCCGCCAGCCGCGCGGCGGCACACCACCCCCGCCTACGTCCCCCTCCCACGATCGAGGTCTCGCAATGACAGGTCTGACGAAGACTCCACACCCGCCCTTGGAGAACCGGGCCACACGCGCGCACCCGCCGCGCATACGGGCCATGAACAGCGCAGATGCCCGCCCTGTTCCCGAGACAGCCGCCACCCACCCGGCCGCTGAGATAGAAGACGTCCTGGCCGAATGCCGAGACGCCGGGCTGGTCGTGGACGTGGCGCCGCACGGGCCGTTGTGGGGCTGGGTCAGGTGCTCCACGGGAGCTCGCAGCATGACAGTGCGCGCGGACCCGCCGGACGGGGCACGGCATGCCTGCGAGTTGCGGTTGTTCCTGAACGGCCACTACATGCACCACCCGAGACGGAAGCGGGGTGCGCGGTGACCGCGGTGTTCCAGTTCTCCATCTGGATCAGCCCGTTGCCGGGTGAGGACCAGGTACAGCGGATCCTGGCGCTCGGCGACTTCACGACGGTCGAACTCGCGCACGAGGAAGACCTCGGCAGAGTCCGATTCGACCGGCCGGCAGCCGGCCTGGCCGACGCGATCGTCGCGTCCGTGCGTGACCTGGAACGTCTCGGGCTGTGGCCGACGAATGTGGAGGCGCGTGACGAGGTCACGATCCTCGAGGCGGCGGCCCGGCTCGACCGCCCGGCGGAGGCGCTCCGCAGCTGGCTTACCGGCACACGGCGTGAGCCTGATGCGCCGAGGCCGTACCGGAAGACAAGGCACTCCAACGAATCCGAGCGGGTGTACAGCTGGAACGACCTCACCGAGTGGGCGCGGGATCGGCTGGACGCGACGGTCCTGGATGACACTCCGATCATCACCGCGGCGAGCCTGGCGTTACGGCTGCGCCGGTGCCGGCAGACCGCACCCGGGGTGGAACCGCTCATCACCGGCCTGGTCGGCCCGCCACGGTGACGCCGGTACGGGTGGTCTTCGGACCACTCGTACCAGCAGCGATGAGAAGGTCCGGCCGGTGACGCGACGGTTCGTCTGTGGATCGGTGACCTGCCCGGGGTCGGCCGGGTCGAGTAGGAGGAGGTAGGCGATGTCGTATCCGCGGGACCTGGTGCTGCGGAAGCTGTCCAGACTGCTGAAACAGGCACACTGGGACGCCGCGGTCACGGTGGGTGTGGCGGCACAGTGGGTCAGGGCCGCGCCGTCCACGATGTACGCGATCGAGGCCGGCACCCTGCTGCCCGGGCCCGACACCGCCGAGGCTCTGCTGGAGGTGTACGAAACGCCGGCGGTACTGCGGGCTGCCGACACAGGCCTTGTGGCCGATGGTGAAAAGTCGCCGCCGTGGTGGTTCGCAGACCGGTCGGTGCTGCAGCCGGGTGAGGGCCTTCACCTGAGCATGGAGCAGGCGGCGCGCCACCTCCGCTACTACGATCCCACCGTCCTGCCCGCGATGCTGCAGACCGACGCGTACGCCATGGCCCTCCATGCCCGCCACCCGAGGGTAACCGCGGAGCAGGTGAGGCGCCGTGCCGGGGTGCAGCGGCGCCGGCGGGCACTGGCCGGCACCGGGCGGGCACGGCTCGACTCGGTGGTCAACGAGACAGCCCCGCAGCGACTGACCGCCCCCGGTGTCGCGCACGAGCGGGCGGTGAGGTGGGGATGAGCGCACCCGAGCGCCCGCTGGTCCGCGGGGAAATCCTCCAGCTCGCCTGTCAGGACTACAAATTCGGCACACTCGACCCGTTGCGGTTACAGATCGGGACCGTGGGCGGGGAACACCACCTGGACGACGGGGTATGGATCGAGGTCGTGGGCGTGGTCCTCGCGGATGACGGTTCACCGGTCCGGCCTCGCCCGACCACCCTGATCAGAGCGGCGGCGATCAACCGGGCCCGGCAGGCGGAGCAGACCGGCGTCGCAGCGGCCCGGCGGGCGCACAGGCGCACCGGGCCTGCCCCGGAATGATCCGGTTCGGCTTCGACGAACAGACGGATGAACCAACTACCGGATCGTCTCCCGCTCACCCGCCCAATGACGTGCTCAGCGGCTGCGGCCCTGAAGACGGTCGGGCGACGCGGTCGGCACCGGCGGTCCCTGTCCTCGTAGCCGCGCCGGATGGGCCACCCTGCTGGAGCGAACCTTGTCGAGCTGGCCCGCGATCGCGGTAACGCTGCCCGCCGCCTTGCCCTCGCCGATATGGCGGCGTCCGTCGGAGGCGAGCGCGTAGAGACGGTGACACAGTAGTGCGACGGGCCCGTCGAGCTCGGTCATGACCTCCCACCGCGGCACCGTGCGATGCACGAGCCCGGGGCCGTTTCTGGCCAGGTCCAGCCGGTACCCCAGCAGCAGCCCATGGCCAATCCCGTACTTGATCGCAGACAGCATGCCCGCGGTGAGATCCGGCAGGCACGCCGCCGCCGTATGTACCAGCTCGGCCTGCGTACCCCGGATGGTCTGGCCGGACAACTCGCCGAGCAACCGGGCCGCTGCGGCGATCCGGGCGCGCATCGGATAGCCGGTCGCCGGCTGGGCACCCAGCGCGGCGGCCATGCGCACCGCCTCGTGCCACGCCTCGGCAGTTTCCCGCGCCTGGGCGACGGTCTCGGGTGCGCGTGTTGTCCGTCCGACGTCGGCGGCGACCTCGGCGAGTCGCGCGCCGAGCTTGCACGCATCCGCGATGTGCACCATCGTCACCGACTCCGGATGCTGGAACATGTCCGCGGCGACAGCCTGCACCACCGCGAGAACGTCGCGGATCTTCATCACCGAGTGCGCAGACACGTCGCTCGGCGCGGCTATCTGCAGGTGCCGTAACGCCGACGGCGGTGCCACCTTCGCCATATGGTCCAACTGCGCCGGGACCGCCGCGTCGGCCAACATGGCAATCGATACCAGCTCGGCACCGTGGACCTCACGCAGCACACCACCGTCGTCAGATCGGTCCGTAAGCCACCGATGCAGCTGCCGGTCGGCGCGGCAGGCTACGGCGGAAACCCTGCACAGATCGCCGAGCGCGCCGGCGACACCGGCGCCCCGGCGTATCGCCGCGCCGACCTGGCTGCGCGGCATTCCGGCCGGCTCGATATGGCTGGACAGCACATCCCCGGCCGTCCTCAACGCCGACGCCGCAGCCATCAGATCCTGAGCAAACGGATCACGGGTACGCGGCGGTGGCCACCGTCGGGACTCGCCCTGCGCCGCTATCGACGACACCGTCCGCAGTAACCGGTTCGCATCCGCCGGCCTGCCGCGCCGCCCGGCCACGAACAGCGCCTGCAACTCCGCCGGGGACTGCCGGAATGCGCGGACCGCCTCCTCGTCGCTACCCACCACCAGCTGCCGTAGCCGCTCCACCTCCGCATGCACCATCCGCCGGGCGGCCAGCGCCGCCACCGCGCTCGGATGCTCCACGACATCAGCCGTCTCGAACGCCGCACCCGCAGCCTCCAGCGACACCAGCGCACGATCCAGCCATCCGCCGTAGCTCATCCCAGCCGGCACGCCGAACTGCGCAGATCCGCCGCCGCAGTCGCCAGCGCCCACCGCCGCTCATCAGGCAGGCCGGCAACGACACTCAGCACGTCCAAGCCGTCCGCGGCCGCCAACGCCAGCTGCTGCCCCGCCTTGAGCACCGTCACGTCATCCGGTGCCGCGGTGACCATCAGCTTGTACCGCATCTGGTCCGGGAACAGCATCGACACCATCAGGTCCGCTTCCAGACCCAGCCGGTCCCACCCACGCGCGATCTCGGTCCTGGCCGGCGCACTCATCCAGCCGTGCGCCAGCAGCTGCAACGCCACCGGCACCGCTTCTTCAACCCGCCCCGGATCCAACAACGCCGCGTGTACGACCCGGATCGCCTCCGGGAACTCGTCGTAGCCGATCTCTTCCGTGTTCGACATGACCCTCTCCCCCACCTCTGGCGAGCGCATCCGGCCGGTCACTCCACGCCGAGCAGCTCGAGAATCGACGGAATCGGCACCACATACCGGCGCCCGATCCGCAGCAACCGCACCGGAAACTCATCCGCCTTCGCCAGCTGGTAGGCCTTCGACCGGCCGATCCCGAGAATCGCCCCGGCCGTCTCCACGTCCGTGGTCATGCCGAGACCCCGTACCGCGTCGATCGTCCACACCCTGCCGCGGCGCTGCGCCGCACCATTCGCCTCTGCCGTACCCGTAGTCATACGCCACCTCCGCGCGTGCCAGCGGAAGCGATGTGGATACAACGCCCGCCTGTGGATGACCGCGCAGACATTTCCGTCCGCGTGTTAGCGGCCCCGCTGCGCCGGCTGTCCGCCCGCCATTCTGGAGCAGGACAAACGTGGCACCGCAGAGAAGGATCGAGGCCGTGGATGATCAGCGTCTACCCAGCGCCGTGGCCGTAGACGCAGCGACGAAGCGATCCGCGGTGAACGGCGATCCCGCGTTCGAGGTGTTGGCTCGGTTTGGGGCGCGCCCGCCGCGTCAGCAGAAACGCGATCGGCCCTCGCGCACCGCGATCACGCATCCGCTCATGCCGCAGGTCGCCCTCCGACCGCAATCGGGTCTCCGGATCTGCCGCGACGGCGGCCGGAGTCGGCTCATGTGGATGCGAGTGCCCAGAGCAGTCCGGTGTCCTGGTGAGGGTGCTGGGTGACAAGCCGCGTCCTGAACTCTGCGAGATCGAGGTGCCCGAGTGCCTCGGCTAGCCGCCGGTAGGTGACGTAGTCGACGCCTCGGCCGCGGGCGGTTTCCTCCCACATGGACAACTCGTCGAACACTGCGGCGGACGGCTGCGAACGGGGCCGTGGTCTTGCCGCCTTGCGACGCTCGATGTCGAGTTCCGTACCGCCGAGGATCTGGATGGCGATCTGCTCTGCCTCTGTGAAGGAGGCGGTGTCCGTCAGCGCTGCCAGCAGCGGGTTGATGCCGCTGACGGCGTGCATGCTCATCTCGTGCACGACCGGACTGGTGTCGTCGAGATGGACTGGGAGTCCGGCGTCTCGGATTTCTACCGTGCCGCGCAGGCCGAGCGTCGCGGAGGCCAGCAGCGCAGAGGCCTCGGTGGGATGCCATCGGAGGATGGGCAGAATGGGTTTCCAGGCCTCCGGATCGAGTCGCCGTATTGTGGCGTCGCCGGTACGCTGGAGCACGAGCGCGGCGGAGAGCTCGCCGTCGACTCCGGGCCCGGCGATCCACGCCGCCGCGCCGGGGAGGTCTACGCAGGCGGACCCTGTCAGCGCGTCCGCGAGTGGGCTGCGAAGCCCGGCGTCGCCGGGCCGTCCGAGCAGATCACCCCCGACATCGATCACGCGAACGTGGCCGGCGCCGAGCGTCGCGGCAGCGGAGATGATCTGCGCTCGCAGCCCACGCGCACCGTCGTACGGATCCAGGAGGATCAGCGGCAGTGGCAGTTCGGCGGCGAGTCGCGGCAGCGTGGACCCTGCGGGTGCGATCGGGCGGCTGCCGGGCATGACCTGCCACCAGCCGGTGTGACGGTGCAGGCCCGTGAAGTCGGCAGCGCCGCGAGGGCCGGGGAGCGGGTCGATGATCAGCCGGTCCCACGCCAGGGTCGCGATGCCCACCGCGCCGTCGGGGGCGAATCCGGCCATGGCGGCCGCCGCGATGGCGTCGCCCCCTCCGCCTGCGGCGACCAGTAGCGTTCCCACTGCTCCAGCCTAGTGATGCGATAATCCGATCACGGTGGCCAATGGCATTGGCCAGTCACAGAAGGTAGCGAGTTGCCAGAGATCCAGCGAGTCGTCCCGAAGTACCTGCAGATCGCCAACTACGTGCGCGATCAGATCCTTCGCGGCGACCTGCAGCCCGGCGACGAGGTGCCGTCGGAGCGGCAGATCGCCAGTGACTGGACCGTGGCCCGGCCGACCGCCACCCGTGCGCTGGAGGCGCTCCGGCAGCAGGGGTTCGTGGAGAGCCGTCAGGGATCGGGCACCTACGTGCGTGATCGCATGCGACCGAACCGGCTGGCGCGTGAGCGGTACATCCGTGCCCGGGAGACCGGAAAGATCTATCCCGCGAACGAGCGCGCGGTCATCCTCGCGGCTGGCCGCGACATCGCTCCCGCGCACGTCGCTGACGCTCTCGGGCTCGCCACTGACGCTGGGGTCGTCCGTCGGCAGCGCGTGATCTACGCCGACGACACACCGGTAGAGGTCTCCACCGCCTGGTACGCGTCGTCGATCGGTGATCTCGCCCCCGACCTGCTGGTCCGCGAGCGCATCCGGCAAGGCACCCTCGCCTATGTGGAGCAGTGCACCGGCCGGCACGCACAGCACGCACGCGACGAGATGAGCGCGCGGCTCGCCACCAGTGAGGAGCGCGGGCAGCTGCAGCTCGACGACCCGTCCGCGATCCTGGTGGTGCGGCACGTGGTGTACGACAGCGAGGACCGGCCCCTCGAATTCACCGAGGCCGTGCACCTGCCGCATCGCTGGGCTTTCGAGTCCACCTACGCCCTGTCGTAGTTACTCAACGCAACGAGCCGCCTCTGCCACTCTTGCCGTCACATAGTGGCCTATGCCACAATGCACTTGAGTGGACTATGCCACTTGATCGACGGAGCGAGAGTGCGCGGTCCGCCGGGCACGAGGCACCACCTCAGGCAGGGAGGTGCCGCGACTCCGACGTTCCGCAGGGTCGCGCACGCCGCTGGCCGGCTACTGCACGCAGCGCGAACGAGTAACCCTGGGATCCCAGTTAAATCGCCGCCTGACACGAAAAGGACTGCCATGGATTTGGTCGACGGCACCGACACGATCAGCAGCGAAGACCTCCATCGACGGATGGTGGAGCAGCTGATCGAGGACCACGCCGGGAAAGGCCTGGTCATGCGGCCCGAGGTGGAGGCGGCGCTACGGGTGGTGCGTCGTCATCAGTTCACGCCGGGAGTTCCGCTGGAGGAGGCGTACGGCCCGTACTCCGCCGTCGTCACCAAACGCCGCGGTGACGAGGCCATCAGCTCGGTGTCGGCGCCGTCTCTGATCGCGGCGATGCTCGGCCAGGCCGCCGACGCACTCGACGGTATCGAGGGTCGGCACGTGCTGGAGATCGGATCGGGCGGCTACAACGCGGCGCTCCTGCGCGAGCTGGTTGGCCCGGCCGGGTCGGTCACCACCGTGGACATCGACCCGGACGTGACCGACCGGGCGAGTGCATGCCTGACCGCGGCGGGCTACGACGACATCCGCGTGGTGTGCACGGACGCGAACCAGCCAATCGACGCCGGCCGCCGCTACGACCTGATCATCGTGACCGTCGGCGCCTGGGACATCCCGCCAGCCTGGACCTCCCAGCTGACCGACACAGGAGTGCTGGTCGTGCCGCTACGCACGTTCGGCATGACCCGCTCCTGGGCGCTGCGCCTGCACGGCGACCGGCTGGTCAGCCACAGCCAGCAGATCTGCGGATTCGTCGCCATGCAGGGCTCCGGAGCGCACGAGCTCCGGTACGTCGACATCGCCGACGGTGTCCACCTGCGGCTGGACGAAGGCGAGCAGGTCGACGCCGACGCGATCGGCGCGCTGCTGACCGCGCCGCGGCAGCAGGCATGGACCGGGGTGAGTCTGCCCCCGCGGACCGTGCTGGCCGACCTGGACCTGTGGCTCGCCGCGTGCCTGACCGCCGAGGCGGGCCAGTTCGTCATCCTCACCGCGCAGCAGGAAGCTGTCGACGCCGGGACCGTTTCTCCGGCCTGGCGGTTTGGCACGCCGGCCGTCGTAGGCGACGGCACGATCTGCTACCGGTCGGCGCTGGCCTGGACCGGCGACCTGTTCGACCTCGGCGCCTGCGCGCACGGTCCCGCCGCCGCGGCCGCGGCCGGGCGGATGGTCGCGCACATGCGGGCGTGGGCGGACGCCGGCGAACCCGCCCCGGTGTTGCATGTATTGCCCGCCTCGACTCCCGACGGCGACCTGCCGGCCGGGACGGTGCTGGACAAGCGGGACCGCCGCCTCGTCCTCACCTTCACTCCCGCACCCGCGTGAGAAAGGGAAACCGCACATGGACACCAGCGAACTGACCCCATCCACCACCGAGGTTCACGACGAGTACGAGCGGCTGGATCTGACCCTGGTCGACGCCGGACCGGTCGCGACCGGCTACGCCACCGGCACCGACGACGGCTGCGGGTCGGGTAACACCGGCTCCAGCGCCTGCTCCGGCAAGTAACCACCCGGGCCCGGCGCCAACTGCGCCGGGCCCACGCATCCGCGGAGGCCGTCATGTTCGCCACGCCCGGCGCCGCGCTGATCAGGGCCGCCGCCTACCCGGCCGGCCTCGACCTTCCTCCGCTGCCCAACCTGGCGGCCGGCACACCCGCGCAGTGGCAGGAATGGCTCCGCACGGTGTGGGCGATTCCAAAGTTCGCGGAAGCCGTCACCTCTGCTGCACCGCAACTGGCCGGGCAGATCGACCGGGGGCTAACCGACTCGCTCCCACCGCGCGAGCTACGGCGCCTGGTCGAATCAGCGGTGCGATACCTGCTGCGGTGGACCACCCGCCCCACCCCGTTCGGCACTTTCGCCGGCGTCGCTCCGATCACGTTCGGCCCGCATGCCGCAGTCCGCTGGGGCGAGGCACACCGCGCGGTGGCACGCCCCGACGACCGGCTCATCGACATCCACGCCACCCGCGCCGAACACGATCTTGCGGCGCTGCGCACCACCGCGGTCGTCACGAACACGCTGGGATACCGGCGCGGACACCGATGGGTGCTGCCCTGCGCGCAATCCGACGGTGCCCGCCGATTCGATGTCGAAGTCAGACTCACCAGCGGGATCCAGGCGGCAATCGAGGCGGCAAGCACCCCGGTCCCGTTCGCCGGTCTATCCGCACGGCTCGCCGGATCTGTCATGCACGACGTGGACGCGGCCGAACGGCTGCTGGCCTCGTTGGTGCAGACGGGAGTCCTGCTGTCCGGGATTCGGCCCGCCACGACCGTCACCGACCCCGCCGGCCACCTGGCACGTCACGTCTCACTGCCTGACGCAGGCACGCAGGCCGCCGTCGACCTGCGGCTCGACGCGGACGTGACGTTGCCGCCGGCGGTCTTGCACGAGGCAGGTCGGGCAGCCTCGGCGTTGACCGCCGTGGCACCGCACTTTCCCGGCTGGGCCGACTACCACGCCGCGTTCATCCACCGCTGGGGCCCAGGCGCGGCCGTACCCATGCGGGAGGTGTTGAACGTTTTGGGTTTCCCGGCCGGGTTCCGCGGTGCGTCCCGCCGGGTGCCCGCGGTCTTCACCGCCCGCGATCGAGCACTGGCGCAGCTCGCGCAGCAGTCCGCGATGACCGGCGGCGCCGAGGTCATCCTCGACGACGCCCTCATCAACGGCCTACGCGGCGACGACGATCGCCCGCCGGTCCCGCACACCGAACTGCGCTTCACTCTCGCCGCCCCGACGCTGCGCGACCTGGACCGCGGCACGTTCACCCTGACCGTGGCCGGTGGCTCCCGGCACGCCGGGGCCGCCGCCGGCCGGTTCCTCCACCTGCTCCACACCGACGAACTCGCCGCATTCGCGCAGGTGTATCGCACGCTGCCGCCCGTGCTGGCCGGCGCGCAGATCGCGCAGCTGTCCGGTCCGCCGCTGGACGCCCGGATGATCTCGGTAGCGCGAGCTCCCGAACTGCTGCCCGTGCTACCGGTCGGCGACTTCCACCCCGATCCGGTGTGGACGGTCGCGGACCTGGCGGTCACCGGGGACGGCGACCGGTTGTGGCTGGTGTCGCTGACCACCGGCCAGCCGGTCGAACCGCTGCTGCTCAACAGCGTGCTCCTGCCCAGCCTGCAACAGCCGCTGATCCGGTTCCTGACCGAGATCTGGGCCGCCTGGACGGCACCGTGCACCCGTTTCGACTGGGGACACGCTGAAAGCCTGCCATTCCTTCCCCGGGTACGACGAGGCCGCAGCATCCTGCACCCCGCGCGCTGGGCCATCGCCCGGACGGACCTCCCCGCCGCCGGCGAGACCTGGTCACGCTGGCACGACGCATGGCAACGGCAGCGGGAACGCCTGCACCTCCCGGACGAGGTCCTGGTCGGTGACGGTGACGTCCAACTGCGCCTAGACCTCCAGGACAGCAATCACCTGGCGATCCTGCGGGCCCTCATCGCCCGCAGAGACCACACCACCGTCACCGAAGCTCCCGGGCCCGCCGGCTGGATCGACGGCCGGCCCGCCGAGCTACTCCTCACCCTCACCCACGCCAGCCGTCCCGCACCGCCCACCCGAGCGGTCCGGCGTGCCAGCAGCACCGTGCATCGGCCGGGACGATCGTCCTGGCTGGAGGCCCGACTGTACGGCAACCCCGACCACATCCTCACCGACCTCGCCGGACGGGCAGAGCAGTTCCCAGACGGCTGGTGGTTCCTGCGCTACCCCGACCCCGAACCGCACCTCCGGCTCCGCATACCTACCGGCAGCACCAGCCCTATCCGCATTCTCACCTGGCTCGCCGCATGGACGCAGGACCTGGAACACGACGCCGTGCTGCATAACTACAGCCTGCACACCTACCGCCCGGAGACCCGCCACGGCACCGGACCGGCCCAGGCCGCCGCCGAAGCGGTATTCGCCGCGGACTCCCGCACCATCCTCCACCGCCTGCACGGCGACCGGCAGGCCACCACCGCGGCCGGCATGATCGCGATCGCCGACGCCTTCACCGGCGACGGACTCCATTGGATCGCCACCCACGTCCCCCACCGCACCGGCCCACGACTTACGCCACAACAGCTCGCCCGTGCCCGCACCCGCCTCTACGACGCCGGCCTCGCCACCGCACTGGCCGCCTACCGGTGTGCGGCAGAAGCCGACGGAATCGACGCCGATCAGGTGCTGGCCGACCTGCTGCACCTGCACCACGCTCGCATGATCGGCGTCGACATCGCCTCCGAACGACACTGCCTACGACTCGCCCGCGCGACCGCCCGCACCCATCAGATGACGTCATGACCGCCGGACAATCCCTCAGCGACGGCGCCGCCGGCGTCGCGCTACTGCACCTGGAGAACGGCAATCTCCGCGCGGCACACGAGGCACTCCACCTCGCCGTCGACGGCGGCGTCAGCATCGCCGCAGGCGCCAGCCTCTTCTACGGCGCACCCGCGCTCGCGTTCGTACTAGCGGCCTCCGACCATCCGAGCCTCACCCACGCCCGCGACATTGTCGCCGACGGCACCTCCACCGTCACCCGGCACCGGCTGCACGACGCCCACCGCCGCATCGACGCCGGCCGGCGACCACACTTCGCCGAGTACGACCTCATCCGCGGACTGACCGGCCTCGGCGTAGTCCTGCGCCGCCTCGGCCATCACGACCTGCTCCGCGACGTGCTCGACTACCTCGTACGCCTCACCGAGCCCTTTGACGGGCTCCCCGGCTGGTGGTGCACGAACAGCCCCGACTGCCACCAGCCACCACCCGCCGGAGGCCACGCCAACCACGGCATCGCCCACGGCATCACCGGCCCGCTCGCCCTACTCGCCCTCACACAGATCGACGGCATCACCGTCGACGGACACACCGACGCGATCACCCGCATCCTGCGCTGGCTGGACATGTGGCAGCAGACGGCCTGGTGGCCACAGACCGTCACCCTGACCGACCTGAACCACGGAATCCCCGCCCCACGACGGCCACCGCGGCCCTCCTGGTGCTACGGAACTCCCGGCATCACCCGCGCCCAGCAGCTCGCCGCCCGCGCCACCGACGACCGCACCCGCCAGCACCTCGCCGAGACCGCATTCAGCCACGCCATCAACGACCCTCGACACCTCCGGCAGTTGACCGACCGCGGGCTGTGCCACGGCACCGCCGGAGCCCTGACCACCGGCCGCCGGATCGCCGCCGACGCACTCACCCCGATCAGCCTCGCCCCGCTGGTCAGCCTGCACAAGCGAACCCTCGCCACGAAGAACAGCGCAGCGGGATTCCTCGACGGCACCGCAGGGACCAGCCTCGCCGACGCGGCCAGCACCCTTACCTCGTGGGACGCCTGCCTCCTGATCAACTGACGAAAGGCATACCGGTGGACGAGACCGACTGGCGGCAGACCACCATCGTCTATCCCGGCAACACCGGGCCGGAACGCGAACAACATGCGGCCGCCCACCTGCGACGAGTACTTCCCGAAGCGGAGAACGCCGACCTCATCCGTGCATGGTGGTTCATGCGCAAAGGACCCTGGCGCGTGCGCTACCTACCCACCCAGGCACACCATGCCAACCAGGTCCGCCGCCTACTCACCGACGAGTTCCCCGGCCACGCCGGCATCTACGAACCGGAGACCCACGCCTTCGGCGGCAGCGCCGCAATGAACGTCGCGCACACACTGTTCCACCACGACAGCCGCCACATCCTCAGCTACCTCCACAGCAACCCCACCGACCGCCAGGAACGCTCGCTCGTCCTGTGCGCCGCCCTCATGCGCGCCGCAGGACTCGACCTCAACGAACAAGGCGACGTATGGGCGCGCGCCGCCCAACACCGCGTCGCCGCCTTCCGCCCGCCAGGCTCCCACGACCGCCGCTGGGACACGTTCACCGACGACGTTCGCCACCTGCTGCTCGGCACTCCAGCCGACCAAAGTGACTGGCATTCCACATTCGAGGACGCCGGTACGGCCCTCCGCCAACTCGAGGAGACCGGGAAACTCAGCCGCGGGATCCGCGCCATAGTCAAAGAGCACGTCATCTTCCACTGGAATCGCATAGGAATCCCCGCCGACAGACAAGCCAGACTCGCCAACGCGGCCACGGAAGCCATCTTCGGCTCCAGACCACGCCTGCGGGACTTCTGACCCCGGAATGATCGAATCATTGATCGGTCGAACGGGACTACCCCGGGTTCAGTTGACTCGCGGGTAGAGCAGCTCAGGCCGCGGTTGAGTCCCTGTTGATGGGCGCGTCCACCTCGCCCTGCCCTCCTGAACGGAGAAAACATGTCTGCACTTGTCGTCCGTGACGCCGAACCCCACGACCTTGCCACCGTCGCCACGCTCATCGAAGAAGTCGAACGACACTACGGTGCAACGGTAATTCAGCCATTCGACGAACGCCTCCAGCAAGTCGAGAACGCACTCTTCAGCACGCCGCCGCTGGCGTACGGCCTACTCGTCGAAGGCGGTGGCGTCGTCGTTGGGTTCGCCGCGTACTCGTTCCTGTGGCCGGCTGCCGGCTCCACCCACTCCCTGTTCCTCAAGGAACTCTTCGTCCGGGCCAGTGCACGACGACTCGGCGCCGGAACCGCACTCATGACCCACCTTCAGAAGATCGCCGAGGAACGCCCCGACTGCAGCAGGATCGAGTGGCAGACCGAACATGACAGCGAAGCTCGCACCTTCTACCGATCACTCGGCTTCACCGAACTCGAAGGCAAGGTCAACTATCGAGTCGAAGTCCGCTGATGCTGCTGGCCGGCGTCCTGCCCGCGGCTGTGTCGCACCTGTGGTTGCGTAATCCGTTCGGGCGACGACAGTGACGGCCGCACTCTTAATCGATTAGGTTGATCGGCGCGGGCCGCTCGGCCGGTAAAGTGCAGCAGGTTTCGCGATCGTCGGGGTTGAGCGGCACGATCGGGTCACCTTGCGCACGCCGTCGTGCGGGAACGCTGGACGGCCCGTACCTGTCGCAAGCTCCCTCCTCCTGGTACGGGCCGTTCCTCAACGACGCCGCCGTGAAGCCGCCCGCCCCGAAGCTGCAGGCGCCTCCGCTGTGATGCGCCGCAATACCTTCCTGCCGTAGTCGTTGGTGCCGAAGTGGCGGTCCAACGCCGCACCGGTGACCTTCTCGCCCGCGGCGAGCCGCTTCCGAGCGAAAGCCTCCATCTGCGTGGCCAGCGCAACCGGGCTCGTCGGCTCCACCGTCCGCTCGACGACGGGAGGGGTCTGCTCGGCTGGTGGGGACGGACTCCAGCCGAGCGCAAGCTGCTCTGCCAGCCGCCGGGAGGCCGAAGCCGCGACCTCGGGAGGCGGACCCTCTCCGGCTGGCTGCGGCGTGGGTGACTCGGGCGCAATCCGGGGCTCGGCCGGTGTGCTGATGATGTCGACGCCCTTGCGGACGGGTCTGCTGCACCAATAGGTGACAGGTCAAGTCACGCGGCCTGACTGGCCGGTGGGGTCATGATGGTCTCGTACTCGATAGGGGTCAACCGGGACAGGCTTCGTTGGCGTCGGCGGCGGTGGTAGGTCCGTTCGATCCAGGTCACGATCGCGGTCCTCAACGCCTGCCGGGTGGGCCAGGTCCGGCGGTCGAGGACGTTGTTCTGCAGCAGGCCGAAGAACGACTCCATCGCGGCGTTGTCGCCGGCGGCACCGACTCTGCCCATCGATCCGATCATGTCGTGACGGTGCAGTTCACCGACAAGCTTCCGGCTACGAAACTGCGACCCACGGTCGGTGTGCAGCACGCAACCGGCCACGTCACCGCGCCGGGTGACCGCATTGCGCAAGGCGTTGACCGCCAGCCTCGACTTCATCCGTGAGTCGATGGAGTAGCCGACGATCCGGTTGGACCATACGTCCTTGATCGCGCACAGGTAGAGCTTGCCCTCACCGGTGCGGTGTTCGGTGATGTCGGCCAGCCACAACCGGTTCGGGCCGCTCGCGGTGAAATCGCGTTTGACCAGGTCGTCGTGGACCGGCGGGCCCGGCCTCCCGCCCTTTCCTCGCCGCCGCTTGCGGCTGCACGTGCTGAACCAGCCCATGCCGGAACAGATCTTCCAGGCAGTACGCTCGGTCATCGCCTGGCCTGCGGCACGGGCTTCGTCGGCCAGGAACCGGTAGCCGAACTCCGGGTCGTCACGGTGAGCGTCGAACAACGCGTCCGCCCGGTAGGCCTCGGCCAGTTCGGCGTCGGTGACCGGGCGGGCACGCCACCGGTAGTAGGGCTGTCGAGCGATGTTCAGCACCCGGCACGTGACCGCGATGGGGATCCCGTCGTCGGCGAGCTCGTTCACGAGCGGGTAGAGCCTTTTCCCGGCAGGTTCGCCTGCGACAAATATGCTGCGGCTCGGCGCAGGACCTCGTTCTCCTGTTCGAGAAGCTTGATCCGCTTACGGGCCTCACGCAGCTCGACCGAGTCGCTGCGGCTCGCACCGGGCTGGGCGCCTTCCTCGATGCCGGCCTGGCGCAGCCACTTGAACAACGTCATCGGGTGGACCCCGAAGTCCTTCGCGATCTGCTCGACCGTCACGCCGGGGTCCCTGTCACGGGCGACCCGCACGACGTCATCGCGGAACTCACGGGGGTAGGGCTTGGGCACAGCAACATCCTTCCAGCCCGCCGTCATGGCAAGCCATCTCAGATGTCACCTATCGGTGCATCAGAGCCGACCGCCCTCCGGGCCGCGCGCACCGACCCGAAGCGCTCCACGGCCGTAAACGCTGCACGCCATGCGGCTTCGGTCGTGGTGTGTCCGTCGCGTAACGCGATCAGCCACGACAGGTAGGTCATCCCGCCGAACCACATCCACCGGGCCGCACCGAACCGCGGCCTGGTCGCCGGCAGCCGCCCTTCCGCCCGCATCGCCGTACGATGCCGGTAGATCGACCACAACTCCCACAGCGTCACGCCGGTCACCGACATCAGCCCGTACGACACGGCCTCCCCTGTCGGGGCAAGCCCTGGCCCGGCCGCATGCCAGTAGTTCATCACCGCCGCGCCCGCTGCGAATGCCCATGTCGCCGCCCGGAACAGCATCCCGCTGTCGCCGGCAGCGCGTGACCGCCAGTCCAGCCGGGCGACGTAGGCGGTCGAGAGCTCGAACCCGGCCGCGAACACCACGGCGCCGGCGAGCGGCCAGCCCATTACCTGCATCGCGAACTGGATCTGCCCGACCCACGCCACCGCCATCGGGAACAAGATCGGCAGCACGAACAGGGCTCGTTCCGCCAGCCGCGGCATCCGCCGCCACACTGCACGGCGGCGTGTCCGCCGCTGTTCGGCCCGTGTCCGGCGCTCGGCCACGCGCTCCAGGCGCTCGCGTCGTGCGGCGGCCCGCCGTTCCTGGCGGAGTTCGAGCGCCAGCCGGGACTCCCGGGCCCGCCGGTCCATGTCCGCGTCGGCGGTGATCCGCTGCTGCTCAGCCCGCGCCACCTGCCGCAGGGTCCGGGTATCGGGCGGTGGAGCACTCCCGTCCGCTGGGCCAGTGATCCGCGTGCGTGCAGCCATCGACCGATCTCCGACTCTGTGAGGCACCGAACCCTGTGGTGCGGTCACGCTCACGCAGCCGGGTTAGCAGGTCGGCTCCGGCCGGCCTGCGACGGGATGGCCAGTCGTCCGGTCAGGGCCCGGTGGGCGTAGCCGTCACCAGGCGCCGGTTCGGCGTTGGTGCCTCACATCTTCGACAGCACCCAGGTCCGGTCGCCATCGGGCAAAGGCGACTCCGTGAACCACCGGCTGCGTCCGCGATCTCTGTTCACTCGGGCAGTTGCGCCGCCTGAGTGCTGCTCCAGGGCACGTCCACGTCGGTGGGGAGGATCCGGGTCGGGTCGGTGGCCGGCGCGAAGAACGCCAGAGCGCTCGGTGCGTTGGCGGCCTGGTCGTCTTCCTGCCAGCCGACGGCACCGGACACGACATAGTCCAGCGCGTCCCCGGACTCGATGACGAAGACCCGCACCGCGACCGGCTTGAGGCCGCTGTCGCGGATGATGCGCTCGTGTTCCTCGTCGGTGGCGCAGCGCACCACCAACCCGGAGTGGTTCATCCGCGATTTCACCGCCTGAACGGGCTTGAAGAGAAGGTCGATCCGCGTCGGATGGGCGCCGGCGTCGGAGGGCCATCCGGACCGCAGGAGAAGCTGGCCGTGGCTCACCGTGTACGCCCAGACGGAGAAGTCCCGCTCGGAGCGGAAGAGTTCCCTACCCGGAGCGAAATGATCGTCTTTGTTCAACCAGGCGGACTGCACACCCGACAGCATGTCAGGCCGAGGACCAACATCAAGATCGAACAGCGGCTAACCGGACGGCCCGGGTGCGGGAGCAAGCTATGCGTCCGGCTGCCGGATCTCGACCGAGCGCGGTCGAGACTCGAGTGATTCGTCAGCCTGCGGCGGGCGAGGCTGGTTGGGTGCGCTAACGCCTTCCGCAACGGCCGGCATCGAGGCTGCGCGCATGCCGAACGCCATGCCGCCTCCCGCTGATGACGACCGCGGCCGCGATCGCCAGCATCAGCGGCCGGGCCGCGAGCATCGGCTGACGCCTCGCTTCAGCGCCGACGAACTGGCGAAAATTCAGCAGGCCGCTGCACAGGTCGCAATGACGGCCACCGGCTTCTGCGCCGAGGCAGCCCTCGCGCATGCCCGTCAGGTGGAGGCCGCGTCGCTGGATCCGCTGCGGGAGGTGCTGGCTGACTTCCAAGCCGAGCTGTACGCGGCCCGGACCGCAGTAGGCAGGATCGGCACAAACTTGAACCAGGCAGTGGCCGCATTCAACGCGACCGGTCAGGCGCCGGAGTGGCTGGTCACCGCTGCGGTGTTGTGTGAGCGGCGGATGGAGCGCATCGACGCGGTGATCGCGCTGGTCGACCGCCGGCTGCGGTGATCCCGAACATCGTCCGTGGCAAGCGAGTCGGTGGTCTGCTGCGCTACCTGTACGGGCCTGGCCGGCGAGAAGAGCACGTCAACCCGCGACTGGTTGCAGCCTGGGACGGCGCCGGCCCGCTCTCCGCCCTCGAACCCGCCGCCGGCCTCGGCGGCCGGCGGGACTTCCGCGGGCTTGTCGATGTCCTGGAGCAGCCGGTACGCAGCGGCCGGAACCCGCCGGCGAAGCCGGTCTGGCACTGCTCCCTGCGCACCCACCCGTCCGATCGGCAGCTCAGCGACGCGCAGTGGGGCCGGATCGACGCCGAGGCGATGTCGCAGATCGGTCTCGCCCCGCACGCCGATGCGGGCGCGGTGCGGTGGATCGCGATGCGGCACGGCACGGACCACATCCACATCGTGGCCACCCTGGTCCGGCAGGACCGCCGGACCGACTGGGCACGCAATGACCGCTGGCGCGCCCAGGCCGCCTGCCGCGATCTCGAAGAGCGCTACGGCCTCTACCAGGTCGGCCCCGCAGCGTCCGCCCACCGGCGGCCGCGGGCTGCGGAGTTGCACAAGGCGCGCAGGCTCGGCCGGACCGAGACCGATCGGGACGTGCTGCGCGGCGAGGCCCGCTTCGGTGCGGCGGCCGCAGCCGGCACAGACGAATTTTTCGCGCTGCTGCGCGAGGCGGGCCTGCTCGTCCGCCCGCGGCTGAGCAGCGTGCGGCCCGGCGAGGTCACCGGCTACAGCATCGCGATCAACCGACCCAATCCGATTTGGTACGGCGGCGGCCGGCTCGCGACCGACCTCACCCTCCCCCGCCTGCGCGCCCGCTGGGACGACACCCCACCCACCCCTTCGCCCGCCGATCCACGTGCACTCATCGACCAGGCCATCCACAAGGTCGCGTCTACCGGGCTCGCGGATACCGGAGCGTGTGATCTGCTGTTCGTCGCCGCACGGCAGGTCCCCGGCCGCGCGCGCCGCCGACTCCTGTCCCGCGCCGCGGACGCCCTCGACCGCGCCGCGCGGCCGCAACGAAGCCCTCCGGCCCGTACCAGCGGTCATCTTCGGGGTTTGGCCCGGTTGCTGCATCTGACCGGACAGCTCGGCGATGACCGCAACACCGCAGCCGTCCTCCAGCTACTGCTTGCGCTTGCCCACCTCGCCGACGCCATCGCCGACCTTCGCGACGCCAGCCGTCAGCTCCACCACGCCCGCGACGCCCGGCAGGCGGCACGACTGCTGCGCGCCGCCGCACAAACTCGCGGACCTGGAGGAACAACCCGGCCGCTAACCCCCGGACGCGACCGTCGCCACGACCCGACGGCAACAGACGCGCCGGGGCGCAGCACCTGACGCGGACCAGCACGGGGAGGCACCGGTGGACAGCATCGGCCCAGACCAGCACCCGGACTTTCTCGCCGACACCGGTCAACGCCTCGGCCAAAGCCTCGCCGTCCTCGCCACCCTCGGCGAGGCCGCCGCGCGCCTCGCCGCCGTGGAGATCCGCCGCAGGCAGTGGCGCGAGGCCCAGAACGAACGCCGCCGCGAACGGCAAGGCGGACCGCCGGCCGCCGAAGGCACGGGGCGGCCGAGCCCGACCTCGCCGGAAGTCGAGGCGCGCCGCGCCGCGCGGCACGACCGGCGGCTCATCGCCCAGGGCCTCGACGACAGGTGGCTGGCCGACGCCGACCTGTATGACCTCGCCGTGGTGTGGCGGGCAGCCAGGCTCCGCGAGCCACAGTTCACGGAGGCACGCGGCGTCGCCTCGCTGGTCGAGGACCGGCTACGACAGTTCTACCCCAGACCGATGCGCGGGTACGACGACGCCGTCGCGAACGGGATGCCGCGGCCGCAGGCGATGCGGGAGGCTGTCGAGGCGATGGCCCACACGCCGGTAATGCGCGCACACGAAGGTCGCCGCTCGGCCGCCATTACCCCCGGCACCTGCACCACGGTCAGCCCGGAGGACCTCGACGCTGCGATCGTCGCCGAGCGGGCGCGTCTGGCCGACGGCTTGTCCGAAGATGTCTACCGCGACCTTCAACGGCTTGGTGTGGCCGGACGTGCTGCAGCGGAGCATCTGCGCTGGATGCTGAACGCACACCGTGCCGCCGCGCCGCCGCAGCCGGACGTAGCTGCCCAGGCGGCGAGCCCGGATGTCGGGCAGCGGGTTCCGCCGCAGGTGGCACAGGAGTGGTACCCGAGCGGCCTGCACCACACCGGTGTCCTCCCCGGCCATGTGGCGTCGCTCCGTCCGGCGAACGGGCAGGGACTCGCCAGCCACCTCGGCCAGAGCGCAAGGCGCACGCGATGAGTGACCCGGATGCGCTGCCTGTCGGGCCCGGGGTGCCGGAGGCGGATCCGGGTACGCCGTTGTACGCCGATGTCGAGAGCTGGGTCGCGGGCTACTTCGCGCCCATGTTCCTGCACCGCACAGTCGACAACACCCGCGTCCGCTGGTGTCCACGCTGGTGGGACCACGCCGAAGCGATCGCCCGCCTCACCCTGCTCTGGAACACCTGGGAAGCCGCCCGCTGGGAACCCGCCGCGAAACCGGCCTGGTGGCTCGACCTCGACCACCACCTACCGATCCTGCTCAGCACCGACGGACCATTCCGCACCTGCCGCCAGCCCGACAGCCACCGCCCCGGCAAACACGACCCACCCGGAAACCACCCCACCGAACCCGCACCCGAAAACTGGTGGAACGCCTAACCCGCCCCGCCTGCAGAATTAGCTACTTTGCCTACATGGCAGATGCGTCGTGGGGGGACGGGGCCGGAGCGCTCGCGGGCGGAGTCGGCGCCCTCACCGGTAGTGGCGCGCTCGTACTGACGCGCCGTTCGACGGTCGCATCCGCGTGTTTGGCATCGGCGATCATCTGCCGGTAGACGACGTCGGAGAGCCGGCGTTTGAGTGCGCGCAGGGCTTCCAGCGGGGCACCCACTGGCCGTCGATCTCCAGCCGCACGCCGTCCACAGTCTCGGTCAGCAGCTTCCCGCCGACCCGGTCCCGCACCCCCGGCACCAACACCGGCCGGCCCGCTTCCCGCAATCGCACGGCCGCCACCAGGCCGGCGACGCCTGCGCCGATCACCACGATGGCCTGCTCACTTTCCGAATCATTTGATCATTTGCTGCCGTCACAGCGGCAGTGCGCCCATCGCCTTACGTACCTCCATCCGCGGTCTGCCGCAGCCGTCGGCTGGCGCCCAGGCCGTACCCACGCGCCGGTCGCGTCGTGCGGCGTGAACCACGGCACGACCACCGCGTCCGCCGTGCACGGCCCGTCCGACCGCGGCAGGTCCGGCAGACGCAGTGCGGCCGCCAGCTCCGCGACCGCGTCGTCGGTGTACCGCTCGTCCGGCGGGAACACGGAGCAGAATGGCCTCGACCGGCGTGAAGCCGTCCGGCAGGCGGCCCTACACCATCTGATCCGAGGCGCCGGGCAGTCGCGGCTCTTCCGGCCCCACCGCTACTCACCACGCACCCTCAAGCGCTCGTTCTCGGCGCTCGCTCCGCTGAGCAGAGGTGTCGTAGGTGGACGCTACCGTGCCGCCATGACGTTGACGACGCCTCCGCTTCTGCTCGCCATCGAGGCGGAGTTCCCCGAGCTGGTGGGGCTGGCGCGCACGACGGTGCGACTGCATCCGCGGCGGGGCGAGCCCGGGGCGGATGAGAGCTCGATGGGTGGTCCGCTGCTCTGGCCTGTCGAGGAGCCTTGGCCGGTCTGCTCGGCCACCGACGAGCACGACAAGCCGGTTCCGATGGTGTCCGTGCTCCAGGTGTTCGCGCGCGATGTGCCGGAGTTGCCGTTCCCGGCCGGCACGGACGTGTTCCAGCTGCTCTGGTGCCCGACGCTACATGAGCTGTACCGGCCGGAGCCGCTGTTCCGCTGGCGGTCCGCGGCCTCCGTGCGCGAACGCTCACCTGGCCTACCGGCGCCCGAGCCGGACGGCTGGGTGTACGACGACTTCCTGCCCCGGCCCTGCGTCCTGAACCCGGAGCGGGTCCGGGAATTCCCCGGGGAACTCGAGCTCGACGATGACCTCGTCGAGCGGGTGGACGCGTGGGCGGAGCCGCAGGGCTGGCATTACTCGTCTCATCTCGGCGCCGCGCCGGGGACGAAGGCCGGTGGCTGGGCGCAGTGGCACAACGGGCCGTTCTACCCCGAGTGCGTGTGCGGCACCCCGATGACACACCTGCTCAGCATCGCCAGTTGGGAGCACGACGCTCTGTCGTGGCGGCGATGGGTCCCGTTGGAGGAGACGGGCGCCGATCGGCCGCATGGGGCATATCCAGATGCTTCGCTCGCGCAGGAGCCGTCGGGCGTGATCGTCGGGCGCACCGGCGTGATGTATCTGCTCACCTGCACGGTGTGTGCGCACCGGCCGATCGTGATGGACATTCAATGAGCTGAGGCTTTGATCGGTCACCGTCCGGCATCAAGATCAGGCCGACCGCCTTCGGCCTGTTGTTCGGGCGTTCGGAACTACGCCGGGTTCGCGCCTGCTGCGCCTGGCTGCGGCCTGCCGCATAACGCGAGCCCGGAGTTCGGAGGCATCTGGCGCTGAAGCTCCAAACAACACCAAGGAAGGGCGATTACCTGCGTTTGTATCGCTGGACAGGCGGCGCGCTGGGTGCGCGGCTCAGGGCTCGTCGATCGGCCGACCCTGCCGCTGGAAGGGTCTCGGTCTGGTGGGCCGGGACCGTGGAGCTCTGTGCGGCGGTCCGGGCCGCGGTGGCTCTGAAGCGGATGGCGAGCGCGTTGGCCGGCATCAGGTCCAGGAGCCGTTCGATCATCTGCTGAGGGCGTCGCCCCTCGACGACGTCGCGGAGGGTCTCCGGCGACCATGACGCGCGCGCCTTTCCGACCAGGAGGAGTCGGGTGATCGGCCGGTCGATGTAGTTGATGGTGATCGGCCCGCCGCGGACCGATGAGCCGGCAACAGGGCCGTTCGCAGTCAGCGGGGTGGACCAGGTCGTGTCGGCGCCGAATGCGGTGATGTCGCCTGCCCATGCCATCGTGAGTCGGCCGGGGCGGCCTGGTGTGGGGCTGACGATGACCGCGATGGAGGCGTCGCCGTTGCCAGTACCTGGGCCGCTGAATCGGGTGTTGATGGCGGTGCGGGCGAGTGTGATGGCAGCATGCGCGCCGACGGTCGGGGCGGTGCGGGCGGCGACTTCGGCGGCGATGCGCGCGGCGACACGGTCGCCTGGGGAGTCGGTGAGTCCTTCGGCGAACGCCCAGGCCACCCGGCCGGTGTGCGGGTCGTGGTGAGCGGCAGCGGCTGCGGCGCCGTCCGGTGGGCAGTGAACGGCGTATTCCTGCCCGGTGGCAGTCGGGTCCGGGAATCGTGGAGCGCGGATCGGGATCGACTCGCGGCTGTGCGGCAGCGGCGGGGGCCGAGGTGGTGGCTCATCTGGTCGGGGGTAGAGCGCCTCGAGAACGGTCAGCGGGTCGAGGTGGAGCTGTTCGGCAAGGTCGGTGCACAGGCGGGTGGCACGCTCGGTGTCGTGGGCGGCGATGTCGGCCAGCAGCGGTGCGACATCGCGAAGCGCGGCGACGCTCCCGGGTACCTCATCGATGCGGTGCTGCGCTACGCGTTGCGCAACAAGATGCTCGGCCAGCGGAAGGCGCCGGGTCTGCAGATAGTGTTCGGCTGCCTCGCGCCCGCGGACGACGAGTCCGGCGGGATCGGTGCCGGCGGGAAGCAGGACGGTCTCCAGCGGTCCGGGCCAGTCGCGTAGGAGCGGGTAGGCGCGGTCAGCGGCGGCACGTCCGGCTGCGTCGGCGTCGAGCACGACGACAAGCGGTGTGCCGGCCGGGACTGCGGTGGTCAGTGCGGTGATCTGCTGGGAGGTCAGGGCGGTGCCGCAGGGTGCGACCGCCGCGCACTGGCCGCCGTCGAGGGAGAGCCGCGCGGTGGCGACGACGTCGGCAGGGCCTTCGACCAGCAGCACCGCCTTCGGCGGGACGGCGCGAGCGGCGATTTCGGCGAGGCCGTGGAGGTGGTCGCGTTTGCGGTAGATGGGGGTGGTGGCAGTGTTGCGGTATTTGGGTGCGCCGGGCCAGTCGGAGACGTCACGGCCGGTGAACGCGATAACGGCACCATCCGTGGCCCGGCGGACGGGGAACATGACGCGTTCGCGGAAGACGTCGATGAGGCCGCCGGCCCGCGAGGTGGTGACGAGGCCGGCAGTGAGGAGCTCGGCGTCGGTGTAGCCGAGGTCGCGGAGATGGTCGTGGACTGCGGTCCAGCTGCGGGGTGCGTAGCCGAGCGTCCAGGGTGGTTGGTGGGCGGTCGCGGCGATGATGCCGCGGCTGTTGAGGTACCGCAGGGCCGACAGCGCGGCCGAGAGCTGGTCGCGGTAGAAAGCCGCCGCATCCTCGTGCACGGCAACGAGCCGCTCAGGTGTCGGCTGGCTCATCGTCGCTCCTCGGTGGTCCAGCGCGCAGTGGCGTGCCGGTCGGCTTCGGTGATCGTTGCTTGCAAACGTTCGCGGTCGGCGGCATCTGAGATGGCAGAGATGGCCGCCGCAGTGTCGATACGGAGTGCGGCGGCGTCCGGGCCTCGAAACCAGGGCTGAAGGTCGAGGAGCGCGGCCCGGATACCGGTCGCGAAGAGGATCGCCTGCCCGCGCCGGATCGCGCGGATGTCCTCTGGACCAAAGATCCGCTGCCGGCGCACCGATATCTGCCGGGAGGTGTGGCCGGTGGCGTCGCGGGTGAGGGAGAGGGTAGCGACGTCGTGTTCGCCGATGAGGGTGGAGATATCGGCGGCGAAACGGGGGTCGTCGGCGCCAGCACCGACGAGCTTGATGGTGGCCGCTCCCCACAGGGTGGCCATGCCGCGGTCGCCCCAGACGGTGGTGCCTTGCTGGTAGGTCTGCAGGATGGTGACGAGGTTGATACCGCGTCCGCCGAAGTGGGAGTACAGCTGTGGCAGGTCGGCGAGCGGGCAGATGTTCGCGGCTTCGTCGAGCATGCACAGCATCGGCGGATCAAGCCGCCCACCAAGACCTTCGGCGCGACGGACGGCGTAGCGCATGATCTGGTCGGTCAGCGCCGCGACGAGCGGCCCGGACGACCCGGCCCCGTCCTTGGACAGCAGATAGATCGTGTCGGTGGAGACCGGGAACGCGTCCGGGTCGAACTGCGGTAGTGGCTCGTCGGGTGTGGTGACCCAGTTCATGACGCGGGGGTCTTGGAGGCATCGGGCGGCGGTGCGGGCGGTCTCGTAAATGCCGTCCCGAGTTTCTGCCGCGCCGTTCTGCCTGCCGCGCAGCGCACGGGCGGTTTGCGGGTAGCCATGGTCGAAGAGCAGCCCGACGGGTTCGTCGTCGGTGGCGTCCGCGAGCCAGGTCTGCACGTCGTTCATCCCGGATCGGGAGGTGGCGGCGGCGAGGAGGAGGCTGGCGAGGAGGTCTTCGGCGGCGAGGAGCCAGAAGTCTTCGCCGCGGTCGCGGCGCATCGGCTGGATGAAGTGCGACGCCATCCGGGCCGCGTCCTCGACCGTGCTGACCGCGGCGAGCGGATCCCACCACCAGTTCTGGCCGGTACGGGTGATCGCTTGCGGGTCGAACAGCCACACCGTGCCGGCCTGGGCGCGGCGGTGGTGGGTGGTGGCCCAGATGTCCGCGCGGTTGGAGGTGGCCAGGACCGGGCCGGGCGCGCCGAGGATCTGCGGGACGGCGATCGCGGTGGTCTTCATCGCCCGCGGCCCCATCACGGCCAGGATCCCGTCCTCCCACGACGCGCGCAGCAACGGCCCGCGCCGACCGCCCGGGAGCTGGAGGACACCGAGCGGGAGACCGACATCCGCCGGCCGCAGCGGCTGCCCGGCCAGCCCCGGGCGCAGAGTTCTCGCGCGCGCCTCCGCGCCGGCAGGTGCCAGCCCGGCTACCTCGCCGGTTCGGGCGAGTGACGGCAGCGGGTCGTCGGCGTTCCCTCGCCGGGCCTGCCACCACATCCACCCGCCCAGCACCGGCATCACCACAACCGCCACCAGCATGACGAAGACTGTCGCGACCACGAGCCCGCTGAGGCCCGGAAACGCCGCTTCCCACCGTCCGCGCGCCACCGCGACGACGAATTCCTGTCCGAACGCCGGTCCCGCCGGACGGCCGCTGAAGGAGGCCGTCAGCCGGCCTGCCGCCCATGCCAGCCAGGCGAGCACGATCGCGGCCCAGAATGCGCCGAGGATGACGAACGGGGTCAGCGGCACGGTGCCGGCGGTGGACCGGGGAGTGACCGGGCGCGGGCCGAAACTGCTCACGGTTGTACCGCCGTGTCGGTGTCGTAGAGGTCCGGCTCGTCGCCGACGAGCCGCATCCCAACCGGCAGACCCGGCCCTTCACCGGTCTTGACCAGATACCTACCGCGTCCGGGATGCACCCGGCCGGGAAACAGTGCCTCGGGCGCGGCCCACGAGGAGACCAGCTGCCGTTCCGCCGCCGAAAGCCGCACCACCGCGCTGATCCGGTCGAGCTCGCGGCCCGGAAGCGCGGCCAAGATCTTGATCGAGGCGCGCTCGAAGAAACCGCGGGCTTTGGCGCGGTCCTCATCGGTGGGCAGGGCGTCGAGGTCGTCAAGACTGTGGGTGATCATCAGGGTGCCCATGCCGAGCGGCCGCGACAGCCGGGTCAGAGCGTCCGCGTGGTCGACCAGGCCGGGTGCGCCGCGCAAGGCCCGCCACAGTTCGTCCATCACGCCGAAGAACTGCCGGCGCGGACCGAGACCGTGGGCGGCGAGCGCAGCCGCCGCGTCCACGACACCGAACGCGTACGCCCACGTGCACAGCATGGCGATCGCGACGAGCTGGTCGCCGGCAGCCGCAGTTTGGGAGATGTCGACGCTGACGGCGGGTGCATCGAGGTCGATCGGGGTGCTGGTCGGCCCGTCCAGGACGCCGCGCAGCGACCCGTCACACAGCAGCGTCAAAGTCGCCACCAGGTCTGCGGCCTGCCGGTCATGATCGGTACCGAGTCGCACCTCGTCCGGGCCGTCGCGCAGCACTGCGAGAACGTCGGGGACGGTTGGTTGCCGGGTGAGGCGGGTGTCGAGCAGGTCGACGGCCCGGCCGAGCAGCACCTCCTCGGCGTTGACGATGCGGGCGCCGCGCACGAGCGTGGCGAGCGCGAGCAGCAGCGCCAGGCGTCGGCCGCGGACCTCCAGCCGTAGCCGGTCCGCTTCCCGCTGCGGCAACCTGTCCAGCGCGGCGCCGAGCGGGCCGGCGTCGAGGGGGTTGATCCGGTCCAGGCCCCGGCCGACCCGGATGACCTGCCCGCCGAGGTATTGCACGAGCCGCGTGTAGTCGGGTTTGGTGTCGCCGAGGATCAGCACCCGGGCACCGAACCCGGCCATCCCGGTGATCATCCGTTTGGCGAGTGCGCTTTTCCCGGCGCCGGGCTGGCCGAGCAGGAACATCCCCGGGTTCGTCACCAGCCCGGTCCGCAACCATGCGAGCGGGTCGAGGCACACGGTCTCGCCCCACAGCAGGTGCCGACCGATCGGCACCCCCAACTGCGGCGCGCCCGACCCGGCCATGAACGGATACAGGCCGGCCAGCTGCACCGTCGTGCCCTGGAACTCGACGACCGCGTCCACGTGCGATGCGCGTCCGGCGCCGGGTGAGCGCCAGCCCCAGCTGGGGGCGGTCATCGCGGCCACACCTGGGCGAGCTGGGTCGGGCAGATCCCGCACGGCAGCGTGACCGTGAACCCGGCCGCCTGACTCGCCCACATCCGCCGCAACCGGATCCGGGCCGACTCCGCGCGCGTCTCGACGTCCGCGACCGCCGCCGGGAGGTGGTCCCGGTCGGTGACGGTGACGGTGACGAACAGCGACATCATCCCGACACCGGCGCCGGCTGCTTCTTCCCGGGCGGTGCGTAGCGCGCGGGAGCGGTCGGCGCGTTCCCGGGCGTTCTCGTCCCGGCGGGACACCTGCCGCATCGCGTCCCGGAACACGGCCGCGTTGACCTCCTGCTCCACCAAGCGGGCCGCGTCCCCGGCCGGGACCGGCCGATAGAGCAACGACACCCGCAGCGGGTACGGGCCGGGAGCCAGCAGCCGGGCGAGGACCTCCGCGTGGACCTCGGTCCGGGGCGCTTCATGCCACGCCCAGGACACCGACCATCCGCCGTCGTGGCGGTAGCAGCCGTACTCCTCCTCAGCGGCGACCGGCCCGGCCGTACCCCAATCAATTTCTTGATCTTGTGGTGTGTCGGTCAGGATGGTGTCGAGGGTGGTGGACGGGTCGTAGGCGGCGCGGACGGTGGCGGCGAGCCGGGGCGCGTCGGCGCGGCCCAGGACGGTCAGGCCGCAGGCGGCGAGGGAGTCCTCCAGGCCGGCCAGCAGCCGGTCGGTGTCAGCGAGCGCGTCCGCGGTCGTCTGCGGGCGCGGGCGGACACGGGCCGGGTCGATGGTGACGGACACGTGTGTCTCTACCTCGGCGTCGTTGCCGGCCGCGTCATCGACGAGGTGCTGCAGCAGCCGGCGGGCCGACGGTGGGGCGCCGGGTGCGGTCCGGCCGGTGACGTAGGCGGCCAGGCGACGGCCGGATCCCGGGCCGGTCCGCACGGTCACGGCGATCCACCGGACTGCCGGCTGGTAGCCGAGGCTGGACAGCCAGCTCCCCCAGTTCGCCACCCACGCCTCCGCCTGCTCCGGCTCGGCCAGCCACGTCGAAGACGCGGCAACCCGTAGCGTCGCCGTCAACCTCCCCGACCGGCGATCCCGCACCACCCCGAACGTGCTTCCCCGCGCGCTGGGTGCGGCGAGGAGGTCGGTGGTGGCGAGCACGCCGGGCAACTCCCAGGCGTGCGGGTGAGCGGCCCACACACCGGAGCGGTAGGTGCTGTATCCGCGCGTCACGCCCCACGACCACCGGGCACGGCGCACCAGGCCGGCGCCGAGCGGGACATCGTCCCAGCGTGGCACCGTCACGGCCAGCAGCAGTCCGGCCGGAACCAGCGCCGCCAGCAGCAGAGTGCTGCTGACCGCGCCGGCCGCCGCGAGCACGGTAACCGTGGCCACCACGACCAGCGTCTGGCCGGGGCCGAGGCCGAGCAAGCCCATACCGCGCGCGCGCCGCCAACCGCCGTACACACGACGCTCTTCCTCGCCGGCCATGCTCATCCACCTTCGGTCGAGGTGTCGGCGGCATCAGCGGCGGCGCGGGACGCGCCCTGCGCGGCCTTGGCGGCTGCTGCGGCTGCCACGGTCGTCCCGATCACCACCGGTGCTGCGGGCCCGGCGGCCGCGGCTGTTCCTGCGGTCGTCCCGGCGGCTGTTCCCGTCCCGGCGCTGGTTCCCGATCCTGTCCCGGCTGGCGTTCCCGATCGTGGCCCGCCGGTTCCCGGTCCCGGGCCGCCGGTGAACGACGGCGGACGCGGACCTCCCGGCCCGCCGTCCGGGCGCGGGCCGTTCCCGGTGTCGGCCGGCGGCGGGGAGTCGTAGCGGGACCGGTCGCTACGGGCACCGGCGAGGTCCCGCAGCGACGCCGCCGCGTGCAGACCCGCCGCGCCCGCCGAGAACGCGCTGGCGAAACCACCACCGCCGGACTGCAAGCTCCCGACCGTCCAGGTGAACAGCCGCAGCAGCGCCGGCAACGCCACCAGCGCCACGATCATCAACGCGACGCCCATCAGCAGCACCCGCGGGTCGTCGGCGGTGTCGTCGCCCTGCAACCAGATCGCCGATGCGTATACCAGGGCGGCCGCCGGCTTGTAGAAGATCAACGCGAGCTGCCAGGCCAGGACCTTGCGCAGCCAGCCGCTCGTCGCGCCGGTGAAGCTCCCCGCCGCGGCGAGTGGCATCGCGGGCGCGAGCAGCAGCACCGACACGTCCCGGAACGGCATCAGCACCGCCTGGACCAGCGCGCACACCGTCGCGATCCCGGCGATCACGATGACCAGCAACGTCGGAAGACCACCAGTGCCCTGTGGTACGACCAGGATCGACATCCGGCGTGCGAAACTCTGATCACCGACGCTCTCCAACGCCGACATGATCACGTAGGAGGCGAACAGGTCCGCGCCGTGCAGCAGCAGATTCGTCCCGAACAGCCCGGCTACCGACCACAACGCGGTGTTCCACAACCCGCGCAGGACATTGACCAGCGGGGCCGGCTTGCGTGTCAGGACCAGCAGGAGGCTGTTCCACAGCACCCCGCCGACCGCCACCGCCGCGGTCAGCGGCAGCAGCAGCCCGCGCAGGTTCGCGACGGCCTCGATCGGGGCATCACCCGAACCGGATGCGCCCGCCGGGAACAGCTTCAGGGACGGGACCAGCACCCACCAGCTCGCCGACAGATCGATCAAGAACTGCTCGGCGGTGACGATTAACTGCGCCACCGGGCCGAACAGTCCGCCCCCTGCGGTCAGCATCAGGCACGCGGTGTCCCACGGTGCGCACATGCTGATCACCGCTCCGCCGGGAGCCACAGAAACTCGGACGTGTCCCCGGCGACCCGGGCGTTATTGCCCCATAGACCGTCTGGTGGAGCCACGACCCGCCAGTCACCGTCGTCCCAGCGGGTCTGAACCCGTAGCTCGATCAGCGTGGGCTGCCACGTACCCGGGCCCTCGATCAACAGCCGCACCTCGGCGTCGAGGCCCGATATGCTCACCCGGTATCCGCGCGCCACCGCGTAGAGCTGACCCGCCGGCGTCCCATAAGCGACCCCGAGACGAGCGCGCGCCTGGTCGTACTCCTCGGCCAGATTTCGTGCCAAGGCGCCGGCGTCATCGCCGACCACCTGATCTCGCACCGTGGGCTCAAATACCAGTGGTCCTACCTGCGGCGACAATCGCAGGGTCACGTGCGCCGCCGCCACAACCGCACCCAGCTCGGAGAAGGCGAAGCCGCGCGCCAGGCCCGCCGAGGTGTCCCGCGGACCCGCCGACCGGGACACCGGCAGGCGCCCGCCCGCCACCGACATCCAGGCCAGATCACCCTCGCCCGGCGACGGCATCCCGGTCGCCGAGGGGATCGCGGCCGGTCCCGTGGTGCCGGGAATCGACACCACCATCCCGGACGCCACAGGCCCAGGCCCGGCGGCGTCCCGCTGCTCGTGGAGCCCGATCAATCCGGCTACCGCTGCCAAGGCCGTCGCCACGATGGCCGTGCCCGAAGCCGTCACCACGGCCGTGCGCTGGCGCGCTCGCGTCCCGATCTCGTCCCGCATCGCCGGCTACCTGACCACCACGCCGACAACGGTCGCCCCGACCGCCGCCAACGTCAGCCCACCCAGCACCCACGGAATCCCCGCAGCACCATCCACCGCGGTCGCGGAACGATTCCGCTGGCCCAGAATCATCATCCCGCCGCAGATGAACATGCCCAGCACACCCGCGACGACCAGCACCCACTTACCCCACGCCAGAAACGTCTCTGCCACCGGCGCCAACCCCGGAATCGGAACCGGCGTCGGATCCGGTACCAACGGCGTCGGCACCGGCGCCACCGCCAGCGCGGTCACCACCCAATCCACGAACATCAGCCACCTCCACGCTCCACCACCCGGCACACACGCACAGGCGGGATGGCGGCAACCTCCACCGACGGAGTTAGCGGATACGTAGCCGCACCCAACAACACCGAGGTCAGTCGGTTCAGGCGTGCGGACTCATCGACAGACGCGGCCCGGCCGGGGCACTGATATAGATCGATCAACCCGCGATGCCGAGCTACCTGCGACAAGGGCTCAGACACTGGCCCGATACGGAGTGATGGCACTGCGAGGCAGGACGCGCTTTGTCCGCAGCAGATCGGTACGTCTGGCCAGCTCTCGCGTCATAATGCGGTTGCGGGAAACATCGACACCTGCATGACTGCACTGATGGCCTTCGACTTCGCCGATGCTTACGGCGATCTGAACCCCGACGATGGCGATTACCGCTTCTACGCCGAACTCGCAGCCGAAATCCGGGCAACCCGCATCCTGGACCTCGGTTGCGGCACCGGAACACTGACCCGGCTTCTCGCCTCCCAAGGCTGTTCGGCAGTGGGCGTCGATCCTGACCCGGAGATGCTGCGGGTGGCGATGCAGAAGTCGAAGGGCGAGCAGGTCGACTGGCGACTCGGGTTCAGTGACCGCGCCGACACGGCCTCAGCGGATTTCGCCGTGATGTCCGGCCACGTCGCGCAGGTCTTCCGCCATGACGACGCCTGGGCCGCCGCACTGCACGACCTGCACCGCGCTCTCATCCCGAACGGCACGCTGGCCTTCGAGTCCCGAAACCCTACGGCCCGCGCATGGGAGCAATGGAACCGGCAGGCCACGCTGCGCACACTCGACACCAAGGAAGGCCGGGTCGAGTTCTGGCACGAGACCGCATGGGTATCGCTTCCGCTGGTGGCCTACGACACCTTCACCCGCAACCTCGACACCCATGACGAAAAAGTCGATCGCGACGTCCTCGCCTTCCGCGACCCGACCTCGCTCGTCCGCTCCCTGGAAGCAACAGGATTCACCGCCCTCAACCAGTACGGCGACTGGCGCCGAACACCTCTGACACCCGAGTCGCCCGAGATCGTTATCGTGGCGCGCAGAGCATGAAAGTTCTGGTTACCAGCTCGTCGCCGTGTATTCGGCCAGCCGTCGAGCATGGTGGCGAACCATCGGCAAGCGCCCGGTCAGGCTAGAAGAGCGAACCTCCTGCACCAGCTATCGAGCGTTTCGGCCTTGAGGTTGTCGTGGGTCGTACTCGCCCTCCAGGTACGCGATGAACCGCTCTGGATGCTGGACATAGGTAGCGATCGTGCTCGGGCGGTGATTTTCGGCCGCGATCAGCTCTTGGTGGTACCTCGCTAGTTCGACGCGCAGCTCGGCCGCCGTCCATGCCTGCTCAGCCATGAACGCATCATGCAGCAGCCCTCGGCCTGGTGGCACCCGCGCCGCCCGGATCCCGACAGAAGAGCAAGTTGATCTTGAGGGATCTCTGGGTGGACGGCGACAACCAACGCTACTTTCGGCACATGCGACCACCGGATCAGCGAGCCGACCAACTTTACGAAGGCCGAGACCAGGAACTCGGAAACGCCCTTCGGTCCTGGAATCAGATGAACGCGTCATTGCTGCCTATCGCGCTCGAAGGCCCACTCGATTCGGCTGGCATGGATCCCACATGGCTGCTCCGCATGTCGGGCGAGTCACTCGATGCCGAGGTCTGCCTGTTCTACGGGCCGCGCGTCGACGTTGCGGCTTCCTGCCGAAGCAGCCAGCCGCCGGGATGCATGTCGGGAGTGAAGACGGCATTACCGAACAGCGGCTCGTCGAGATCCTCGACGAGCTCGCACGGGTCAACGGCGGGGGCACTATGCCTGCATGGCTACGCTCGCAGCAACTTTGACAGACAACGAAACGGGCATCATCGGCGACTAGATGAGCACATTTAACCTGAGCGGATTATGGAACGCTAGACCCCCGAGCGCCTGACCGCGTAAAAGGCATACAGCGCGTTTATCTGCCCAATCCAGAAATCCTGCTTCGCCATCGCTGACGACCGACGCGACAGCATCCCCAGCTCGACTGCTAACGTATAGAATCCGGGACCGGCATCGTTGATATTCAAATACTGAACTAGGGCCGATATCAGCAGGTTTGTCGTTGGACGATTGCCTTCCACGATCAAACCGAGCAAGTGCCCCATCGCGGCACGTTCACTGTCCTGATCGAAGTCGAATCCCTGCAAGCCAGCCCTCCGACGTAGGGTAACATTGAGTTCCGTGTATGTCGTAGTCTTCTCAAGGCGTGCCCGTTCGACGAGGAATTCCAAGCCGACCGAGGTCAACCGACCCCACTCCTCGTCACTGCGTCCGTAGCCAGCCATCATTGCCCCTATACGATCGTGTCGATTTTCCGCTTCAGGCGAAGCATTAGCGCCGAAGCCGTTCCACCACTCTAGGACCGGCACGCCATCGCCGAATCAGGCGCGCGGGGCTGCTCGGACGACAGCTACAGGGTGCGGTCATGCGCCAGGCGGAGACGGTGCGACCGCACACCCGCCCCTTGTTCAGCTAGGGCACGGTTTGGTGTGCCACAGCACGTCCTGCCACCAGTGGACGTTGTCGCCGGGCTGGATCTCTTGCTTGCAGTGCGGGCAAACGGGCGGCTCTGGATTCTCGACCAACCACGGTTTCACATACTCGAAGCTACTGGGCGCCATTACTCTCTCCGCGGTGTCCACGACCGCCAACATCAGCGAATCTCTTTGGTGCGGCAAATTACTAGTCGCCTAGGCCGTCCGTGTTCAGCAAATGGAGATTATCCCTCAGAAACCTTCGTGTTCGATCCTCGTCCGCGACGGTACCAGTGTCATAACGGCTGTCGGCCCACGAGGTTTTGCCGACCGACCGAACATGCAAATCGCCATTTACGATCTCATAGTAATTATCGTATGAGCTATTTTTGCTCGTAAAAGATTTCGTCCGCTTGAATCCTTCGTTCTGGTTGAGTAGTTGCTGGATTACTTGCTTCGTTAGGCGCATGAGGCAGATTCCTTCGGCAGACGTGTCACTCGCTGTTGGCGATGATCGGCTCGGGAGCGCCGACCAGTGGTCGGAAGCTTATACGTCCCACGCCATCAGTTCGAAGGTGTAACGCCAGTTCGACTGCCCAGCACCCGCCCGCCCATACCGGACATAGTATTTTTAAACGACAAAGCGGAACCAAGGTGTCGGGCCGCGCCGGAAACGCACTCACATCGACATCCGCGCATCCGCAACCACATCGCTTCATGATCGCTTACGCGTAGGGGTGAACGCACTCCGGAGCTACCGTCGACACCACCGGCGGTACAGCTCCACAAGTGGTACCGGTTCTCACGAGCATCTCGGCACACGGCACCATCAACGCGGCGCCGAAGGTCGCGAGCATTTTGCAAACAGGCCAGCTCTGCGCGGATTTTCATCATGTGCACATGACAGGTGGCCTCGTGCTAACGGGTACCGTCCTGTCCGGACCCGTGCGGCAGACTACCCGGCATGCTGGCCGCGGACGCGCACCTGTGCATCGACTACGGCACTGCCACCACCACCGCGATGCTGTCTACGCCGGACGGAGGCTGGTACCCGATCGTCGTCGGCGGCGTATCCGTCCTCCCCAGCGGCGTCTGGCTCGACCCCGCCACCGGCCGCCTGCTTACCGGGACTCCCGCACTCCAAGCTGCCCGAAGCCGTCCGGAGACCTGGCTCGCCGAGCCGCTACGGCACATCGCCGCCGACTCGATCACGCTGGCGGACGCGACCCTGGACCCGATCGAGGCGGTCTCGGCCGTCCTCGGCGGCATCGCCACCCACGCCGCGATGCTCGCCGGAGCGCCTATCAGCAGGCTGACGCTGGTCGTGCCGTGCTGGTGGGGTCCACGCCGCCGGCACCAGCTACGACGTGCCGCGGAGAAGACCGGTCTGCCCGCACCGCGCCTGATAGCCGACGCCGTCGCGGTCGCCGCGCACTGGACGGCGTGGTCCGGCTCGTTCCTGCCCGCCGGGGCGAGCGTGCTGGTCGTCAACGCGGGCGCGGGCGGAATAGCCATCGCGCTCGTCGGTGCCTTGGACGACGGTGTGCAGCTGCTCGCACACCACCTCGTCCCAGACTCGGACGCCGCCACACTCGACGCGGCCCTGGCCGAACACCTCATCACCTCGACGTTGAGCACGGGTCAGCAGCTGTGGCAGCAGCTGGGAACGCCGGAACGCGCGGTAGACCGGCACCAGCTGCTCGAAGCGGTCCGGACTGGCAAAGAAGCCCTCGGCCAGCAGACCATGCGGACGGCGATCGCCCTACCTGCTCCGCACCCGCCGGCGACCCTCGACCGCGACATGCTCACCGCCGCCAGCGCCGGCCTGCGACAGCGCCTGCCAGCAGCGATGGCACAGGTACTCGCGGCAGCGGACACCCACCGCGACGACCTGACGGCCGTGCTGCTGACCGGAGGCCACGCCACCCTGCCAGGAATCACCGACACGGTACGAGAAACAACCGGACTCATACCGACCTTGCTCCCCCGCCAGGACGCCGCCGCGGAAGGTGCCCTGCGCATCGCGGCCTCCACCGGCAACCCCGCGCCAGCCGCCGCAGTCCCGGAAGCGCCGCCGCCGCGGATCCGTTCCGGGTGGCGTGCGCTGGTCACGCCCGGACTGCTCGCCATCGCCGCGATCGCGCTGTTCGCAGAGGCTCTCGGCGCCAGCTGGGTGGACACGTTCCAGGGTAGGGCTTCCGCATATTTTCTGCGACGCCCGCAGCTCGGCGTCAGCGGCATGCTCATCGCACTCGCCTGCTGGAGCACCGCCATGGGAATCACCCACCTGCTCCACACAGCCGCCCGCACACCCGGCGAACAGGCCACAAGCACCCGGATCGCCCGCCAGGCCCTGCTCACGGCCGCAGGGACAGGCCTCGCCCTCGCCGCCGGCTTCGGCGTCTACGCCAGCGCCTACATGAACATCCCCCGCATGTCGTTCGCACAGTGGCCCATCCTCTTCGCGCTACCCATCGTCATCCTCGCCAGCACAGCCGGGCTGCTCATCACCCGCATTCGACCCGGTGACATCCCCTCCTGGGTACGCGGCTACCGAACACCAGTCCTGCCGGCGCTCGTGGCCGCCACGGGCATCCTCATCACCGAAGTCGCCGCCAGCGGCTTCATGCCCGCCTTCATCCGGCTGGGCCTGCCCGCGAGCACCTTCGTACGCCTCGGCATGTTCGTCCTCGGCGCGGGCATCGGCCTCGCCATCACCCGGCACCGCATCACCCGGCTCATCGCCGCCACCTCGCTCGGCCTCAGCTTCGCCGTCATCTACACCTGGCGCACCGCCGACCACTACCACTGGGCCTTCGCTGCCGTCCTCCTGTGGTGGGCCCTGACGACGGCCGCGGTTCACACCATCCGCAGCGCCTCACCCCTCATCAACAGCCACTGGCAGCGGCTTATCGGATAGGTATCCGAGTCGCGCTGAACTCGCTCGCCCTGGATAGCCGACAGCGACGGCTCCTGTCCGGCGGCCTCGCCACCGCCGACCCGCCGGAGGCACGTTCCGCAACGTAGCCGCTACCGCAGCGACATCAGCCTTGAGCGCAAGGCGGATTCAACAGGATGTCGTCTGTGATTCCCCGCCGGTCACATCCAGCGAGGGAGCGGTCATGTCTACGCCTGCTCTACATCCAGTCGAGGCGATGCGCCGATCGGGCCGGCGCACGCGGCTCTCGACGGCCTGCCCATCCGAACGCCCGCATCTTCGGCGACGCCATGGATGACCTACATGGCCACAGCGCGAGCGAACACGACGATCCGATCCCCGAGAATGCCGCCCGATCGAGCCCGCCTGCGCATGCCGCTTCAGTCGCCAGGCCTGCCGCCGCGCCAGCCGCGTCTACACCTTCGGGGGCACCGGACAGTGGCGCGTCGCGATATGATTCTCACCTCGGCCAGCAGGAGGAACCGCAGCCGATCCGCAACGAGGTACGGGTTAATGGCAGTCCGGAAGGACACGAGCCTCAAGCACCCGCCCAAGCGGAAGACGACGCACCCGCCAGCCGGAGCCTGCGCGTCACCACACCAGCTGACGCGCCCGACCTCACGCCAGGCGCAGCCCGCACGCTGCTACGCGTCCTGCTCAACGCGGCCGGCAAGCAAGGAATCGCACCGCCCGACTCCGCCGATCAAGACTAAAAAGTAGCGAGGTAGGCATGAACTTCGGTTTCTACGGCCGCGTCTCGACCGAAGACCAACAGGACCCCGCCGCTTCCCGCGGATGGCAACTCTCCCGGGCGAAAACACTCATCCAGCCGGCCGATGGCCAGATCGTGCGCGAGTTCTTCGACATCGGTCTATCCAGGTCGATTCCTTGGAAACGACGCCCCGAAGCGACAGCACTGCTGGCCGCGTTGAAGGACCCACACCGCGGGTTCGACGCGATCGTCATCGGCGAGCCCCAGCGTGCGTTCTACGGCAACCAGTATGGCCTGACGTTCCCGCTGTTCGTCCACTACGGAGTCCAGCTCTGGGTCCCCGAGGTAGGCGGCGCAATCGACCCGGACAGTGAGGCCCACGACCTGGTCATGTCCGTCTTCGGCGGGATGAGCAAGGGCGAACGCACTCGCATCCGCATCCGGGTCCGCGCCGCCATGGCCACCCAGACCGTCATGGAGGGCCGCTTCCTCGGCGGCCGACCGCCCTACGGCTACCGCATCGTCGACCTCGGACCGCACCCCAACCCAGGTAAGGCCGCCATCGGGCAAAGTCTGCACGGACTCGACCTGGACGAACACGCCGCACCGGTCGTCGTCCGCATCTTCGCCGAATACATCGCCGGCGCCGGCATCTACGCCATCGCCCAAGGCCTCACTCACGACAACATCCCGTGCCCATCAGCCCACGACCGGGCCCGCAACCGGCACCGCAGCGGCATCGCCTGGTCCAAGGGCGCCGTCCGCGCGATCCTGATCAACCCTCGATACACCGGGCACCAGGTGTGGAATCGCCAGCGCAAGCAGGAGGTCCTGCTCGACGTCGACGACGTCGCCCTCGGCCACGAGACCAAGATGCGCTGGAACGACCAGACCGCGTGGCTCCGCTCTTCCGCCCCCAGCCACCCGGCCATCGTCACGGCGGAGACCTTCCAACTCGCCCAGGATGTTTTCGCCGCCGGCGGCCGCGGCAAACCGAGAATGCCCCGGACCACTCCACGCCCGTACCAGCTGAGGGGTCTGATCTACTGCGGCCTCTGCGATCGCCGCATGCAGGGCAACTTCAACCACGGCCTTCCGCACTACCGCTGCCGCTTCCCCAACGAATACGCCCTGGCCAACCACGTCGAACACCCGCTCACCGTGTACCTGCGCGAGAACCAGGTCATCCCGTCCCTCGACCGATGGCTCGCCAAGGTCTTCCGGACGGACCGGATCGAGGACACGATCACCACACTCGCCGACGCCCAGCCCGACGACCACCCAGAGAGCCCTGCCGAGCTCCGCACCATCGCCGACTGTGACCGCAAACTCGCCACCTACCGTGCCACCCTCGATGCCGGCGGCGACCCGGCGATCATCAGCGAATGGATCGCCCAGACCCAGACTGAGAAGAAACTCGCCGAATCAAAATTGCGACAACGCGACGGCAAGGGCAAGCGGCTCACCCGGGAGCAGATTCACCACATAGTGACGACACTGACTGACATCACGCAGGTGATCCACGACGCCGCACCGGCCGACAAGGCCGAGATCTACAGCAAGCTCGGGCTGCGACTGACCTATCACCCTGGAAAAGCAGCAGTCCTGGTCGAAGCTCGACCAGGACTCGTGTGCACAAAGTATGTGTCCGAGGGGGGACTTGAACCCCCACGCCCTATACGGGCACTAGCACCTCAAGCTAGCGCGTCTGCCATTCCGCCACCCGGACTTGCACTACGGTCCTGCTGGTTGCGGGTCGGTTTCCCGTTCCGCGCCCTTCAGCGCCGCACAGGAGAGAACTTTACACGGCCCCGGGGCCTGTCTTCACGGGGGTCTCCCCCATCGGCCTCATCACTCCAGGTAATCACCGATCGGTCGGTGGCGGGGAGGGTATGGCGGTGCTCTGATAGCACGGTAGGGAATGCTTGGGCGTCGACACCGCCGAAACGCGTGGGCGGCTCGTCTTCGACACAGGGACCGGACGGCAGGGTTTATGTCACAGACAACATCGGAAACGTGGCAGAGCGTTACTGACGAGGAGGCGTGGGACCGGCAGCTGTTCGCGCAGCCGCGCGACGGGCACTTCCTGCAGAGCAGTCACTGGGCCGCGTTCCAGCGCGCGAACGGGCGTGAGGTCTATTTCGGCAGTGGTGCGGGCTGGCAGTGCTTGGCGATCGTGGAACGGGCCGGCGACGCCTGCCGTCTGTACTGCCCGTACGGGCCGGTCGCGGATGATCTGACCGCGCTGGAGCGGGCGGTCGAGGCGCTGCAGGAGCTGGGCAAGCGGGAGGGTGCCGGGTTCATCCGGGTCGAGCCGTGGGCTCCCGTCACCCGGGACGACCTCGTCAAGCTCGGTCACTTCCCGTCGAAGCGGAACATGCAGCCCGGTCTGACCTGGGTGCAGGACCTGCCGGGCAAGACGAAGGACCAGCTGGTCCTGGAGTTCGCGCCGAACGTGCGCAACCGATGGCGTAACGCCTACAAGAAGGACATCTCCGTCGTTTCGAGCACGAATCCGGATGACGTCGAGATTCTCCTTCAGATGATCCACGACGTGTCGAATCACACGGGCATGATCCCGCACGACGACGACTACTACCGGCGGCAGACGAAGACGCTGCTGGAGCGCGGTGCGGGCACGCTCTACATCACGAAGCACGGCGAGCAGCCGATCGCGGCGGCGATCGTGTACGAGAGCCCGACCACCCGCTACTACGCGCACTCCGGCAGCCTGCTGGAAGCGCGGAAACTCCATTCCGGAACCGTCATGCTGGCGACAATGGTGCTGGAGGCGCAGGAGCGGGGACAGCAGGTCTTCGACTTCGTCGGCGCGGCACCCAAGGACGAGCCGGACCACCCGTGGGCCGGGTTCACCGAGTTCAAGCAGTCGTTCGGCGGCCGCTACCGGCAGTATCTCGGCACCTGGGAGATGCCCTGCCTCGGCCTGGCCCCGGCCCAGCAGTGACCGGCGGGGCAGCAACAGTGAGGACAACGACGGTGCACCTGAATGAGGTTCTCGCGGAGGTCCCCGCCGCCACGCTCGTGCAGGGTGACGCCAACCGTGAGGTGTCGGGCATAACCCACGACTCGCGCCGGGTGTCCCCGGGTGACCTGTTCGTGGCGATACCGGGTGCGAACCACGACGCCCGCGGTTTCGTCGCGCAGGCGCTGGAGCGCGGCGCGGCGGCCGTGGTCACCGAAGGCCCGGTCGAGCTCGACGGTGACGCCGCGGTGGTGCGGGTGCCGTCCGCGCGCGCGGCGCTGGCCGATCTCGCGGTCGCGGTCTACCGGCACCCGGGCGACCACATGAAGATGGTCGGCGTCACCGGCACGGACGGCAAGACGACCACGTCGCACCTGATCCACGCGGCGCTGGAGCAGGCAGGGATGCGCACCGGCCGGCTCACCACCGTGGGCATGACCACCGGTGGCGGCAACCCGCCGGTCTACTACGGCTTCACCACCCCGGAGGCGGGCGAGCTGCAGCGGATGCTGGCCCAGATGGTCTCCGACGGCTGCCAGGCCGCGGTCACCGAGGTCAGCTCGCACGCGCTGCAGCTGGACCGGGTGCGTGGCGTGCCGTTCTCGGCCGCGGTGTTCACCAACCTGACGCCGGAGCACCTGGACTTCCACGGCACGATGGAGAACTACGCCAAGGCGAAGGCGCACCTGTTCGCGATGGCGGCGATGCGGGGGCCGGATTCCTTCGGCGTGGTCAACGCGGACGACCCGTGGTGGAAGTTGATCGCCAGCGGGGGTCCGGACACGCTCTACACGTACGGCCTCGAGACGAAGGGTCTTGATCTGTGGGCCGAGAACCTGCGGGTGGACGGTGACCGCTCCCGGTTCACCATGTTCACGCCCTGGGGCCGCCGCGAGATGATCTCGGCGATGCCGGGGAAGATGAACGTGATGAACTGGCTGGCCGCGACCGCGACCACGGTCGGCCTGGGTGGCGAGCTCGACGCGGTCGTCGCCGCGGCCGAGTACGCGACCGTCGAGGGCCGGATGCAGACCGTCGCGGCCGGTCAGCCGTTCGAGGTGTTCGTCGACTTCGCGCACACCCCGCACGCGCTGGAGACCGTCCTGCAGACGCTGCGCGCCCAGACGAAGGGCCGGCTGATGGTGCTGTTCGGGCACGCCGGCGGCCGTGACTCCGGCAACCGCCGCCCGATGGGCCGGATCACCGCGACGCTGGCGGACGTGGTCATGGTGACGTCCGACAACCCCGCCCACGAGGACCCGGCCGCGATCAGCGCCGAGATCGTGGCCGGCACCCGGGAGGCCGAGGCGGGCACGTCCGACGTCCGCGTCGTCATCGACCGCGCCGACGCGCTCCGCGAGCTGCTCGCCGACGCCCGGCCCGGCGACACCGTGCTGCTGGCCGGCAAGGGCCACGAGGAGTACCAGGCGCTCGCCACCGGCAACATCGACTGGAACGACGCCCGCGAGGCCCGCCGCGCCCTTGCCGACCTCGGCTGGTCCTGACCCGCACCTTGGCGGCGGGGACGCTCTCCGCCGCCAAGGTCAGCACCGAAAGACCTCGAAGGCAGTTTTCCCGCTTCCGGCGGCACCGGTTCCGCATGCTCCCGCGGGCAAAGCGCGCGGTGGCCTGCGACTCCGCCGGCGCTCCGCTCCGGCCGCCGCGGCGCAGCCGGTCCCGGCCACCACGACCACGCGCGTCCACCGCCGGTCACGTCCCGGCCGCCCGTCACGTCCCGGCCGCCGTCGGGTCCCGGCGGCACGCCACGTCCCGGCCGCACGTCACGTCCCGGCCGCACGTCACGTCCCGGCCGCACGTCGGGTCCCGGCGGCACGCCACGTCCCGGCCGCACGCCAGGTCCCGGCGGGGCCGGCACGCCGGGACGGTCGCCGCACAGTCGTCCCGGGCGGGCACCGTCGCACCGCCCGGAGCCGGATCATGAGCGGCGGGTGAGCCGGCGGGCGACGACGTAGGCGATGCCGGCGCCGATCACCCAGGGGGCGAGGACGATCACCGGGTCGAGCGGGTGGTGTGCCACGTCCGCGCGGTTGTGACCGAGCCGCGAGCGCAGACCGTGGTGGGTCAGCTCACCGCGTACCCCCGTCTGGGTGATCGGGTTGTCCGGGCGCGTGGTCAGGAACGAGCGCAGCGCGCTCTCCAGCACGTCCACCCGGTCGGCCGCGAGCAGCAGCAGCCAGTGCGCGGCGCGTCCCTCGCTGTACGTCGCGTAGGAATATCGGCGGATCACGCCGGACAGGCCGCGCGGCGGGGCGGACGTGCCGAAGACCGGCGTGAGCATCGCGTGTTCGATCGACCGCTCCCGCGGCCGCAGCTCCGGCTGCCGCTCCGGGAACTCCCAGTGCGCGCCGCCGAACTCGGGGTCGAAGACCTCCTGCGGCACCGACGGCCGGTCCTTCGGGTCCAGGTCAGCGCCCCACCCGGGGATGCGGGCGCGCAGCTCGTCGACGGACTCGGGCAGTTCGGGCTTGTCCGGGGTGTACGCCATGGTGTCGTCTTCTTCCTACGCCGCGGTCGGGACGATGAGCGGTTTGATGCAGCCGTCGAGCTTCGCCGAGAAGATGTGGTAGCCCTCGGCGATGTGCTCCAGCGGAATCCGGTGCGTGACCAGGTCGCTGGGCTTGAGATAGCCGTTGCGGACGTGCTCGAAGAGGCGTGGCCACTGCCGTTTCACCGGGCACTGGTTCATCCGCAGGGTCAGCCCCTTGTTGACCGCGTCGCCGAACTTGATCGCGCTGAACACCGGGCCGTAGGCGCCCATCACCGAGACGGTGCCGCCCTTGCGGACCGAGTCGATGGCCCAGTTCAGCGCGACGGGTGAGCCGCCCTGCAGCTTGAGCTTGGTGCCCGTCACGTGCTGGAGCAGGTTGCCGTCGGCCTCGGCGCCGACCGCGTCGATCGCCACGTCCGCGCCCAGGTGGTCGGTGATCTTCTTCATCTGTACGACGATGTCGTCGTACTCGGTGAAGTTGAGCGTCTCCGCGTGCGCGAACGTCCGCGCCTTCTCCAGCCGGTAGTCGAGGTGGTCGATGACGATGACCCGGCCGGCGCCCATCAGCCAGGCCGACTTCGCCGCGAACAGGCCGACCGGGCCGGCGCCGAAGACCACCACCACGTCACCCTCGGCGATCTCACCGAGCTGCGCGCCGAAGTAGCCGGTCGCGAGCGCGTCCGTGAGCAGCACCGCGTCCTCGGAGTCCAGCCACTCCGGGATCAGGCTCGGCCCGACGTCGGCGAACGGGACCCGGACGTACTCGGCCTGACCGCCGTCGTAGCCGCCGGTCGTGTGCGAGTAGCCGTAGATGCCGCCGACCGCGGTCGCGTTCGGGTTGACGTTGTGGCAGTTGGAGTAGAGCCCGCGGGCACAGAAGAAGCAGGTGCCGCAGTAGATGTTGAACGGGACCATCACCCGGTCGCCGGGCTTCAGCCGCTGCACCGACGAACCCACCTCGTCGACCACGCCGACGAACTCGTGCCCGAACGTCGTACCGACCCGGGTGTCCGGCATCATCCCGTGGTAGAGGTGCAGGTCGGAGCCGCAGATCGCGGCCCGGGTCACCCGTACGATCGCGTCGTTGGGATGCTCGATCGCCGGGCGGGCCTTCTCCTCCACCCGCACCCGGTAGGGACCGCGATAGACCATTGCTCGCATGACGTTTCCTCCCACACGCGCCGGCCGGCGTGCGCCTTCCGGCGCCGGTCGGCTACCCCGTGCGGGACGCGGCAAACGGGTGGGTTCATCCCGATCGGCTGCGGGCGGTAGCGTGCCGGCCGTGGACGACCGACCGCTGATCTTCCTCGACGTCGACGGGCCGCTGATCCCGTTCCGGGCCCGGCCCGGCACCCCGGCGGGCGCTCCCCCGCCGGACCCGTCCGGGCACCCGCTGATCCACCGGCTCGACCCGGCCGACGGCCGGCGGCTACGGGACCTCGGTGGCCGGCTGGTCTGGGCGACCACCTGGATGGAATCGGCGAACGACCTGGTCGCGCCGCGCCTCGGCCTGCCCACGCTGCCCGTCGTGCCGTTCCCGGACGACGACGATCCGGCGTCCGGCGGCGGCCTGCACTGGAAGACCGTGTTCCTGTCCCGGTGGGCCGGCGACCGCCCGTTCGTCTGGCTCGACGACGAGCTCACCGACGCGGACCGGCGCTGGCTCGCCGGCCACCATCCGGCCCCGGCCCTGCCGCACCGCGTCGATCCGTCGACCGGCCTCACCGAGGCCGACTTCGCGAGCGTCGCCGACTGGCTGCGCGGGCTGCGGTAACCGTGCGCGGAGGTTCCGCTGCCGGCCAGGGGCTCGTCCCGGGCCCGCTGACCGGCAGCGTGCGTGCGGTACGGTCAATCGGTCCAGATCCCGCCGTCGAGCAGCGCGACCGCACTGTCGTAGGCGTGGTCGGAGGTGTCGGCGACGGCGATCTGCACGGTCACCGCCTTGCCCGGCGTCACCGGGACGGCGCAGGTCAGCGGCACGGTGAGACCGTCCATGCTGGTCGAGTAACCGTTGGCGCCGCCGGCGTTGTCGACGTAGTAGGCGCTGTTCGTCTGCGCGTTGATGGTGTTGACCGATACCGGGGTGGTGGTGCCGGGCACGGTCGCGCAGTTCTTGCCGTCGACCCGCACCACCATGACGTCGTTGAACGAGCTTCCGACGAACTCCGGATACTCCTCATACTCCTCGCTGGCAAACACGTATCGGACGTGCAGCGTGGAGCCGGCCGGGGTGAGCGTGACGGTGTAGGCGGCGGCGTCGTGTGTCGGGTACCCGGCGAGCGCGGTGAGTTCGTCGTCGCCGGGTCCGCCGAGACCGGTGCTGGCGAAGACGCCGGGAGTACCCGTCGCGTCGGCGATCCGGCCGGTGCTGAGCACCCAGGCCTTCTTGCCGGGTGCGAAGCCGTCTACGTGCCCCCACTGGTCCGCGCCACCGCTCACGGCGTCCTCCACCTTCGTCACGCCGCCGCCGAGCAGCGAGTCCTGCGGCTCGGTGCCGGGCAGGTCCTGGCAGCCGGCGGGCAGATGCCACGGGGATCCGGGGTAGTCGAACTCGCCCTGCAGCGCGTCGAGGCTGATCTTCTCGCTGAACGACCACCCGTTGCTCAGCCAGGCCTTCGCGGTCAGGCTCAACCCGGTCACGAAGGCGGCGGACGCTCTCAGACAGGCATTGAAACGCGGGTCCTGCATCGGAAACCGCGGACCGAACTCGGCGTCGAGCGGTGTCAGCTCGCCGCTGATGCCGGCGATGACTCCCGCTCCGGAGGTTCCCACGCCCGGGCCGACGGCCAGCTCACCGCCGACCGCGAGTCCCACCGATCCGTTACTGGTCACGGTCGGGGTGAGCGGGGTGATCTCGGTGATCGGGCTGCCGGTGAACGACGGGCCGTTCTTGATCGTCATGGATCCCTTGACGCGCACACCGCTGGTGGCCTGATAGCCGAGGTTGGACACGGTCACCGCGCCATTCACACTGACCTGGGCGTTCGGGGTGAGAAGCACCGCGATCGGGACGGGTGAGACGGTCAGCTGCCGGCTGTACGACTTCAGGTCGATCCCGCAGTCCACCGCGCTCTCGACGTCGATGGTCGCCGCGCCGGTCAGCCGGACCGTCATCTCCATGTCCAGTGACGCCCCGGTGGGCACGTCGGCGCCGAGGAACCGGTATTTGTCGACCTTGGTGGCGAACCGGCCGCCCAGGGCGAGATCGGGCTGGAAGGCGACCGTCTGCTCCGCGCCGAGACCGGTGCAGCCGGCCGCGAGCACCTTGGCTTCCGGTGCGGCGGTGGCGGGCGCCGGCGCAGCGGTACCCGGCACGGCCGCGATATCGGCGACGGTGAGCTCGTAGTAGTCGAAGGCGTCGCTCAGCCCGCCGGCACGCAGATCGAGGGTTCGCCCGTCCGTGGACACCGCGGTGACGACGCCGAGAAAGCCGCCGGGCAGCGTGGCGGACATCGGCAGCACCAGGCCGGCACCGATCGGCGGCGTGACGGTCTGCGGCTGCAGCACGGCCCGCACCCCGCTACCGGTCGGCGCCGCCGAGACCAGGTCGGCCGGGGCCGCCAGCAGTGTGCCCGGGGCGGTCACGTATGTCGCCTGCCCTGACCCGGCGGGCGCGGCCGTGCCGGCGGTGAGCACCAGCGGACCCGTCCAACGGCCTTTGACGAGGGTGAAGAGCGAGTAGGTGTGACGCTGGCCCGCCTTCAGGCCCGTGACCGTGGCCGTGGTGCCCTTCACCGGCACGCCCGTACCGTGGTCACGCAGGCTGACCGGGTTCGAGCCAGGTGTGCGCCGTAACACGAATGTCGCACCGGGCGGCGCGTCCCACGCCAGGGTCAGCCCGGTCTGCGACACCGCGGTGGCGTGCAGTCGTCGCGCACCTCCGTCGGCGGCGAGCTTCACGGTCGCGTTCGATGTGGTGTTGGGCCGCACCACCAGTGCCAGGGGCGACGGCTACCCCACGTAGCGCACACCGCCGATGGTCGAGCTGACCGGCGGCACCACGTAGGCGCCGACAGGTACCTGCATCGTGACCACCGTCGAGCTTCCCGCCGGGGGTTTCGCCGCGACGTGTCGGGTCCTGCCGACGAACCACGTCGTCGCCGGTACGCCCTCGGGCGCGGTGACGGTCAGCCGGATCGTTCCCTTGGCCGGGCCCGTGCCCGCGGCGGCCGGGCCCGTCGGCATGCTCAGGCCGGCGACGAGTAACAGCAACGACGACACGAGTGTGAGAGCGGAGCGCAGCGGATGCCTCATAGCGTTCTCCTTCTGCGAGGACGCCGGTGCGGAACCGGCGGCGCACCCACGGTCGCACCGGGCCGGGGCCCGCGGTGCGTCCTCGGGGGAGTTCTGCCGCGCAGGCGGCGCATCCCGGCCGCGGAGCCGGCACGCCCCACCGGGAAGCGGAGTCCCGCGCTCCGTTGTGTCGCGTCCCGTGGTCCGCCGGCCACGCCTTCCCGGCAGGCGGAGGAGCCGTTCCGGAGAAGTGGACCCCGTCCGCTCGCGTGTGCGTCCCGCCGGACGACCGAGACCTCCGGACGGGCCGGATCGCTGCGCCTGACGTACGCCGCCCATGCCCGAACAGGCCACCCGGGCCACAGCCGGACAGCGGCCCGGCCGTCACCGTCGGTCTCAGATCACTGAGCCTGTACGAGGAACCGGGTGGCGCGCGAGGGCCGGCGCGCCCGTGACGGATCGCGCCGGCCCGGTGACGTCGTGCGGCAGGGTGGGACGGTCAGTAGCGGACGTCGGGGAACTCGCGCTGGGCCTGGAGGAACTGCTGCTCCCACTCGTCCGGCCAGCCGAAGGCCGCGGTGGCCTGGGGCTTCAGGTTGACGCCGGCGGCGCCGCTCCAGAAGTGGACGAACTCGCCCCAGTTGAGGTCGCGCGCGTACCGGCCGTTGATCTGCGGGAAGTTCGCGGCGAGCAGGTCGAAGTAGCCGTCGAGCACGGCGCCGCCGCCGTGGTCGCGCCACAGCGGGTAGAACCAGTCCCGGTACCAGGCGGTGTTCGCCCGCGGGAACGAGTCACGGGCCTCGAGCTTCGCGGCGTGCCAGCGGGCGGCGTCGGCGGTCAGCCCGGTGCCGGCGTACACGTCGTACTGGAAGATCTCCGCCCACTTGCTGTCGCCCCACAGCCCGAAGGACGGTGAGCCGTGCACGCCGTTGGCGGAGCCCTCCACGATGTGCGCGATCTCGTGCGAGGTGATGTCGCGCGCCTGCGGGTCGGCGGCGTCCCAGCCGGACAGGCCGATGTCGATGACGTTGCGGTGTTCGTGGTCGGCGTCGAAGACCGTCGCCGGGTGGCCGCCACCGTAGCGGCCCTGGTGGAAGATCGCGGCCAGGCGCGGGTTGCTGAAGTCGCCGTACGTCCGCCGGGTGTAGCGCCACAGCGTGCCGGTGTACTCCTGCAGCCAGCCGGCCTGGGACACCGGCACGTCCGGGTCGACGTAGACGGCGACGTCCGCGTCGTAGGCGACCCGGGTCAGCTGCTGCCGGTGCTCCAGCCAGTGTTCCTGCCAGGTCGCGGGCAGCTCGGTGGAGCCGGTCGTCGCGGTGGCCGTGCCGCTCGGCGCGGACGCGGTCGTGGCGTTCACCGCGCGTACCCGGTAGTGGTAGGTGGTGCCGCCGGTGCGGCCGAGGTCGTGGGCGGTGGTGGTGCCGGCCGGGACCGTACGCGTCCAGTCCCAGGTCCGGCCGTCGGCGGAGCGTTCCAGGCGGAAGCCGGTCTCCCAACGGTCCGCGTCGGTCCAGGAGACGACGATCTGGTCACCGGTGCGGGCGACCGCGGTCAGCCCGGACGGCACGGCCGGCGCCGGTGCCGGGGTGGTGCTCGACCCGATCAGCTGCCACTCGCCGAGCTGGACCGCGGTCGAGCCGTTGTTGGCGGTGATCCGCAGCCGGTACGCGAGGTAGCCGGCCGGGTTCGCGATCGGGTACGTGCGGCGCTGGAACCGGGCGCCGAATGTCTGCCCGGTCCGGGTGTCGAGCTCGGTCCACGCGGTGCCGTCGGTGGAGCCCTCCAGCACCCAGTCCCGCGGGTCGCGGTCCGGGGCGTCGTTCGCGGAGGTGAGCGTGTACTCGGTCACCGTCGACCGTACCTTGGCGGTGTGCCGCAGCCACGTCGTCGGGTGGCCGGTGAGGTACTTGGTGCCGGGCGCGTTGTCGGCCGCGCGGTTCGCGTCCTCGCCGCCGGTCGTCGCGTGCTGGTCGGTGACGGTGCCGTCCATGTCCGTGATGTCCACGCCGGTCCGCACCGCGGTGACCGTGGCCGGTTCGCTCGGCGGCGACGTCACGCCGGCGGCGGCGCCGAGTGCCCGGACCCGGTAGCTTCGGGTGCCGCCGGTCAGCGGCGTCCGGTCGGTGTAGAGCGTGGTGCCGGCCGGCACGGTCCCGATCGTGGTCCAGGTGGTGCCGTCGCCGGAGCTCTCCACCGCGAATCCGGCCTCCGGGTAGCCGGTGGTGGCGTCGGAGTTGTCGGTCCACGCCAGGTCGATCTCGCCGGTGCCGACCGCGGTGGCGGTCATGCCGCTCGGCGCGGCGGGGATCCCGTCGCCGGCCGGCCACAGCCGCCACTCGGCCAGTTGCAGCGCGGGTGAGCCGTTGTTCGCGGTGACGGTCAGCCGGTAGAAGCGGTACGCGGCGGGCGTGCCGGACACCAGGTAGCCGCGGGTGGCCGCGCGGCCGGTGAACGTCTCGCCGCCGCGGGTGTCGAGCGTGGTCCAGGTCGTGCCGTCGGCGGAACCGGCCAGCGTCCAGTCCCGTGGGTCCCGGTCCGGGGCGTCGTTGGCGGACGTCAGCGCGTACCGGTCGACCGTGGTGGCGGTCGGCACCTCGTACTGCACCCATCCGGTACGGGAGTGGGTGAGGTACTTGGTGGTCTCGTCGCCGTCGGTGAGCTTGCCGATCTGCTCGGCCGCGGACCCGCCCGGGTGCTGTGCGGTGACGACGCCGCCGGTCAGCCCGGGCGCCACGGTGCCGGCGAAGGTGGGGAGGATGACGGCTCCCGCGCCGGCGACGCCCGCGGCGGCCAGCACGACGGCGAGGACCGTTCTCGATCTGGATCGATTCACGCGATGTGAACGGTGCGCGCGGCCCGCCGGTTCACCGTGGAGCGCACTTCTCCCCCGGGCGGCACGGGAAGCCGTCTCGTCGACGACCTGGACGCCGCCGAGACCGCCGAGGCCACCGAGGCCACCGAGGCCGCCGCGATCGTGATCGGTGCGACCGGACCCGCGGAGCAGCCCGGCACCTCCTACCGTGTCCTCCTCGACCCGGCCGGCCGTCCCTTCTGTCTCTGCCCGGACTGACCGGGCCGCCGGCGGACGACGCGCACGCGCACGGTTCAGGGCCTACGATCGCCGTCGTGGACGACACGGCCGTACGGATGGTGGACGCGGCGACGGCCTGGCTGGCCGCGCTCGACGACGCGCAGCGGGAGCCGGCGCAGCTGCCGTGGCCCTCCCCCGAGCGGCGCCGGTGGTTCTACACGCCGACCGATCACGGCGGACTGCCGCTGTCGCGGATGTCGGCGGTGCAGCAGCAGGCCGCGATGCGGCTGGTCGCCACCGGGCTGTCCGAACCGGGGTTCGTGACCGCGTCGACGATCATCGGCCTGGAGAACGTGCTCGACCGCACCGAGGACTGGAGCACCTCCGCCGGCCGTCCACGCGGACGCGATCCCCAGCTGTACTGGCTGCGCGTCTTCGGCACGCCCGGCCTCACCGGCCCGTGGTCGTGGCGGTTCGGCGGCCACCACGTGTCCGTGCACCACCTGGTCCTCGACGGCGAGGTGCGGTCCAGCACGCCCTGCTTCCTCGGCGCCGACCCCGCGTCCGCCCCGCTGCTCGGCGGCCACCTGCTGCGTCCGCTCGGCGCCGCCGAGGACCTGGCCCGCGAGCTGGTGTCGTCGCTGGACACCGGCCAGCTGGCGAGCGCGGTGATCAGCCCGGTCGCGCCGGTCGACATCGTCGGCGGCAACCGCTCCACCGTCACGGACGACGCCCGGGTCATCCCGCTCCCCGACGTCTTCAACGACCTCACCGACCCGCGGCTGCGCCGCCAGACCGCGGACGCGCACGCGCGTGCCGTCGACCGGGCCGGTTTCCGCGCCGCGCACGACGACGCCGTCGCGCTGACCACGGCCCCGAAGGGTGTCCCGGCCGCGTCGTTCACGTCGGCGCAGCAGCGGACGCTCCGGTCGCTGCTGGACGTCTTCGTCGGCCGGGTCCCGGCCGAGGTGGCCGACCGGGAGGCGGCGAAGTACGCCGGCTCGCTGCTGGACGGCGTCCACTTCGCGTGGGCGGGCGACACCCGGCCCGGCGCGCCGCACTACTACCGGCTGCAGGGCCCGGGACTGCTCGCCGAGTACGACAACACCCAGCGCGACGCCAACCACGTCCACACCGTGTGGCGCGACCCCACCAACGACTTCGGCGACGACGTCCTCGCCCGCCACCGGGCCGAGTTCCACGGGTAGGCCGCGGCGGTGGCTGCTGGCATCTCGGCGGCGAGTCAGCGAAGGTGAACGTCGGCCGGTCCGCATGATCCTTCGACCTGGGAGACGAACAACGATGACGACGCTGCCCTACCTCGACCCGGATCTGCCCGTGGCGGACCGCGTCGCGGATCTGCTGTCCCGTCTGACGTTGGAGGAGAAGGCCGGGCAGCTGACCCAGTTCTTCTACTTCGGCTCACCGCAGGTGCCGGACGGGGTCGACGTCGCGTCGCTGCCGCCGGAGCAGCAGGCACCGGTGCGGGTGGAGGAGGCGGTCCGGGACGGGCGGGCCGGGTCGCTGCTGTTCGTCCGGGACGCCGGCACGGTCAACCGGATGCAGCGGATGGCGATGCGGAGCCGGCTCGGCGTGCCGCTGCTGTTCGGGTTCGACGTCGTCCACGGGATGCGCACGATCCTGCCGGTGCCGATCGCGCTGGCCGCGAGCTGGTGCCCGGAGACGATCGAGGCGGGGCAGGCGGTGGCGGCCCGGGAGGCGCGGGCGCTCGGCATCCACTGGACGTTCGCCCCGATGATTGACATCGCCCGCGATCCGCGCTGGGGGCGCATCGTCGAGGGTGCCGGCGAGGACCCGTACCTCGGTGCGGCCGTCGCCGCCGCGCAGGTGCGCGGGTTCCAGGGCGATCTCGGCCCGGACCGGCTGGTCGCCGGGCCGAAGCACTTCGCCGGGTACGGTGCGGCCCGCGGCGGCCGGGACTACGACGACGCGGACATCTCCGACTCCGAGCTGTGGAACGTGTACCTGCCGCCGTTCCGGGCCGCGGTGGACGCGGGCGCGCTGAACGTGATGAGCGCCTACATGGACCTCAACGGCGTCCCGGCGTCCGGCAACCGGTGGCTGCTCACCGACGTACTGCGGGAGAGTTTCGGTTTTGCCGGGTTCGTCGTCTCGGACGCGAACGCGGTGAGGTCGCTGGAGGTGCAGCACTTCGCCCGCGACCTCACCGACGCGGGCGCCCGCGCGCTCGACGCGGGGCTGGACATGGAGATGTGCATGTACGACCCGGCGTTCGCGCGGCTGCCCGAGGCCGTCGCCGCCGGTCTGGTCACCGAGGAGCAGATCGACACCGCGGTCCGGCGGGTGCTGACGGTGAAGTTCCGGCTGGGCCTGTTCGAGAACCCGTACGCCGACGAGGGCCGCACGCACGACCTGGCCGCGCACCGGGACACCGCCCGGGTCGCGGCCGAGCGGAGCATCGTGCTGCTCAAGAACGACGGCGGGCTGCTGCCGCTGGCCGCGCCGGCCCGGATCGCGGTCGTCGGCGAACTGGCCACCGCCACGCGGGACTCGCTCGGCCCGTGGGTCTTCGGGCACGACACCGGCGAGACCGTCACCGTCCTGGACGGGCTGCGGGCCAGGTTCGGCGACGGCGTGACGCACGCGCCGGGTGTGCACCTGCCGGGGCGGGTCTTCCCGTCCATCTTCGACCAGATGGAGCCGCCGCCGGCGATCCCGTCCGGTGACCAGGACGACGCCGAGATCGACCGTGCGGTCGCGCTGGCCGCCGGCGCGGACGTCGCGGTCGTGGTGGTCGGCCAGCGGCAGAACCAGATCGGCGAGAACGCGTCGTCGGCCACGCTGGACCTGCCCGGCCGGCAACTGGAGCAGCTGCGGCGGATCACCGCGACCGGCACGCCGGTGGTGCTCGTGGTGATGTCCGGCCGGCCGCTGGACCTGCGCTGGGCGGACGCGCACGTGCCCGCGATCGTGCAGGCCTGGTACCCCGGCACGTCCGGCGGGCACGCGGTGGCCGCGGTCCTCGCCGGCGACGTCTCCCCGGCCGGGCGGCTGCCGTTCACCTGGCCACGGCACGCCGGGCAGGTGCCGATGATCTACGCCCACCACCGTACGTTCGCCCCTCAGGACCAGGACAAGCGGTACTGGGAGGAGGAGAGCACCCCGCTGTACCCGTTCGGCCACGGCCTGTCCTACGCCTCGTTCGACTACGCGAACCTGCGGACGGCGGCCGGCACGGTCGCGGTCGGCGCGACGACCGAGGTGTCCGTGGACGTCACGAACACGTCCGCGCGCGAGGCCGACGAGGTCGTCCAGCTCTACATCCACCAGCGGTACGGCAGCGCCTCCCGGCCCGTACGCGAGCTGAAGGGTTTCCGGCGCCTGACGCTCGCGCCCGGCGAGACCCGCACGGTCACGTTCCCGCTCGGCCCGGCCGAACTGTCCTACTGGAACGCCGCCACCCGCACGGTCGTGCAGGACGCCACCACGCTCGACGTCTGGGCCGGCGGCAGTTCCACCGCGACGCTCAGCACCCGGCTGGAGGTCACGCCGTAGCTCCCCGGTCCCTGGCCGCCCGCCCGGGCGGCCAGGTCAGATCGTTGCCGCGTGGCGGTGGTGGGACAGCGCGCTGTGGTGGGCGGCGCCGGGGTGGGTGGCCGGGTCGGTGTGGACGGTGACGCGGTCGAGGCGGGGGACGGCGTGGGTGAGGCGGTGTTCGGCGTCGGCGGCGATCTCGTGGGCGGCCTGGAGGGTGAGGTCGGCGTCGAGGACGATGTCGGCCTCGGCGTGCATGCGGTGGCCGATCCAGCGCAGGCGCAGGCCGGTGACGTCGCGGACGCCGGGGACGTGGCGCAGCGTGTGTTCGGCCGTGTCGACCAGGGCCGGGTCGACGCGGTCCATCAGGCGGCGGTAGACCTCGCGGGCGGCGTCCTTGAGGACGAACGCGATCGCGACCGCGATGATCAGGCCGACGACCGGGTCGGCCCGGTGCCAGCCGAGCGCGGCGCCGCCGGCGGCGGCGACCACGGCCAGTGAGGTGAAGCCGTCGGTGCGGGCGTGCAGGCCGTCGGCGACCAGCGCGGCGGACCCGATCCGGCGGCCGACCGCGATCCGGTACCGGGCGACGAGCTCGTTGCCGACGAACCCGATGACGCCGGCGGCGGCGACGAACGGCAGATGGGTGATCCCGGCCGGGTGCAGCAGCCGGTCGAGCGCGGTCCAGCCGGCCAGCACCGCGGAGCCGGCGATGACCAGCACGATCACGATCCCGGCCAGGTCCTCGGCGCGGCCGAAGCCGTAGGTGTACGCCCGGGTGGCGGCGCGGCGGCCGATCAGGAACGCGATGCCGAGCGGTACGGCGGTGAGCGCGTCCGCGACGTTGTGCAGCGTGTCGCCGAGCAGCGCGACCGAGCCGGAGAGCAGCACCACGGCGGCCTGGGCGAGCGCGGTGGCGCCGAGCGCGGCCAGGGAGATCCACAGGGCGCGCATGCCCTCGCGGGACGCCTCCAGCGCGGCGTCGACCTTGTCCGCGGTGTCGTGCGAGTGCGGTGTCAGCCGGTGCCGCAGCCACCCGGCGAGACCCGCACGGCCGTGCGCGTGCGTGTGGTCACGCGCCGGCGAATGCTCGTGCGCGTGCGAATGGTCGTGCGAATGGTCGTGGTGCCCGCCCATGGCCGCCTCCGGAATTCGCGGTGGAAAGACCACGCCGATATTAGGTGCCCGTGTACGCACGCGACAACGCGGCAGCTGCCAAGCCCGGGCAACAACCATCGGGGCGTCACCGCGCAATGACCGCACTCGCCCATTTCCGGATGACGCACCGGGGAGCCGCCCTATCATCGGCCCATGAGCCGCAAAACCGCGGAAGCCGTCGCGTGGCTGCGGACCGACCCGGATCTGGATTCGCTCGTCGACGCCTATCCGGCGGAATGGCAGCGGGTGCGACGCGACCTCGACGCGATGATCGCCCGGGACGACGCCGGGGAACTGAAGGCGTACATCACCCAGGTCTCCCGGCCCGAGGCGGCACGGCCGGGCCGGGCGCGCTCGCAGCGGGAGCGGCTGCTCGCCGAGGTGCGCCGGCAGATGGCCGTGCACCTGCTCAAACAGCAGATCCTCAGCGCGTCCACCGGCGTCACCGAGGGACGGGTACGGTTCGGGCTGGTCAACGGCTTCATCGCGCAGCGGCTGCTGTTCCGGCGCGCGCTGGAGCGCAGGCCCGTACCGCTGGGCAGGTTCCGGCTGATCTGGCCGTTGCTGACGCAGCGGCGGCGACTGATGCCGCTGGTGCAGAAGCGCGGCATCTGGTGTTTCTATTCGAAACCGCTCGTGCGGCAGCTGGCGCGACTGATCGACGGCCGCCCCTGCCTGGAGATCGCCGCCGGGGACGGCACGCTGTCGCGTTTCCTGCGGGCCGAGGGCGTCGATGTCGTGGCGACCGACGACCACAGCTGGAGCAACAGCATCGACTTTCCCGACGACGTGCTCGAGGAGGACGCGAGAACCGCGCTGAAACGGCATTCGCCGAAGGTCGTGATCTGTTCCTGGCCGCCCGCCGGAAACGCGTTCGAGCGATTCGTGTTCAGCACGCCGAGCGTGGAGCTGTACGTGGTGATCGGGTCGCGGCACCGGGAGAGCACCGGCGACTGGGACGCCTACGAGCGGCAGACCGGCTTCACGATGACCACGGACCCGCGCCTGTCCCGCCTGGTCCTGCCGCCGGAGATCGACCACGCCGTGCACCTGTTCCGCCGACGCGACGACGGGTAAGCATGTTCGTCCATGTCCTTTTCTGATCGAGTCAGCACGGGCGATCGCGCGCCCGGCCGCCCGGATGAACACTGTGTTGCATCGGTGTTACGGGCTCATCAGGAAGGACACGACAGTGCCGCACACGCTGAAACGCCTCCTCGCCGGCGCGCTCGCCGCGGTGACGATGATCCCGGTCGCCGCGGTCACCGGCGCCGCACCCGCGGCCGCGGCCACCAACCAGTTCCGGGGCATGAACTGGGCGGTGCTCGGCGACAACTTCAGCACCGGGCCGCTGGTCCTGCACGGGCTCAGCCAGTCCGACAGCAACGCGACCGTCCGCGCCAAGGCCAACGCGCTCTACGACGACATGGCCACGATCGGCGTCAACACGGTCCGGCTGCCGATCAACACGCACACCGTCGGCACCACCTGGTGGAACGCCTACCGTGGTGCGATCGACGCCGCCACCGCCCGCGGCTTCAAGGTCATCCTCGCCTACTGGGAGGACGGCGCCGCGTCCGGCGGCCGGATCACGAACCTGGCCGCGTGGAACACCATGTGGTCCAACGTGACGTACACCTACGGCGCGAACACCAACGTCTACTTCGAACCGATGAACGAGCCGCACGGCTACACCTCGGCCGAGTGGCGCACGGTCGCGGCGAACTGGATGAGCTACCACTACTCCGCGGTCCCGGCCCGCACGCTGATCGGTGGCACCGGGTACAGCCAGGACCTGCGGGACGTCTGCAACGACAGCCGGTTCAACGGCACGCTGCTGTCCTTCCACCACTACGCGTTCTTCTACAGCCCGATGACGTACGACGCGTTCCGTACCCACGTGCAGACCCGGCTCGGCACCTGCGCCTCCCGCGCGGTCGTCACCGAGTACGGCGCGCCGATGTCCACCGGGCTCAACTACGCGGACGCGAACAGCACCGACAACTTCGTCCGGCACATCCGCGCGGTCACCCAGGTGATGCGGGCCAACCAGATGGGCGGCGTCTACTGGCCCGCGCTCGGCGGCAAGCCCACCGGCACCTCCGGCTTCGACTACTACTCGATGTTCGCGCTGTCCGGCAGCGGTACCAGCCTCGACCTGACCGTGCGCAACGCCTCCGGCCGGGACCGCATCCGGTACGGCTGGGGTCTGTAGACCCGATCCAGGATCGCGCGTCCCGGCCGGCCCCGGGGCGCGCGATTCTCGTGTGTGACGGTCCCGGCGGGGCCGGACAGGTGCAGGGCATGGAGCAACGAGGAACACGAACATGAGGAACGCGGCCGACGAGGAACGGTTCCGGGCGCTGCACCGGGAGACGTTCGCCGACCTGCTGCGCTTCGTCGAGCGGCGGGTGCCGCCCGACGAGGCCGAGGACGTCGTGTCCACGGTCTTCCTGACCGCCTGGCGGCGCTTCGACGACCTGCCGGACGACACCCGGCCGTGGCTGTTCGCGGTGGCCCGCAAAACCATGGCGAACCGCACCCGCGGCTGGCTGCGCCGCCGGGCGCTCGACGTCCGGCTGGCGGCCGCCGAGCCGGCCCACGTGCCGGACGACAGCACCGGCACCGCGGCCCGCGTCGACCTGGAACGGGCCTGGCGCGCGCTGAGCCCGGCCGACCGGGAGGTGCTCGCGCTGGTCGCGTTCGACGGCCTGACCGCGGAGCAGGCCGCCACCGTTCTCGGCTGCCGGCGCGGCACGTTCACGATGCGGCTGTCCCGGGCCCGCCGGCGCCTGTCCGACGCCCTCGAACCCGCCCGCCCCACCCGCCCCCACACCGTCAGGGAGACGTCATGGACGCAAGCATGAAGGACCTGGACCGCCTCGCCGTCCTCGACCCGGCCCGGGGCCGCGAGCCCGGCCCGGTGGAGTGGGCCCGCGCGGAGGCCTCGCTCGAGCGCACCATCGCCGGCACGCCGAAGCACCGGCCGGCGCCCCGCCGGTGGATGATCGCCGGCACCGTGGCCGTGGCCGCGGGCGTGGCCGGCGCGGTCGTGGTCCCGGCGCTGCTGCCCGGCACCGCGGAGCGGGCCGTCGCCGCCTGGACGGCCGCGCCCGCCACCCGCACCGGTGAGCAGGTGATGGCCCAGGCGGCAGCGTGCGCCGCGCTCGACGTCGGCGGCGTCACCACCGCCGCACCGGACGACGTGCTCCTCGCCGAGCAGCGCGGCGTCGCCACCCTGCTGATCATGCGTAAGGGTGACACGGTCGTCGAGTGCCTGAGCGTGGGCGACGACGGATTCGCGACGATGTCGTTGACCGACAGCCTTCCGCAGGCCCCGCCGGCCGGCTGGCCGGTGAACCTGGAGACGATGAGCTCCTTCGGCTCCCGGGACAACATGTGGTCCAACGTGGTCGGTCTCGCCGGACCGGACGTCACGGGCATCGACGTGCGCACCGACGACGGCCGCGTCGTCCACGCCAGCGTGCGCTCCGGCTGGTGGGCGGCCTGGTGGCCGGGCAGCGAGGGCGGCGAGGTGGACGCGATCGCCGTCACGGTGCACACCGCGGACGGCTCGACCACCCACCGGCCGTCGCAGCTGCCGTGACGCCGGCACGGTGACGGGCGACTCGGCCGGTCCGCCGCAACGACTGATCATGAGGTCGGACGTCGCGGACCGGCCGATGTCGTCCGACCGATGACGGACGATTCATACTCACTCCTTCGGGTGCCCGGTGCGAGATGGCGGAGAGAGTTACCCTCACACCGTCCATCAAGTTCGGTCACAGGGAGCGACGTGCACCTGTCACTGCGCACCGACGACCTCGACCAGGCACGTGGCGCGGTCGTCGACGGCTACTACGGCTCACGACTCGACGTGCTCGGCCAGGCGGCGCCGGTCGGCGCCGTGTTCGACCTGCTCGTGAACAACACCATGACGATCGGCCTGATGCGCTTCGCCGTGGACGTGCGCACCCGGACCCCCGAACTCGGCTCCTACCACGTGAACCTGCCGCTGGACGGGAACCTCAGCTGGCAGCAGCCGCACGCCGGACCGCGGATCGCCACCCCGAAGGAGGCCGCCGTCTACCGGCCGGAGGGCTACACGCTGGTCGACCGGTGGCCGGCCGGCACCCGGCTGCTCGCGGTCAAGGTCGACCGGGAGACCATGGAGCGCACACTCGGCCGCATGATCGGCCGCCCGGTCGAGGAGTCGATCCTGCTCGCCCCGGTCATGAACGTCGTCGACGGTCCCGGCCGCACCTGGACCGGACTGGTCCGGCTGCTGGCCGCCCAGTCCCGCGGCCCGGACGGGCTCGCCGCCCACCCGCTGCTCGGCCCGCAGATCGCCGAGGCCGCGGTGCGCGCGCTGCTGCTGTCCGTCGACCACCAGTTCGCCGAGCTGCTGCACGACCCGTTCAGCCGGCCGGCCACCTCCGCGTCGATCCAGCGGGCGCTGGACGCGATCCACGACGCCCCGGAGCTGCCCTGGACGCTCAGCGAACTGGCCCGCCGGGCGCGCGTGAGCACCCGTACGCTGCAGATCGGCTTCCGGCGGCACTGCGGCGCCACCCCGACCGCCTACCTGCGCGACGTCCGGCTCACCCGCGCCCACCTTGAACTGCGCGTCTCCGACCCGGCCGCCACCAAGGTCACCGAGATCGCCAGCCGGTGGGGTTTCGTGCACATGGGGCGATTCGCGGCCAGCTACCGCGCCCGCTACGGCTGCCAGCCCTCCGACACGCTGCACGACGTCTCGCCCTAGCAGCGGCGGGGCGGGGCCTCAGCCCGCCGTGCACTCCCGTGCGAGCGACCCCACGCCGCGCGGGATCAGGTCCAGGCCGAGGCCAGCACCAGCTGCAGCTCGAAGCGGATCACCGGGTCGTCCAGGTCGTCGCCGAACGCGTCGCGGAGCCGGCCGAGCCGGTAGCTGACCGTCTGCGGGTGCACGAACAGTTCCGCGGCCACGGCCGTGCGCGAACCCCAGTGCCGCAGCCAGCTCTCCAGCGTGCGCAGCAGCTGGGCGCGGCGGGCCGGCGAGAGCCCGTCCAGCGGTGCCAGCCGGCGGGCGCGCAGCGTGGACAGCGCGCCCGGCGCGCCGCGCAGCACCAGCGCGGTCAGGTGGTCGTCGGCGAAGACCGGGGACGGGCCGGTGCCGGTCAGCGCGGCGGCCCGCTCGGTCAGCACGACCGCCTCCGGCAGCGCGGCCCAGGCGGCGGCCGGGCCGACCACCGCGTCCCGGCCGGTCAGCGCCTCGGTCAGGACGGCCCGGTCGGCGCGCGGGCCGGTCCGGATCAGCAGCACGGCGTCGGCCGCGCGCTCGGCGACCAGGCCGTCACCACCGAACCGGAACCGCACGTCGCGGGCGTGCTCCAGCGGGAACAGCACCGGCACCAGCGTGTCCGGCTCGGGCCAGCCGATCGCGGCGGCCGCCTCCCGTACCGTGGCGGCCTGTCCGCCGCCCCGCAGCAGCAGGTCGGCGACCTGCCGGCGGCGGCGCTCCCCCTCACCCGCCTGTTCGCGCAGCTGACGGGCCAGGCCGTCGGTGCAGGCCGCGGCCAGCTCGTCGACGTAGGCACTGACCGCGTCGCTGAGGTCGATCAGCTCGTCGACGCTGACCGGCCGCAGCCCGGCCAGCGCCTCCGACGCCAGGCGCAGCATCAGCCGGGACGCGGTGCGCAGCGCGCCGAGCAGCAGCTCCGGGCCGCGGTTCTCGCGTGCCTCGCCGGCGCCGAGCGCGACGAACACCTCCCGGATCCGCGGCGGCAGCGCGGGCTCGTCCGTGCCGGCCAGGTCCGCGAACCGTTCCAGCGCGACCTGCACCGGCGCGCGCACGTCCCGGTCGACGTGCGCGCCGGCCGCGAACGCCGGGGTGGTGGCCGCGACCGCGTCCGCGATCGTGCGGGCCGCCGACGGCAGCCGGGGGCGCATCGCGGCGGCCAGGTCGGCGGGCAGGCGATGCCAGGGAGTGGCGTCCACCCCGGCATTTTGTCACCCGGTGATAAAGCACGGCGGATATGTTGCTGTCATCGAGACGGTGCACATCCCTGCGTACCGGCGCGACCATGGGGTTGGACACGCCCGTCGACAGGCAAGGACCGCCACTGTGAAACACCGGATGTCTCGCCAGCACGTGGTCGACATGTGCCGGACCATGCTCGACCGGGGCTATCTGAAGGCCACCGAGGGCAACGTCTCGGTGCGGGTGCCCGGCCACGAGCTCTACGCGGTCACGCCCAGCAACTACGACTACGACCGGATGCGCGTCGAGGACGTCTGCATCGTCGACTTCGCCGGCAAGCACGTGCCGGACCCGGACGGCGCGGGCGGGCTGGTCCCGTCGATCGAGTGCGGCATGCACGCCAACGTCTACCGCGAGCGGCCGGACGTCAACGCGATCGTGCACACCCATCAGCCGTACGCGTCCGCGCTGGCCTTCCTGCGCAAGGAGATCCCGGCGCTGACCGACGAGCAGGTGCGCTTCCTGGGCAAGAAGGTCGCGATCATCGACTACGCGCCGTCCGGCACCGGCTTCCTGGCCAAGAACGTGCAGAAGAAGGTGGCCGGCGGCGACAACGCGTTCATCATCGCCAACCACGGCGTGGTCGCGCTCGGCACCGACCCGAGCCGCGCGGTGTTCAACATGGCGCTGCTGGAGAAGGTGTCGATCGCCTACCTGATGGCGCTGACCAGCGAGGCCGGCAAGGTCTACACGATTCCGGCACCGATCCGGGAGATCGCGTTCGGCAAGCTCCGCAAGGACGAGAAGCGGATCGCCGCGCAGATCACCGAGGCGGTCGAACCGATCCGGATCGCCGACGACGCGGTGGCCCCCTCCACGCGGGAGGACCCGGCGGCACCGTCCATCGCGGCGGCCGGCGACGCGCCCGGCTACATGATCAGCGAGTACCTCGACGTCGACGACACCATGCGCCGGCTCAAGGCGCTGGTCGCCCAGCCGGTCCGCGGGCTGCGGCACGACGCCATGCTCGACGTGCTCAACTACTTCGAGACCAGGTGCACCGCCAGCAAGGAGATCACCGAGCGGGCCAAGAAGCGCATCCCCGGCGGCGTGCAGCACAACCTGGCGTTCAACTACCCGTTCCCGCTGGCGATCGAGGCCGCGCACGGCGCGCACCTGACCGACCGGGACGGCAACGTCTACATCGACTTCCTCCAGGCCGGCGGCCCGACCATCCTGGGCAGCAACTACGCGCCCGTCAACGAGCGCGTCGCCGAGGTGATCAAGGAGTCCGGGCCGGTCACCGGCCTGTTCCACGAGTACGAGCTGAAACTCGCCGAGATCATCCACCGGTACATGCCGCACATCGAGATGTACCGGTCGCTCGGCTCCGGCACCGAGGCCGTGATGGCCGCGGTCCGCGCCGCCCGCGCGCACACCGGCAAGAAGATGGTGATCAAGGTCGGCGGCGCTTACCACGGCTGGTCCGACACCATGGTCCTCGGCCTGCGTGTGCCCGGCACCTACCGGATGAACGCCAAGGGCATCCCGTTCGGCGCCACCGGCCGTACCCGCGAGTCCTTCCCGCACGACCTGGGCGTGCTGAAGCGCAAGCTGATCGAGAACCGGATGCGCGGCGGCACGGCCGCGGTCGTGGTCGAACCGTTCGGGCCCGAGTCCGGCACCCGCCCGGTGCCGAAGGACTACAACGCGGCCGTGCGCAAGCTCTGCGACGAGTTCGGCGCGCTGCTCATCTTCGACGAGGTGGTGACCGGCTTCCGGACCGGCCTCGGCGGCGCCGCCGGCTACTTCGGCGTCACCCCCGACCTGACCGTGTTCGGCAAGGCCGTCTCCGGCGGCTACCCGATGGCCGGCGGCGTCGGCGGCCGCGCGGACGTGATGGCCGTCTTCGGCTCCGGGCTGGACGGCAAGAGCGGCGCGCACATCCAGGTCGGCGGCACGCTGTCGGCCAACCCGCTGTCCTGCGCGGCCGGCTACTTCGCCATCGAGGAGATGGCCCGCACCGACGCGCCGGTCGTCGCCGGCCGCGCCGGGGACCGGCTCACCCACGGGCTGCGCAAGCTCATCGACACGTACGGGCTGCCGTACGTCGCCTACAACCAGGGCTCGATCGTCCACCTGGAGTGCAGCGGCGTGATGTTGCTCGACATGCGCAACCCGGTCAAGCTGCTCAAGGAGAACAAGGCCCGCAAACGCCTGATGGAGCAGATGGGCGCCGCCTACGCCGCGCACGGCATCATCACTCTGGCCGGCTCGCGGATGTACACCTCGCTCGCCGACACCGACGACGTCATCGACGACGCACTCGCCCGCTTCGACCAGGTCTTCGCGCAGGTCGAGGGAGTGTAGATGGCCGTACCGCCGCAGGTTCTCGCCATCGATCTCGGCACCTCCGGCATGAAGGCCGCGCTGGTCGCCGCGGACGGCACCGTCACCGGCTGGGCCGACCGGGCGGTGCCGCTGCACGTGCTGCCCGGCGGCGGCGCCGAACAGGACCCGCACGCCTGGTGGGACGCGCTCGCCGAGGTCGTCGCCGACCTCGGCCGGGCGTTCCCCGAGCACCTGCGCGCGGTCACCACCATCTGCTCCTCCACCCAGGGCGAGGGCACGATCGCGGTCGACGCGGCCGGCGAACCGCTGACCCGGTGCATCAGCTGGCTCGACATGCGCGGCGCCGAGCACCTGCGCCGGCAGTTCGGCGGCTTCCCCGCGTACGACGGCATGTCGGTGTTGAAGATCGCCCGCTGGCTGCGGCTGACCGGCGGCATGCCGTCCCCGACCGGCAAGGACCCGGCCGCGCACATGCTGTTCGTCCGGGACACCATGCCGGAGGTCTACGCCAGGACCGCCACGTTCCTGAACGTGCTCGACTGGATCAACCTCAAGCTCACCGGCCGGACCGTCGCGACCGTCGACTCGATCCTCACCTCCTGGGTCACGGACAACCGCGACCCCGCCGACATCCGCTACTCCCCCGCGCTCGTCACCGCCAGCGGCATCGACCGGGACAAGTTCCCGCCGATCGTCGCCTGCACCGAGGTGGTCGGCGGCCTCTCCCCCCAGGCCGCCGACCACCTCGGCCTACCCACGTCCGTGCGGGTCGTCGCGGGCGCGATCGACAACACCGCGGCCGCGATCGGCGCCGGCACCGTCCGCGACGGCGACGCCCACCTCTACCTCGGCACCTCGTCGTGGATCGCCGCGCACGTGCCGGCGAAGAAGACCGACGCGCTCACCGGCATCGCCGCGGTCCCGTGCGCCGTGCCCGGCCGTTACCTGATGACCGCGCTGCAGGCCACCGCCGGGGCGAACCTCACCTGGCTGCGGGACAAGATCGTCGAGTACGACGACCCGCTGGTCACCGCCGGCCACGTCAGCCGCGACGAGAACCGGATCTTCGACGCGTTCGACACGATCATCCCGACCGTCCCGCCCGGCGCCGACGGCGTGCTCTACATGCCCTGGCTCTACGGCGAGCGCGTCCCGGTCGACAACCCGCACCTGCGCGCCGGCTTCCTCAACATCTCGCTGCACACCTGCCGCTCCGACCTGCTCCGCGCGGTCTTCGAGGGCGTCGCGCTGAACACCCGGTGGATGGCCGGCCCGGTCGGCAGGTTCCTCGGCGCGCCGCTGTCCACGATCGTGATCACCGGCGGCGCCGCCCGCTCCCGTTCCTGGTGCCAGATCTTCGCCGACGTCCTCAACATCGAGGTCCGCCGGGACAGCGCACCGGTCGCCGTCAACGCGCGCGGTGCCGGCTGGATCGGCGCGGTCGGCACCGGGCAGCTCTCGTTCGCCGACATCCCGGCGCTGGCCCGCAACGACGAGGTCTTCACGCCCGGGCCGGACCGCGCCGCCTACGACCAGATCTTCGACACGTACACCTACGCGTACCGGCGGCTGGCCCCGCTCTACAAGAGAATCAACCATCGATGACCCGCCGTCGGCGTGGGCGCGTTCCGGTGCCCGCGCGGGCGGCCTCCCCGGCGTGACCCGGATCGTCGAGTACGCGATCTACCGGGTCCGCGACGGCCGCTTCGTCCAGATGACCGACCTGCACGACTCGGCGGAGATGCTGCGCCGGCTGACCGCCTGATCGTCGATCGCGGTGGACCGGGTCGCGTTCCCGGGCGGGTTACCCCCGAAATCATGCCGGTGTCGGTGGCGAACCGGGCCACCCGCGGGCCCCGCGACGAGAATTCGGCCCATGACTGTTCGGCGGTACGCAGACATGACCGACGCCAACGGCACGGCCGCCACCCGGGCCACGCCGCGGCACCGCGCCGTCACCGGCGTGCTGACGGCGCTGCTGGTGGCCGTGCCGCTGACCGCGTGCGCGAACGGCGGCACGGCCGGCGCGGGCGGGTCCACGCCCGCGGCCACCGGCACCTCGGCGCCGTCACCGGGCGCGTCCGGCGGGGCGGCGGCCGGCCGGGTCGACGAGGCGACGCTGAAGGAGTCGCCGCTGACGCTGCCGGCCTGGACGAACACGGCGGCCGAGTTCTGCCCGGGCGGCGAATACCGGTTCACCGACGGCCGGGCACCCAACAAGCAGGCGATGACCGTGGACATCGAGGACGTCGCCTACGTCGACATCGACGCCGACGGCACCGAGGAGACCGTGGCGATGCTCGTCTGCTACATCGGCCAGGCCGGCGAGTACCAGGTGGTCGCGTTCGACCGGACCGGCTCCGACCGCATCGACACGGTCGGCACCGTGGTCATGGCGAAGCTGATGGACGAGCCCGACGGCAGCGTCGTCAACATGGACGGCGTCCGGGCCGACGGCAACGCGGTCGCCGTCCGCGTCGGCGACCGCTACGTCTGCTGCGGCGGCGACCCCGACCTGATCAACTGGCAGTGGCGCTCCTACGCGTTCGACAACGGCGCCTTCACCCAGGTCTCCGGGGACCGCGAGTTCCCACCCGGCCGCTGACCGGGGCCACGCCCGGCCACTCGCCGGGCAAACCATCCGGTACGGCACCGCGGCCGGAGGCGCCTCGGGTATCCGGACGGTCATCTCATGCTGTCGTGCCGGTGGAATTCGGCCGGCCATGGGGTGAGCAGACCCTCGACCGGGTCGAGGGTCCGCTCACGGGAAACGCGGTCAGCTCATCGGCGTGACGTCCGGGGCCGGCCGGCCGCTGGGCTCGCCGGGCACGGCGCCGCCGTCCGGGTCCTCCTCGGGTGCGGCGGGACGGTCACGCTCCGGCGTGTCGGTGAGGTCGATGGGGCGCTCGATGTCGGGCATTCCGTTCGGATCCGGAACCGTGGTCATGGCATCCTCCTGAACTCGATGCCCTCTCCGTACCCACGGTCACGCGGGCCATGCCGATGGACGCGACCGGGTTGCCGGCCGGGGCTATGACGTGCAGCGAGAGCGCAGAACGGGTACGCCGGGACCGCTCAGCTCGTCGCAGAACGTGACGCGGCCGGCCATCGCCATGGTCAGCGCGAGCGTGCCGCCGGTGACCAGCGGGCCGTCACCGGCGGTGAACGGGCCGTCGTCGGCACGCAGCCGCAGGTCACGGACGAGCGTGCGGCTGTTGACGGCGAAGTCGCGGGCCGCGAAGAACTCCGCGACCGCGGTGACCGACTCGATCGGCGGCGCGTAGGCGCGGCCGAGCGGGCGCAGGATGTCCTGCCCGTGCACGATCACCTCGCCGAGCCAGGCCGGAACGTCGCCGGTGGGCGCGGTCGTGCCGGTGACGATCGCGCGGTAGCGGGCCAGCGTCTCCGCGGGCGTGGCGCCGCGGTGCGCGGCGAGCCGGCGGCGGTTGTGCACGTCCGCGTCGAACCGGGCGCCGAGCATGCTGACCAGCCAGCGTACGGTGCCGACGCTGGCGCCCGCGGTCAGGTGCGCGACGACCTCCTCCACGGTCCACTCGCCGCACAGCGACGGCCGGGCCCACTCGTCGTCGGTCAGGCCGGCCAACTGATCGGCGAGCGCGGCCCGCTCGGCGTGGACGGCGGGCCAGAGGGTGTGCGAGGCGGCGATGGCGGGTCAGCTCCTGGGTGGGGCGCCGAGACGGCGGGCACGGGCGGTTCCGGCCGGATCATCGCACGGGTCGGCCGACGGCCGTCGACGCGCGGGTGGACGGCGTCGCGGCCTAATCCTGATTCCGCGCCGCGGCCTCGTTCCCGCCGCGGCCTCGTTCCCCGCCGCGGCCTCGTTCCCCGCCGCGGCTTCGCTCCGTGCGGGGTCGAGTTGTGCGGTCAGGCGCGCCAGGCCGTCGCGGATCAGGCTGCCGTAGTCGTCGTCGCCGAGCGCGGTGATCCGGGACCGGGCCCGGTCGAGGTGCTCGCGGGCGGTGTCGAGGTCGCCGAGCCGGCGGTGGCAGTCGGCGAGGTTGAGGTGCAGCGACGGGTACAGCCCGGCGACGGTCAGTGGCACTCCCGCGCGCGCCAGCCGGTCGTCGGTCAGCTCACCGACCGCAGCCAGCGCCCGCTCGTCCCAGAGCAGTTCCTGCCGTACGTCGTCCTGCACGTCGGCCATCGAGTGCGCCAGCACGCTGACGTGCAACGGATCGCCCTGCTCACCGCCGATGTCGGCCCAGATCCGCGCGAACATCTCGCGGGCCTCGACCCGCCGTCCCTGTCCGTGGTGCATCGCCACGGCCGCACCGATGCGCTCCATGGTCGGGTCCTCGGTCATCCACGCCTCCCGTCACCGCCGGCCCGGACGGGCCGCCGGGGGCATCGAACCATGGTGGACGGCCGTTGCGGGGACGGTGCCGTGACCCACGACGTGACCGGCAGGGAGGCCGCCCGCGGCCGACCGGTGCCCGCGGGAGCACGCCCGGAGCGACCGGGCCGGAAGCGGGAAAAGGATCTCGGGCGTGCTCCCGCGCAGCGGGGGTGTCAGTCCTCGCGCAGGTGGGCGAGCGCGCCGACGAGGCGGTCCTCGATGTCGGCGGGCCAGGGGAACGCGGCGGTGACCGCGCGCTGGTGGGCGAGGCCGTGCAGGCCGAGCCAGAGCGCGATCGCGTCGGCGGCCGGGTCGGTGCCGGTGGAGACGCCGGCGGCGGCGCAGTCGGCGAGCGCGCCGGAGATGAGGCCGAGGCTGTCCGCGCCGAGCGTGGCCAGGTCCTCCTCGGTCACCGAGGACTCGCCGAGCGTGGGGACCCAGAGGCCGCCGAACATGGTGCGGTAGCGCTGCGGGTGGGTGCGCGCGAAGTCGAGGTAGGCGGCGCAGATGGCCCGCAGCCGGCGGCGCGGGTCGCCGGCGGCGGACTCGACGGCCGCGCGCAGGACCGCGTCGAGCTCGGCGAATGCGCTGCGGACCACGGCCAGCATGATGGCCGGCTGGTCCGGAAAGTGCGGATAGATGGAGGGCGCCGCGATGCCGGCGCGCCGGGCGATCGCACGGAGCGTGAGCGCGCGTTCGTCGCCGGCCTCGTCGAGCAGTTCCACGGCCGCCTTGACGATCTCTTCGCGCAGCAGTCCGCCCTGGCCGCGGCGGTTACGGGAGCGGGCGGGGGCCTCGGTGTCGGTCATGCCGCACAGCCTAACTTACAAGCGTTACCTTGCGCTCGTTAGCTTACGTGTGTAAGTCTATCGGCATGGAGGCACTCATGAACGCCACGCACACCGTCACCGAGATCGTCCTGCCCGGCCCGGTCGAGCCGGACGGGCTGCGGGTCCGCACCCGGCCGATGCCGGAGCCGGCCGCCGGGCACGCGCTGCTTCGGATGGACGCGACCGGCGTCTCGTTCGCCGAGCAGCAGATGCGCCGCGGCAAGTACTACGACCAGCCCGCGTTCCCGTTCGTCCCCGGATACGACGTGGTCGGCACCGTGATCGCGGTCGGCGCCGGCGTGGACCCCGCGATGGTCGGCCGGCGATACGCCGCGATCACCAAGATCGGCGCGTGGGCCAGCCACCTGGAGCTGCACGCCGGCGACCTGGTCGGCATCCCGGACGGGGTGGACCCGGCCTCGGCCGAGACCGTGGTGGTCAACGGCGTCACCGCCTGGCAGATGCTGCACCGCACGGCCCGGGTCCGGCGCGGCGGCACGGTCGTGGTCCTCGGCGCCAACGGCGGCGTCGGCAGCACGCTGGTGCAGCTGGCCCGGCACGCCGGCATCACCGTGATCGGCACCGCGTCGCCGCGCCACCACGACATGCTCCGCGCGCTCGGCGTCACCCCGGTCGACTACCGCGACCCGGCGATGTACGACCTCATCCGCGAGGCCGCGCCGGACGGGGTGGACGCGGTCTTCGACCACGTCGGCGGGCCCGGCCTGGAGCGGTCCTGGCAGCTGCTGCGGCGCGGCGGGACGCTGGTCTCCTACGGCACCGCCGCCACCAAGGACGAGGCGGGCAACTCGCAGTTGCCGGTGCTGAAGCTGTTCGGCCGGCTGGCTCTGTGGAACTACGCCCCGAACGGCCGCAGCGCGCACTTCTACAACCTGTGGGCCGGGCACCGGAACATCTCGGCGTACCGGGCGCGGATGCGCGAGGACCTCACCGCGGTACTGCGCCTGCTCGCCGACGGCGTGCTCGCACCGCAGATCGCGGCGCGCTTCCCGCTCTCCGAGGCCCCGGCCGCGCTGGCGCTCGCCGAGTCGCGCACGGTCGCCGGCAAGGTCGTCCTGGTGCCGGACGCCGCCTGAGACGGTGCCGGCCCGGGCGCGGCACGGCGGGACCTCAGCCGGTGTCGCCGCCGGCCGGCCGGGGCGCCGCCGCGCGCAGGGTGGCGGCGAGGCGGTCGGCGGCACCGGCGGTGCGGCGGCGGCGCAGGTCACCGGAGAGGTGCAGGGTGACGCGGCGTTCCCGCTCGCCGAGCCGGACGAGCGCGACCTCGCCGCCCGGCTCGCCGTCCGCGGCGGTACGGTCACCGCCCGGCACGCCGGGCAGCGGATCGGTGCTCATCGTCGGACCTCCCGGTTCGGCGGCCGCGCCGGTCACGAGTCGACCGCGTCCTCGGCCTCGGCGCACGCGGTGATGGCCATTTCCAGCGCGGTACCGAGATCGTCGTCGTCGTCGCGGCGCAGCGCGTCGAAGATCTCCTGGGCGCGCCGCATGCACGGCAGCAGCGCGTCGCGTTCACCGGTGACCTCGGACAGCTGGTCCTCGGTGTTTTTCAGCCGGGCGTCCAGGTCGGTGGCGCGGCGCTCCGTCTCGGTGATCGCGGCGTCGCGGTCGCGCAGCAGCGCCTCGGTCGCGTTGTGCCGGCGACGCTCGTTGACGTAGAGGCCGAGCCCGGTCCCGGCGAGCACGAGCAGCAGCAGGCACACCACACCGAGCACCAGCGTGGTGACCGGCAGCTGGTTACCCGCCGGCGGCGGCGCGGCGTAGGTGGGACCGGCCGGCGCCGGGTACTGGTGGCCCTCCGGCCCGTACTGCGGGTACGACATGACGCCCCTTTCGGCTCAGGTGCAGCGTATTGACCATGGGGAGTATGCGGTGATGGTCGTTCGACCACCATCGGGATCGACGGGGATACGATGTGCGCGTGCCGGGCGCGGTGGAGCAGAGGCTTCTCGACCAAGGGTTGAGATACGCGCTCGGCCTACGCGTCGTCGTGGTCGGACTGTCCGGTTCGGTCGGTCTGGCGCTCGCCGCGATGCCCGACCGGGCGGTGACAGCCGTCGTGGTGACCGCGTTCAACGGGTGGAGCCTGCTCTACGCCTTGGTCATGGTGCGCGGCGGCGCGCGTGCGCGTCAATGGGCGCCGGTCGCGGACGTCGCGGCGGTCTGCGGCATCTGTCTGAGCATGTCCTGGACCGTCACCCCGGACCCGCGCGGCGGCGCCACCTGGGTGCTGATCGCGCTGAACATGGCCGTGGTCACCTACCCGTGGCAGATCGGCGGCCGGGCGCTGGCGGCGGCGACCGCGGTGATCATCGCGGTCTACTACACCGGCGCGACGCTCGCCGATCCGGGCGGCTGGCTCGTCGACCCCACGCTCGGGCCGTGGACCGCGGCCGAGGCCGCGCTCTCCTTCGGTCTCCACCGGTTCGTGCGGCGCAGCGCCCGCACCGCGGACCGGGTCATCGCCCGCAGCGCCGGCCTGCGCCGGGCCGCGGAGATCGCGGCCGCGCGCCGGTCCGGTGAGCGGGAGTACCTCGCGGCGTTGCACGACACCGCGGCCGCCACGCTGCTGATGGTCGGCGACGGCGTGGTCGCCCGGCCCGAGCCGTGGCTGTCCGCGCAGGCCCGGCGGGACCTGGCCGAACTGCACCGGTCCGGCGGCGCCGCGCACGGCGGGACCGATCTGATCCCGCTGCTGCGCGAGGTGGCCCGGCACACGCCGGTGCGCGTCACCTGGGCGGCACCGGACACGCTGACGCTGCCGGCCGCGGACGCGCTCTCGCTCAGCCGTGGCGTGCGGGAGGCGCTGGCCAACGTGGCCCGGCACGCGGGCACGGACACCGCCGAGATCCGGGTACGCGACGACGGCGCGCTGGTCACGGCCGAGGTCGCGGACGCCGGCCGCGGCTTCGACCCGGCGCGGATCGCCGCGGACCGGTACGGCGTGACCCGGTCACTGATCGAGCGGATGAGACGCACCGGCGGCCGCGCCCGGATCGACAGCCGCCCCGGTCACGGCACCACCGTCACGCTGACCTGCCCACGACCGGCCGAGGACGACGGCGGCGACCAAGAGGTGATCACCACGTCGTTCCAGCGCGGCCTGCGCTGGGCCGCGATCAGCATCACGCTGGCCGTCCTCACGCTGCTCGACCTGCCCCGGCTGCTCACCGCCGGCGCCGCGTACACCGCGCTCCGGCCACAGCTGACCGCCTGGGCCGGGCTGGTCGCGGTCACGCTGGTGGTGGCCGTGGCGACCTGGCGGGACCGGCCGCTCGGCCGATGGCGGTGGGCGCTGGCCGCGCTGGTGTTCGCGCTGGCCGCGCTGGCCACCTCGGCCGTGCGCCCGGAGTTCCGGCTCGGCTCCGCGCACTGGTCGGAGGGCGACGCCGGCTGGCCGCTCGTGCTGCTGCTGATGGGCGGGCGCGTCGCGGTCCTGGTCGCGGCGCTGGCCGCGCAGTACCTGATGACGTTCGGTCAGGCCGCGCTGGCCGGGACGGCCGCGCTGAGCGTCGCCGGTGCGATCAGCGCCACCTGGGCCGTGCTGTCCTACCAGCTCGCGATCGCGATGATCGCGGCCGTGCTGCGCGGCATGGCCGTCTCGGTCGCGCGGGCGGTGCGCGCGGACGAGCGGCTGCGCACGTCCGAGGCGGTCGCCCGGCACCTGCACGCCGACCGCACCGGCCGGATCGCGGCGCTGGCGGCCACGGCCGTACCGCTGCTGGAAGGTCTTGCCGCCGGTGGGCTGGATCCCGGCGACCCGGACGTGCGGCGGGCGTGCGCGGCCGAGGCGGCGCGGATGCGGCGGCTGTTCGCGGGCGACGACGGGCCCGCGGACGCGCTCGCCCACGAGCTGCGCGCCGCCGTCGAGCAGGCCGAGCGGGACGGCGTCACGGTGTCGTTCGCGGCGCACGGCACCCGCCCGGACCTGCCGCCCCGGGTGCGCCGCCGGCTGGTCGCACCGGCCATCGCCGCGCTCGCCACCGCGACCGGCCGGGCCCGGCTCACCGTCACCGGCGCCGGTGACACCGTCACCGTCAGCGTCGTCGCCACCTGCGCGCCACCACCGCCGGTGCCGGACGGCGACGGGGTCCGGCGGTCCGTGCTGGCCGACGGCGACCGGCTGTGGATCCACGCGTCCTGGCGGGGAGAGCCATGATCACTGTGGTCGTCGTGGACGATCATCCCGTCGTCGTGGCCGGCGTGCGGTCCTGGTGCGCGCCGGCCGGGACGCCCATCGACGTCGTCGCGGCCGGTCCCACGGTCGCGGCCGCCTGGCTGCCGCCGGGTGACCGCGCCGACGTCGTCGTCCTCGACCTGCAGCTCGATCCGACCGGGCCGGCGTACGGCGACCTGAAACGCCTGGTCGACGCGGGACGTCAGGTGGTGGTCTTCAGCATGCGCGCGGACCGGGAGACCGCGCTGACCGCGCTGGACATCGGCGCGTTCACCTACCTGACCAAGGCCGAGGGCGAGGAGCATTTGGTCGCGGCGATCGTCGCGGCCGCGCACAGCACGCCGTACACGCCACCGACGCTGTCCGGCGCGTTCGGCACCGACGACCGGCCGCACCGGCCACGGCTGTCCCCGCGTGAGCACCAGATCCTGATCGAATGGTTCCACTCCGAGTCCAAGGAGATGGTCGCGCGCCGCCTCGACATCACGGTCCACCGGGTCAACTCCGGCCTGGAACGGGTACGGGTGAAGTACGCCAACGTCGGCCGGGAGGCGCCGACCAAGGCCGCGCTGGTCGCCCGCGCGATCCAGGACGGTCTGATCACGACCGACGAGCTGTGACCACCTGACGGCGCGGGCCGGGCGGCGACCTGTTCGCGTTCGCCCACGGCGGCACCGGCGACGACCACCCGGACCGTGCCGGTGGCGATGGACGCGGGCCGCCGGCGGTTTCGCGGCCGCGGACGGCTGACGCAACGGCATCGGCGGCCGGGGCGGTCCGAGGGCCGGGTGCGCCTGCACGGCTGACCCTTCCCCGCCGACGGCCGGCCTCCGCCGCGGCATGCCCCGCACCGGCGTGGGCACGGCGCCGTGGCCCGGTCGGCCGTCCCGTGGGCGAGTCGCGCGCCGTGGTGGTGGGTGACGCACGACGGGACCGGCAGGGAGGCCGCCCGCGGCCGACCGGTGCCCGCGGGAGCACTGGGAAGGCGCCCACGCCGGAAGCGGGAAACGGTTGCCGGTCATCGGTTTTCGGCACTTGGGCCGGCCGGTGCCGGGGTGGCGTCACTTCTGGTAGACGTCCGGGATGCCGTCCGCGTCCGCGTCGCGGGCCTCCTCGATCGCGAGGCGCTTGTAGTGGCGGTTGCGCAGGCGCAGGACCACGGTGGCCAGCAGCGCGGAGACGAGGGAGCCGGCGAGGATGCCGATCCGGGCGTGTTCGTCCTTCTCGCTGCCGACGCCGAACGCGAGCTCGCCGATCAGCAGCGACACGGTGAAGCCGATGCCGGCCAGCAGCGACAGGCCGAGCACGTCCCACCAGCTGATCTCGTCGCCGAGTGACGCGCGGGTGAACCGCTGCACCAGCCATGTCGTGCCGAGCACGCCGACGCACTTGCCGGCGACCAGGCCGAGGATGATGCCGATGGTGACCGGGTCGCGCAGCGTCGCGCCGAGCCCGCCGGCGCCGGCGACCGAGACCCCGGCGGCGAAGAACGCGAAGACCGGCACGGCCACGCCGGCGGACAGCGGCCGCCACCGGTGCTCGAAGTGTTCGGCCAGGCCCGGCCCGGGGCCGTCGGATCGGCGTACGACCGGGACCATGAAGCCGAGCAGCACGCCGGCGACGGTGGCGTGGATGCCGGAGGCGTGCACCAGGCCCCAGGTCAGCGCGGCCAGCGGCAGCAGCAGCCACCAGGAGCGGACCCGCTTCTGCACCAGGAACGCGAACAGCGCGAGCGGCACGAGCGCGGCCAGCAGCGGCAGTACGGCCAGCGAGCTGGTGTAGAACACCGCGATGACCACGATCGCCAGCAGGTCGTCGACGACCGCGAGCGTGAGCAGGAACGTGCGCAGCGCGGACGGCAGGTGGGTGGAGATCACGCCGAGCACGGCGAGCGCGAACGCGATGTCCGTCGCGGTCGGCACCGCCCAGCCGGACAGCGCGCCCTGCGCCGAGGTCGCGTTGACCGCGGTGTAGATCAGCGCCGGTGCGGCCATCCCGCCGACCGCGGCGGCGATCGGCATCACCGCCCGCCGCGGGTCGCGCAGGTCGCCGGCGACGAACTCGCGCTTGAGCTCCAGTCCCGCGACGAAGAAGAAGATGGCCAGCAGTCCGTCCGCGGCCCACTGCGCCAGCGTCAGGTCCAGGTGCAGCGCGTGCGGGCCGACCCGGAACTCGCCGAGGTCCTGGTAGGCCGCCGACCACGGGGAGTTCGCCCAGATCAGTGCCGCGACGGCCGCGACCAGCAGGAGTACGCCGCCGACCGTCTCCGCGCGGAGGATGTCGGCGATCCGGCGGGCCTCGGGCCAGCTCCCGCGGCCGAACAGGTGGCGGGCAGGGCGGGGCGGCACACCGGACACGGGGCTCCTCAGGGCAGGGTGCGGCTGGGACTCGCCGACCAGTCTTCCCGGCACACCTGCCTCGAACCTACCGTGCCGGCGCGCGCCACGCAGCGTCGCAGGTCACCGGCGGCCCCGGCGGCGGGCGGCGACCTTCCAGGCGGTCTGCTGCACCAGCAGCGTCAGCACGCCGGCGACCACGATCGCCACCAGGTTGATCACCAGCTGGAGTGCGGACCCCCACGCCTCGTTCCCGACGCCGTAGGCGATCGCGACCGCCGCGTTGGCCGCGGCCGGGACGGTGGTGACCGAGATCAGCACGCCGACCAGCGTGCCCGCCTTGGACGAGGTCAGCGACAGGATCCCGGCGACGCCGGCGAGGAAGCCGACCACCCAGGAGAGCGCGTCCGGCCGCCAGATGAAGTCGGTCAGCGGCCGCTCCGCCACCAGCATCGCCGCGTCCACCAGCCCGAACGCGGTCAGCAACCAGGTCGCCAGCACGGTCACCGCCATCCCGACCGGGAAACCGACCGCGAGCGCGAGCACGGACCGGTGCAGCAGCTCGCGGCGTCGCTGGACCAGCCCGACGCACAGCGCGGCCAGCGGCCCGAACTCCGGGCCGACGACCATCGAGCCGACGATCAGGATCGGCTGGTCCAGCAGTACGCCGATGCCGGCGATCACGCAGGCCACCGACATGAACGCGAGGAACGACACCGACAGCGCGGTCTCCTCGCCGGTCTTGTGCTCGATCTCGTGCCAGACCACCGCGTCGACGCCCAGACCGGGGGTACGGTCGGCCGCGCGCGACGCCGCGCCCGACATCGCCATGTCGACGTTCTCCACCGAGATCGCGCCGCGTTCGTCGATGCCGAGCCCGCGCAGCGCGTCCAGCACGCCGCTCGCGCCCTCCCGCACCACGTCGAACTCGATCAGGTCGCCGCGCGGTGACCGGGCCGCCCCCGTGACGACGGTCAGATGGGTGACCGCCTGATCGGTCATCAACATCTGTTCGACCTTCTCGGTCATCGACTCCGGCGAGATCACCCGAATGTGCAGCACGACCGCACAGTCTAGGGAGTGCCCGGCCCGGCGGGCCGCGTCACCGCTGCCGGAGCCGCCGGCGGTTGGTGGTCAGGACCTCGTCGGACAGTCCGGGGTCGGCCTCGGCGACCGCGCGGGAGAGCACCAGCGCGCCGACCATCTGGGAGAACATCGCCACCGCCCGCTCCCGGGCCTCCGCCGCGGTCAGCTCGGTGCCGGACTGGCGCGCGCGGTCGAGCACCATCTCGGTGATGGCGCCGAGATATCCCTCGAGGCCGCGCCGGTACTCCGCCTGGGCGGTGGCGCCGTGGCGGCCGGCGTCGACCGCGAGCGCGGCCGAGGCGCAGCCGGTCTCCGGGTGGTCGCGGTGGTCGGCGGTCAGGTAGCCGTCGACCATGTCGCGCAGGGCCGCCCGGGCGGAGCGGGGGTGGGCCTCGCGGATCGCGGCGAGCGCGTCGAGCGAGTCGGTGAAACCCCGGCGGTAGACCTCGAGGGCGAGGTCCTCCTTCGAGGAGAAGTGGTTGTAGAACCCGCCGTGCGTCATGCCGGCGGCCTTCATCAGGTCCTCGATGCCGATGCCGTCGACGCCGCGCAGCCGGAAGCCCTCGCCCGCCGCGCGGACGATCCTCTCGCGGTTGAGCCGCTTCTGCTCCTGGGTGATGCGTGGCATCTCGGGCACCTCCTCGACCGCTGACGATGATACCCGACATCAAAGCCGGCGCCCGCGCTTGACACTCAATAATGTCAGCCACCATCATAATTTTTGATGTCGCATGACATCAAAAATTGGAGGAAGGCATCGCATGGACTTCGGATTCATCGGCGCGGGCACGATCGGGCAGGGCATCGCCGCGCATCTCGTCGCGGCCGGCCACCGCGTCGTGCTGAGCGCGCGCCGTGGCCCGGCCGCACTCCGCGACACGGTGGCCCGGCTCGGGCCGTCGGCCGCCGCGGGCACGGTCGCCGAGGCGGCCGCGGCCGACATGGTGTTCCTCGCGGTCAGGTGGGCGGACATCCCCGCCGCGCTGGCCGGCGTGCCCGCCTGGGACGGCCGGATCCTGGTCGACACCACCAACCAGCTCGGCCCGACCCCGGCGGACTACGTCGACCTCGGCACGGATACGGGCAGCGAGTTCGTCGCCCGGCACGCCCCGGGCGCACGCGTGGTCAAGGCGTTCAACACGCTGTTCGCGCAGTACATCGTGCCCGACCCGCGGCACGCGGCGGGCCGCCAGCTGCTGTTCTACGCGGGCGACGACGCGGACGCGAAGGAGGCCCTCCGCGCGGTCGCCGAGGAGATCGGCTTCGCGCCGGTGGACGCCGGGTCACTGCGGGACGGCGGCCGGCTGATGCAGGTCGGCGGCGGCCCGCTCTCCGCGCTGCACGCGCTCAAGCAGGACTGAACGGAGACGACGATGAAAGCCCTCGCCTACCGGACGGCACACCCGCTCGACGCGTTCGCCATCGAGCTGATCGACACCGCGGAACCCCGGCCGCGCGACACGGACCTGCTCGTCTCGGTCCGCGCCGTGGGCATCAACCCGGGCGAGGCGGCGATCCGGCGCACGCGCGGTGCCGCACCGGGTGGACGGATCATCCTCGGCTTCGAGTTCGCCGGCGTGGTGGAGTCCGTGGGAGCGCGGGCCACCGGTTTCGCGGTCGGCGACCGGGTGCTGGGCACCGGGGACATGTCCCGGGACGGCGCCTGGGCCGAACGGCTCGCGGTCGACCACCGGGTGGTGGCGCGGATCCCGGACGGGCTGTCCTTCACCGACGCCGCGTCCCTGCCCATCGGCGGCCTCACGGCCTGGGAGGCGCTGTTCCGCGATCGGGACGGCCTGGCGCCCGGGATCGACCGGGTGCTGATCGTCGGCGGTGCCGGCGGCGTCGGGACGATGGCGGCACAGCTGCTGAAGAGCCGGACCACGGCCCTGGTGGTGAGCACGGCGTCCCGTCCCGCGTCCCGCGAGTGGTGCACGGCGACGGGAGCGGACCTGGTCGTCGACCACACCGGCGACGTGCCCGCTCAGCTGCGGGACGCCGGCATCGACCGGATCGACCTGGTGCTGTCCACGTCGGGGACCGCCGGCAACGTCGGCTGGATCGCCGAGGTCCTCCGGCCGTTCGGCCACCTCGCCGCCGTCGACCTGCACGGTTCCGTCGATCTCGGGCCGCTGATCGGCAGATCCGTGTCGGTGCACACCGAGACCGTCTTCAGCCGGATCACGGCCGGCGTCGACGTCGCCGTCCAGGGTGGAATCCTCGCCGGCCTGGCCGCGGACGCGGTGGCGGGCCGGCTGCGCCCGATCACCACGACGGTGCTCGACGGCCTGCGCGTGGACACCATGCGGACGGCCCACGAACTGGTGGAGAGCGGGCGGACGGTCGGGAAGACGGTGATCCGCTGCTGAGACCGCGCGCGGTCTCAGCCGGCGGCGATGCGCCGGGCGACCTGGCGGGACTCGATCGCGACCTTGCGGAGCAGGCCGCCGAGCGTGACGTCGTAGCCGATGAAGAACAGGCCGGGACGGGCCGGCCGGCCCGCGTGGACGTGCGGGACGCCGGTCTCGTCGAACAGGGCGGCGTCGTCGAACAGGTCACGCAGCCCGGTGCCGTAGCCGGTGGCCGCGACGACCGCGTCCGGCCGGAGGGTGCGGCCGTCCGCGAGGTGCACGCCGGTCTCGGTGAAGCCGCGCACGGCCGCGACCGGCCGCACCCGGCCGGTCATGACGTCCCGGACGATGCCGACGTCCTGCACCGGCACGTACCGGCTGGCGCGCAGCCGGGTGCCCAGCCCGTCGGTGGGGCGCTCCAGCCCGTACCGGCGAAGGTCCGGGATCGCCGCGCGCGCGGACGCGGCGGCCAGCGGGTCGAGGATCCGGGCCGGCAGCCGGCCGAACAGGATGCCGCTCAGCTGGGCCGGCCAGCCCGCGGTCGCGCGGGGCACGATGTGCGGCGGCGTGCGGATCGCCAGGCTGACCGAGGACGCACCGCCCGCCGCGAGGTCACCGGCGATCTCCGCGCCGCTGTTGCCGACGCCGGCGACCAGCACGTCCATGCCGCGGAACGGCTCCGCGTCGCGGTACTCCGCGGAGTGGACGAGCGTGCCGCGCCACGCGTCCCGGCCGGGCCAGTCCGGCACCACCGGCGTGTGCAGGTATCCGGTGGCGACGACCACGGTGCCCGCGGCGTGCCCCGATCCGTCGGTCAGCCGCACGCTCCACGAGCCGTCCGCGGACCGCTCGATCCGCTTGACCTCCTGCCCGGTGCGCACGTCCACGTCGAACCGCCGCGCGTACGCCTCCAGATAGGACACCAGGTCGTCGCGGCGCACCCACCGGCCGTACTCGCGCGGGATCGGGAAACCGGGCAGGCCGGAGAGCCGGCGCGTGGTGTGCAGCCGCAGCCGGTCGTAGCGCCCGCGCCAGCTGGTGGCCACGCCCGGCCCGCGCTCCAGCACCACGCAGTCCACGCCCCGCGCCGTCAGCCGCGCCGCCACCGCGAGCCCGGCCGCGCCGGCGCCGACCACCACCACGTTCCGCATCACCATCGATCGACCGTAGCCCGCCGGCACCCGCCGTGGAACACCCGTGCGGCGGCGACCGGGCCCGCGCAGCGGATGCGATCAAGGGCGGGGCAGGGTAGACCGTCGATATGATGTCGGTGCTGCCCGTGCTGATGGTGACCACGATCGGACTGGTGCCGGTGCACCCGGCGCCGGCGCCGGGTGCGCCCGGTGTCGACCAGCAATATCTTCCGGCGGACAAGTCGGGGCTGTTGACCTCGCGCACCCCGCAGAGCCTGGTCTGGGCGACCGTGCAGCGGGAGGGCGGGCTGGGCGAGATCTTCTACCCGACGATCGGCGGGCCGAGCGCCCGGTCGCTCACCTTCGCCGTGACCGCGCGCGGCGGCCTGGCCGAGGCCGCCACGGTACGCACCGAGCAGCTCGACGGGCTGCGGTTCCGGCAGATCTTCGACGGGCGCGGGTGGCGGCTGACCGCGGACTACACCACCGACCCGGTGCGGTCGTCGGTGCTGGTCGACCTGGACCTCGCGGCACCCCGCGGGTACGAGCTGTTCGCGATCTACGACCCGGCGCTCGGCAACTCCCGCGGCGGCGACGCCGGCCGGACCGTCGACGGCGCGCTGACCGCCACGGACGGGGACGTGTCCAGCGCGCTGGCCGGTGCGTTCACGGCCACGTCCAGCGGGTTCGCCGGGGTCAGCGACGGGCTCACCGACCTGCGCGACGGGCGGATGGACCGGCGCCACCCGTCCGCGACGGCCGGCTACCTGGTGCAGACCGCGGCGTTGCGCGGCCGGCACAGCACGCTCGCGCTCGGCTTCGGCGACACCGAGGCGGCGGCGCTGGACACCGCGCGACGGTCGCTCCGCACCGGGTTCGGGCCGGTCGCGCGCGCGTACACGGCCGGCTGGACGGGTTATCTGAAGGGGTTGACCGGCCCGCCGCGGGGCGCCGCGCCGCAGCTCTGGGCGACGTCCGCGATGATCCTGGCGGCGCTGGAGGACAAGACCCATCCCGGGGCGTACGTGGCGGCACCGGCCTCGCCGTGGGCGTTCGGCACGGACGACCCCTCCGGCCCGTACCACCTGGTCTGGTCGCGTGATCTGTATCAGATCGCCACCGGCCTGATCGCGGCCGGTGACCGCGCCGGCGCGCACCGCGCACTCGACTTCCTCTTCGGCGTGCAGCAGCGGCCGGACGGCTCGTTCCCGCAGAACTCGCAGGTCGACGGCACCCCCGTGTGGGGCGGGCTGCAACTGGACGAGGTGGCGCTGCCGATCGTGCTCGCCTACCAACTCGGCCGCGCGGACACCTGGCCGTCGGTCAGGCGCGCGGCCGACTTCCTGGCCGGCTACCCGGGTGCGCCGTTCACGCCGCAGGAACGCTGGGAGAACCAGTCCGGCTACTCGCCGAACACCATCGCGACCGCGATCGCCGGGCTGGTGTGCGCGGCCTCGATCGCGCGCGGGCACGGCGACACCGCCTCGGCCGAGCGCTACCTGACGACTGCGGACTCGTGGCGGGCGCGGGTCAAGTCGTGGACCGTGACCACGACCGGCCCCTACTCCGACCGGCCCTACTTCCTCCGGCTGACCAAGGACGGAAACCCGGACGCGGGTACGGCGTACGACATCGGCGACGGCGGACCGGTCGGCGTGGACCAGCGGACCGTGGTCGACCCGAGCTTCATCGAGCTGGTGCGGCTCGGCATCCTGCCACCGTCCGACGCGGACGTCGTCAACAGCCTCGCCGTCGTCGACGCGCAGCTCGGCGTCGCCACCCCGCGCGGGTTCTTCTGGCACCGCGCCTCGTTCGACGGCTTCGGCGAGCAGCTCGACGGCAGCCAGTGGGAGTACGACGAGCCGCCGGGCTCGCGCGTCTCCCGCGGCCGCGCGTGGCCGCTGCTCAGCGGCGAACGCGGCGAGTACGAGATCGCGGCCGGGAACCTGCGTGCGGCCCGCACCCGGCTGGCCGCGATGGCCCGCGCGACCGGCCCCGGCGGCATGCTGCCCGAGCAGGTCTGGGACCGCACTCCCCCGGCCGGGCGCCCCGGCTTCGCACCCGGGACGCCCACGTTCTCCGCCACGCCGCTGGCCTGGACCCACGCGGAGTACCTGCGGCTGGCCCGCAACCTGGCGGAGGGCCGGCTCGTCGAGACGCCGGCCGCGGTCACCGAACGCTACGGCCGCTGACCGGGGCCGGGACCGGCGTGGCGCAGAGGTTCTCCCGGGGCGGGCCGGCACCGTCGGCGGCGATCTCCACGTCGGTGCAGGTGCGCCTCACCCCCACGGACGCCAGGCAGGCGGGCGAAGGGTTCGCCTGCCGGTCCACCACCCCGGCCCGGATGAGCAGGTTCAGGTGGGCGGAGATCGTGCTCGGTGCCAGACCGAGGCGGCGGCCGGCGTGCGGGTGGAGACCGGCCGGACGAGCACCGTGGCGCGGTCGGTGCCGAGCAGCAGCGCCAGCGCGCCGGTCCGCGGCTCGGCGGCCCGGTCAGGCGGACCGCGCGCCGCGCGCGGGGCAGGCGACGTAGACGGCCCGCTCGTCCCAGGCGGCCATCAGCCGGTCGCCGCCGAAGACGAGCGGGACCAGCACGAGGCCGCGGTCGCGTGCGTCGATCCGGATCCGCGCCGGCCGGAGCGGGTCGAGCCGGGAGTCCAGGCCGGGCCGCAACAGGCCAAGCCGGGGGTCCGGACCGGTCACAGCAGATCGAGCCGGGAATCCGGACCGGGCCGGGAGGGGGGAACAGCGGATCTGGCGGTGCAGCGTGCCGAGCGGACCGTCGAGCCCGGCCACCGCGGCGGCCCGGCGGCGGACCAGCAGTTCCGTGTCGTGCACGTCGCGCATCGCGGGCAGCACCGAAGTGATCGCCGAAGCGCCGGCAGAAGGACGGACGCGGCCGAGGATCTGCCGGTCACCCGCCACAACGCCGCGTAGGCGTCGGCGAGGGCGGCCGTCGCGCCGGCAGGGTCGGCCTCGGTCCCGCCGGCACCGCGGCGGCGTAGCGGCGGCGTAGTTCGTCCCGCACCCGGTCCGGTTCCGCGGAGCGCAGCCGGCCCAGCTCGGTCTTCAGGTCGGCCGCGCCCGGGGCAGCCGCCGCGCTCAGGACGGCTGCCAGCCGGGGCCTTGCGCCCGAATATCGCGTCATCTCGCCCTGACGGTTGGCTCCGTCTTCGCGGAGCTCCGCCCCGACCGCCCTGAGTGATCAATCAGGTGAGCAAAAAGACGATCCACTTCGCCCGATGACCTATCTTTCGCTCACCTGATTGATCACTCAGGGCGCCAGCCCGCGGGTGACCGGGATCCTCTACGCGGCGAACGAGGCACCTAGCGTCTCTTATCCGAAATTTCGGACACGAGGCGCTCCAGGCATACCACCGCTACAGGAGTCGGCCTGCCAGCGGGAATCGACCGTCGGCCACCAGCGCCCGCCGCAAGCTGGCCACATTCCCGCCAGCACACCGCCATTGCCCGACACACCGATGCCCCGGTGCCCCGCCAGCCACCAGCCGCCAGACCCGGGCCGGGTGCCAGACCCGGGGCGCGGAACGCCGGCGCAGAACGCCGGGCGCAGGACGCAGGACGCCGAACGCAGGACGCCGAACGCAGGACGCGGAACGTGCCGCCGCCGAGCAGGTACGGACCGGCGACGAGGCCCACAGCGCGACTGCCGCCGAGGTGCGCGGCGCTCAGTGTGTGGGCGGACGTGTCTAACTGAGGCATCGAGACCTTCACGGTACGGCCGCGGCGGGCGTTTTCTGAATGCCGCATGAGCGCCACGGAACGGGCCGGTGTGATCTACCTATCCATTTCCGTTCCGGGGATGCGGCAACCGTGCCCCCGGTCGCGGACTCTGCCTGATCGGAGGCGCCGCGCGCTCCGGCGCAACGCCCATCCCGGCGAGGTATCAATGAGGCGTTCGTGATCTCCTATTCGCCGCACGACAACCGAGAAAAGGTAACCGCGCGCATTTTGAATAGCACGGTGCGTGCCCATCATCATCGACGAGGGGTTCTTCGCGTAATGCAGGAATCGGCGACACCGCTGGTCCCGGGGACCGAAAAGGCCGAACCGACCGACCGCTCGAAAGCGACCATCGGCCGCAAGGTGCTCACACTGGTACTGCTCGGCGTGATCGTCGGCGGCGTCATCGCGGGCGCGACGCTGCCGGTGAGCGCCGGCGTCGGTATGGCGGCGAAGCTGGCCGGTGACTCGTTCGAGGACCTGCCCAGCGACCTGCAGACGCCGCCGACCCCGCAGGCGTCCTACATCTACGCCAGTGACGGCAAGACCCAGATCACCCAGTTCTGGGAGGAGAACCGCACCGACGTCGGCATCGAGGACATCGCGAAGGTGATGCAGGACGCGATCGTCGCGGCCGAGGACACCCGGTTCTACCAGCACGGCGGCGTGGACGTGAAGGGCCTGATGCGCGCCTTCGTGTCGAACACCCAGGGCGGTGAGGTGTCCGGCGCGTCCACGCTGACCATGCAGTACGTCCGCAACGTGCTGAAGAACGACCAGACCGCCACGGACGAGGAGCGCGAGGCCGCGACCGAGCTGAGCACCGGCCGGAAGCTGCAGGAGATCCGGTTCGCGGTGACCATCGAGGACAAGCTGGACAAGCCGGAGATCCTCCGCCGCTACCTCAACATCGCCTACTTCGGGAACAAGGCGTACGGCATCTCGGCGGCCGCCCGCGCGTACTTCTCCACCACGCCGGACAAGCTCACGCTGGGCCAGGCCGCGATGATCGCCGGTCTGGTGAAGTCGCCGGACGCGTACGACCCGGTGAACAACCCGGAGGACCAGGCGGTCGGCCGCCGCGACTACGTGCTCAACGCGATGGTGGGCACCGGCGCGATCACCCAGGCGGAGGCGGACGCGGCGATCGCGGAGCCGCTGAACCTGAAGCCGACCACCGCCACCAGCAACTGCACCGCGGTGCCGAACACGCACAACAGCTGGGGTTTCTTCTGCGACTACTTCCTGTCCTGGTGGAAGCAGCAGGAGGAGTTCGGCCCGACGCCGGAGGACCGTGAGGAGCTGCTGAAGAAGGGCGGCCTGCGGATCGTCACGTCGATGGACCCGGCGCTGCAGGACAAGGCGGCCGCGGAGGCGGTGCGCATCTACCCGGTGGACAACCCGCGCGCGGCGCCGCTGGCCGCGGTCGAGCCGGGCACCGGCAAGGTCAAGGCGCTGGCCATCAACCGGCGGTTCAGCATCGAGCCGAACGCGAGCGGCGGCAACTACCCGAACACGGTCAACCAGTTCATCGCGGGCAGTGAGGACTCGGCCGGTTACCAGTTCGGCTCGACGTTCAAGGTCTTCGTGATGCTGGCGGCGCTGGAGAACGGCTTCCCGCTGGACACCGGCTACTCCACCAAGAGCCCGTTCAAGTCGATCTACCCGGACGGCAGCGCGACCGCGTGCGGCGGGTTCTGGTGCCCGAGCAACGCGGACAAGACGTACCAGGACGGCTACCAGAACATGTGGACCGGGTTCGGCAAGTCGTCGAACACGTACTTCATCAAGCTGCAGCAGGAGGTCGGCGTCACCAAGGCCGTGGAGATGGCCAAGCGGCTCGGCATCCAGTTCCGCAACCAGCAGGACGCCACCCTCGCGGCCGAGCCGAGCGGCTGGGGCTCGTTCACGCTCGGCGTCTCCGCGACCACGCCGCTGGACATGGCGAACGCGTACGCCACGCTCGCCGCGGACGGCAAGTTCTGCAAGCCGACCCCGGTCGTGTCGATCACCGACTCCACCGGCGCGGTCAGCGACGCCGCGGCCAAGGTCGCCCAGCCGGACTGCACGCAGGCGCTGGACAAGGACGTGGCTCGCGCCGCGCTCGACGCCGGTCGCTGCGTGGTCGGTCAGGCGCCGGCCTACGGAAGCTGCCCGAACGGCACGTCCACGCAGGTGAGTGGCATGGTCGGCCGCCCGGTCTCCGGCAAGTCCGGCAGCTCGGACAACTACTCCACGGAGTCGTTCATCGGCGTCACGCCGCAGCTGGCGATCGCCGGTATCGCGGCGAACCCGGACAACCCGGCCGACCTGGTCGGCGCGGACATCCAGAAAGAGGTGATCCGCTCGGTCGCCACGCTGCTGCACGACGGCCTGGAGGGTCAGCCGGTGAGGGACTTCCCGAACCCGAGCGAGACGATCGCGTTCAAGTCCGGTTCCGCGTCGAGCCCGCAGCTGGCGCCGTCACCGTCGACGTCGAGGTCGCCCTCGACCGAGGACGACGACTGACCCCGGCTCGATCGAGGCGCCCCTTCCGAGGGGCGCCTCTTTTTTCGTTGCTTCACTCTGCGATGCAGAGTACTCTAACTCTGTACCGCAGAGTTCTCTGCGTCTGACGAAGGAGATGTGGTCATGAGCGACACCGCCGACCCGGCCGCGATACTCGCCGACGTGCACCGGCTGCGCGAGCGGGTCCGCACCGACCGCCGCACCGTCACCGCCCCGCTGCTCACCTTCGGCGTGCTGATCCTGGCGCACGCGCCGGTGATCGGGCTCGTCTCCGCCGCCACGGCCGGCTCCCGGCACCTCGTCAGCCTGCTCTTCTGGCCGCTCGCCGGCGCGCTCGGCCTGGGCGCGCTGTGGTGGCAGGCGCACCGGATCGCGACGCGGGACGGCGTCGGTGAGGGCCGCCGGTCGTACCGGCCGATCACCCTCGGCTACCTGGTCAGCCTGCCGCTGCTGGCGCTGCTGTTCATCCCCGCCTTCCTGGTCGGCGTGTTCGCGCCACTGGCCTGGCCCGCCGCGATCCTGTACGCGATCGCCCGCCGCCAGCACAACCAGGCCCTGCACCGCACCTCGACCGCGCTCGCCCTCGCCGCGGGCGCGCAGATCCTGCTGGCCGTGGGCGCGCTCACCACCGCCTGGATCGCCGTCGACGCCGCGGCCGGCCTCGCGCTGGTCGCCGTCGCCGCCTGGGCCCGTTCCCGGGCGGCCGCGGAGTGACCGCCCCGGAGCCGGCGCACCCGGCGCTGGACCTCGACGACGCGGTGCACCAGAAGACCCGGCTGGCGCTGCTGACCGTGCTCGACGAGGCCGGTCAGGCCGACTTCCCCTACCTGCGCAAGGTCCTCAACCTCACCGACGGCAACCTTGGCCGGCACCTGGACGTGCTGGCCCAGCAGGGCCTGGTCGAGATCACCAAGGGGTACGCGGGACGCCGCCCCCGCACCTGGGCCGCGATCACGCCGAAGGGCGAGGCCGCGCTGGCCGCGGAGATGTCGGTGCTGGCCGCGCTGCTGGAACGGTTCAGGAACCGGAGCTGAGCGCGCCGTCCAGCATGCCCAGCGCGGTGGTGACGTCCGCGTCCGGGACGTTGCACGGGGGTACCAGGTGCAGCCGGTTCGCGGTGGTGAACGGCAGCAGGCCGGCCCGCCGGCACGCGGCCACCACCGCCAGGGTGTCCGCGACCGGCAGCGGCTCCCGGGTGTCGCGGTCGGCGACCAGCTCCACCGCCCAGAAGACGCCGACGCCGCGCACGTCCCCGATCACCGGGTGCTTCTCGGCCAGCTCGCGCAGGCCGGGGCCGAGCAGGTCCCGGCCGAGCCGGTCGGCGTTGGCGACCGTACCCTCGTCGGTCATGGCATTGATGGCGGCGACCGCCGCCGCGGTGGCGAGCGGGTGCCCGGAGTAGGTCAGGCCACCCGGATAGGGCGTGTGGGCGAACGTGTCCGCGATCGCGTCGCTGATCACCACGCCGCCGAGCGGGACGTACCCGGAGTTGACGCCCTTGGCGAACGTGATCAGGTCGGGCCGCACGTCGTAGCGGTCCAGCGCGAACCAGGCGCCGGCCCGGCCGAACCCGGCCATCACCTCGTCCAGGATCAGCACGATGCCGAACCGGTCGCACAGCTCCCGCACGCCGGGCAGGTAACCGGGCGGCGGCGGCATGATCCCGGCCGTACCCGGAATGGTCTCCAGGATGATCGCGGCGATCGTGGCCGGGCCCTCCGCCTCGATCGTGCGCCGCAGGTGGGCCAGCGCCCGCGCGCACTCCTGCTCCTCGGTCTCCGCGTGGAACTCGGAGCGGTAGCGGAACGGCCCGAAGAACCGCACGACCCCGGCCGTGCCCGTGTCACTCGGCCACCGGCGCGGGTCACCGGTCACGTTGACCGCGGTCTGCGTGCCGCCGTGGTACGAGCGGTACGCCGAGAGCACCTTCGGCCGGCCGGTGTGCAGGCGTGCCATCCGGATCGCGTGCTCGTTCGCGTCCGCGCCGCCGTTGGTGAAGAACACCTTCTCCAGCCCGTCCGGGGCCAGGCCGGCGATCAGCCGGGCCGCCTCGGAACGGACGCCCGTGGCGTGCTGCGGCGCGAGCGTGCACAGCAGCTCGGCCTGTTCCTGGATCGCCCGCACGACGCGCGGATGACCGTGGCCCAGGTTCGTGAAGACCAGCTGCGAGGAGAAGTCGAGGTACTCGTTGCCGGCGTCGTCGCGGATTCGCGAGCCGTGCGCGCCGGTGATCACCATCGGGTCGATCTCGGCCTGCGCCGACCACGAGTAGAAGACGTGGTCGTCCATCAGCGCGTGCGTCACCCAACCATGATCCACCCGGACCGGTGCGGTGCCTGCGGCGACCCCGGCGGATCACCCGCACGGTGGCCCCGGCGGATCACCCGCACGGTGGCCCAGTGGGTCGCCCGCGCGGTGGCCGTCCGGCGAGCGGTCCGGCGTGGGGATCCCCCGGGGCGGGGGATCCCCACCGGCTCACCGGGTGAGCATCCGCTCGTACAGCGCGGCGTAGCCGGCCGCCATCACGGCCGGGGTGAAACGGCGGGCCGCCTCGGCGCGGCACTCCGCCTCGACCAGGCCGCCGACCGCGTGCATCAGCTCGCCCAGCTCGTCCTCGTCCGTGGTGAGCAGGCCGGTGCGGCCGTGCTCGATCAGCTCGGGCAGGCAGCCGCGCGCGATGCCGACCACCGGCGTGCCGAGCGCGAGCGACTCGACCACGGCGGTGCCACCCGGCTCGTTCCAGCGCAGTGGGAACAGCGCGGCGCGGGCGCCGGCCACCAGGTCGTCGCGTTCCTGGCCGGCAACGGTGCCGACCCAGCGGACCCGGACGCCGTCGACGTGCGGGGCGACCTGCTCGTGCCAGAAGCGCACGTCCGGGTTCTGCGGGTCGGCGGCGGCCAGCGCCTCCGGCGAGTGGTACGGGCCGACCGGGCCGGCCAGCACCAGGTCGAAGCCGTGCCGGTGGGCGAGCCGGGCCGCGAGGTCCTGGCCCTTGCCCGGGTTGATCCGGCCGAGCACCACGGCGTACCCGTGCTTCTCGGCCTTCTCGCGCCGGTCCGCGTCGATCGCGAGCGGCGTGGCCAGGTGCACGTGCCCGATCGCGTGGGCGCGCAACGCCTCCGGCGCGTGGGTGAGCTGGTCGGCGGAGACGCCGTTGACCCGGACCCGGTCGCCGCCGTCGAACGTGCCGTAGAGGTCCGGGTGTTTGCGCAGGTCCCAGTGCAGCGTGTGCAGACCGGGCGGGCCGCCGGAGCCGAGCGCCGCGAGCATGGTCAGCCCGGCCGCCTCCACGTGGTCGTGGATCAGGTCGATGCCGCCGGCCGCGACCCGCCGCAGCACCGCGGCCTGGTGCGCCGGGACCACGCCGCAGGCCTGGTTGTACGGGCGTTGCAGCATCGCGAACTGCCCGGTGCCGAACGCGTGCACGTGCTCGTCGGCCGGCAACGTGCTCTCCCCGACCGTGGCCAGCACCACCTCGATGCCCAGCGCGCGCAGCTCCGGGACCAGCGTGGCCACGATGTTCTCGATGCCGCCGTACCCGTTCGGCGGGACCGGCAGCCACGGCCCCGCGTTCATCAGGACCCTCATGAGGCCACCGCCGGGACCAGGCCGGGCACCCGCAGCGACGCCAGCGGCGGCCGCTCGGTCACGCCGATCTCGTGCGTGACGATCTCCCGGTCCAGGCGCGGCAGCCCACCGGCGTGGCCGCGACGGAACTGGGTCATCAGCGTCGACGGCGGCAGCTCGTCGGTGACCAGGCCGGCCCGGTGCAGCCGGGTCCACGCGGTCACCATGATCTGCGCGGACATCCGGCCGAGCGCCTCGGTGCTCTGGTGCCGGTGGTGCCGGACCCCGAGGTCGACCTGGGCCAGCGCGTCCAGCCCGGCCTCCTGGAGCAGGTCGATCAGCATCGCGATCTCCACGCCGTAGCCGGAGACGAACGGGATGCGCTCCAGCACGCTGCGACGGCCCGCGTACTCCCCGGCCAGCGGCTGGACGACACCGGCCAGCTCCGGCCAGAACAGGTTGATCAGCGGGCGGGCGGCCAGCTCGGTGACCCGGCCGCCGCCGTCCGGTTCGACGCCGGTGGCCCGGTGCAGCGGCCGGTGGTAGAAGCCCTTGACGAACTCGACCGACGCGTCGGTCAGCAGCGGGCCGAGCAGGCCGGTCACGAAGTGCGCGGAGAAGTCCTCCAGGTCGCCGTCGACGAACGCGACCACGTCACCGGTGCTGGCCGCCAGGCCGGCCCAGAGCGCGTCGCCCTTGCCCTCCATCCGCGGCAGGCCGCGGGTCACGTCGTCCTGGCTGACCACGCGCGCACCGGCGGCCCGCGCGATCAGCGCGGTGTCGTCGGTGGAGCGGGAGTCGACGACGACGATCTCGTCGACCAGCGGTATCTCGTCGATCAGGCGCTCACGGATCGTGGTGACGATCGCACCGATGGTCGCCTGCTCGTTGCGTGCGGGGATGACCACGCTGACGCGGTCCTCCCCCTTGGACCTCAGCAGCTCAGCGTCCGACCACTCGGTGTAGGAGAAGGTGCGCGACGAGGCCCAGGCCTCGAGGACGGGAGAGACATCGTGCGTCATGCGTACCCCCGGGTAGTTGATCTTCTCGTTGTCGTCCCTCACTTCCCGCCCGGCGGGAATTCCAAGCGCATCTGTGACATGAACGTTTGTCATCCGACAAGAGTTTGCGGAGGGCGCCCACCGAGAAGTGCAGACGTTGACGATCACCGCCGAGAAGCGAGGAGATGCCGGTGACGAGAGTGGGACTGGTCGGTGCGGGAGGCGTGGCCCAGCGCCACGCGCGGGTGCTGTCGAGTTTGCCGGACGTGCAGGTCACGGCCGTGACGGACGTGGTGCCGGAGGCGGCCGCCGCGCTCGCCGAGCCACACGGCGCACGCGTCGTACCGGACGTGGCGGCACTGCTGAACGAACCCCTGGACGCGGTCTACGTCTGCGTGCCGCCGTTCGCGCACGGCCCGGCGGAGCGCGCCGTGATCGAGGCCGGATTACCACTGTTCGTGGAGAAACCCATTTCGCTCGATATCGCCGCGGCTCAGGATATTTCGGACGCTATCGCGGAGCGCGGACTGCTCACCGCGGTCGGTCACCACTGGCGCTACCTCGCCGTCGTCGAGCAGGCGCGCGCGCTGCTGGCGGACCGGCCGGTGCGGCTGGTCACCGGCGCCTGGCTGGACAAGGTGCCGCCGGTCGGCTGGTGGCCGCTGCGGGAGAAGTCCGGCGGGCCGATCGTCGAGCAGGCCGCGCACGTGCTCGACCTCGCCCGGCACCTGGCCGGCGAGGTCACGTCGGTGACCGCGGCCGGCAACGGCACTCCCCCGGCCGGCGACATCGACGGCGCCACCGCGGCCGTTCTGCGGTTCGCGAGCGGTGCCGTCGGCACGCTCGCCGCGACCTGCGTGCTCGGCTGGAAGGAGCGCGCCGGACTGGAGATCTACGCGGACGGGCTGGCCGTGCGCGTCTCCGAGACCGGGCTGACGGTCCGCGACGCCGACGGCGAGCGCACCGTGGACAGCGACCCGGAGACCGCGCGGGTCGCGGTCGACCGGGCGTTCGTCGCCGCGGTCCGCGGCGAGGAGCACGACATCCGGGTGCCGTACGCGGAGGCGCTGCGCACCCACACGCTCGCGCTCGCGGTCGCCTCGTCCGCCGCGACCGGGGAGACGCGCCATGTCTGACCGCAACCTGATCGTCAGCGCGCCCGGGAAGCTGGAGATCGTCGAGGAGGAGGTCGCGCCCGGCCCGTTCCGGGTGCGCACGCTGTTCAGCGGCGTCTCGGCCGGCACCGAGCTGAGCTTCGTCAAGAACACCCATCCCGCGCTGCACACCGGCTTCGACACCGAGCTGGGGCTGTTCGGCGGGCCGGCCGACGACGCGTACCCGGTCACCCGGCTCGGCTACATGGAGGTCGGTGTCGTCACCGAGAGCAGCACGCCCGCGGTGGCCACCGGCACGACCGTGGCGATGACGTACGGCCACCGCACCGGCTGGACCGGCGACCCGCTGCGCGACCGGATCGTGCCGCTGCCGGACGACCTCGACCCGATGCTCGGCATCTACGCCGCGCACATGGGCCCGATCTGCGCCAACGGCCTGCTGCACGCGGCCGCGGACGCGGTCGGCCCGGCCGTGCGCGCGCTCGGCGACGGCGTGGCCGGCCGCCGGGTCGCGGTCACCGGCGCCGGCGTGGTCGGCCTGCTCACCGCGCTCCTGGCCCGCGCGCACGGCGCCGCCTCGGTCGTCGTGCTCGACCCGTCCGCCGAGCGCCGCGCCGTCGCCGAGTCGCTCGGACTGGACACGCTGGACAGCGGCGGCTCGGACGACCCCGCGGTGGTGCTCAAGACCGCGTGGCGGCACTGGCCCGGCGACCGCGGCGCCGACGTCGTCTTCCAGTGCCGTGGCCAGGCGTCCGCGCTGCAGCTGGCGATGCGGCTGCTCCGGCCGCAGGGCACGGTGATCGACCTGGCGTTCTACCAGGGCGGCGCGGACGAGGTGCGGCTCGGCGAGGAGTTCCACCACAACGGGCTGCGCCTGGTCTGCGCGCAGATCGGCCGGGTGCCGCGCGGCCTGGCCGGCACCTGGGACCGGGAGCGGCTCTCCGCCGCGACCATCGATCTGCTGCGCCGCGACGGCGAGGCGATCCGTCGTCACCTGATCACCGCGGTCGTCCCGTTCGACGAGGCGCCCGCGCTGCTCGACGACCTGGCCGCCCGCCGGCGCCAGGAGGTGCAGTCGGTCCTTTCCTTCTGATCTCCTTGATATGCAAGCGGTGACTTGCCTATCATCGTCGCGTGGACGATGACGACGTCTTCAAGGCCCTGGCCGACCCGACCCGCCGCAAGATACTGGACGAACTGGCGGATCGGGACGGCCAGACCCTGTTCGAGATCTGCGCGCGGCTCAGCTCCAAGCACCAGCTCGGCTCGTCCCGCCAGGCCATCTCCCAGCACCTCGAGGTGCTGGCCGCGGCCGGCCTGGTCCACAGCCGCCGCGACGGACGCTACAAGTTCCACCACCTCGACACCGGCCCGCTGGAGCACCTCACCGACCGGTGGCGTCACCGCGACACCAAGGAGACCTGATGCGCATCACCATCACCAGCGTGCTCGTCCACGACCAGGCCGTGGCGGAGAAGTTCTACACCGAGGTCCTCGGCTTCGTGAAGAAGCACGACGTCCCGATGGGCGGCGACGCCCGCTGGCTCACCGTGGTCTCCCCGGACAACCCCGACGGCACCGAGCTGCTGCTCGAGCCGGACGCCCACCCGGCCGCCAAGCCGTGGAAGGAGGCGCTGGTCGGCGACGGCATCCCGTACACCCAGTTCGCCGTCGACGACGTCAAGGCGGAGTTCGCCCGCCTGCGCGACCTCGGGGTCCGCTTCACCCAGGAACCGGTCGACATGGGCGCGTTCACCACCGCCGTCCTCGACGACACCTGCGGCAACCTCATCCAGATCATCCAGATGCACTGAGCCGGCCGGGGCCGGTGGCCGCCCGGCTCAGGCGACCGTGACCGGGTGCCGGACCTGGGCGCCGAACAGGTAGCCCAGCGTGTTGTGCGGCACCGTCGCCGGGTGGGTCGCGCCGGTCACGTCGGTGGCGCGGGCGATCAGCGTGTGCGGCCCGGTGCCGGCCGGCGTCCAGTCGATCCGCCAGCGCTGCCAGGCGTTCGGCAGGTTCGGGCCGGTGGCCCGCGCGCGCCGCCAGGTCGTGCCGCCGTCCGTGCTGACGTCGACGTGCCGGATCGGCCCGTTCGCCGACCAGGAGCGGCCGGTGAGCGTGGTGCGGGCCGGCGGCAGCGTGGCACCCCAGGCCAGCTCGAACGCGCTCTTCACCACCTGCTCGTCGATCAGCGTGCCGTCGGCCGGGTGATCCGCGCCGAACAGCCGGTAGAACTGCGTGTTCCACGGCGAGAACAGCGGCTCCGCGGCCACCTCGATCGCGCCCACCCACTTGATCGACGAGATGCCGATCCAGGACGGTACGACCACGCGCAGCGGAGCGCCGTGGTCCGGCGGCAGCGGTGCGCCGTTGAGCTCCCAGGCGAGCAGCACGTCGTCCAGCGCCTTGCCGACCGGCAGCGGGCGGCGCACCGGCCCGAGGTCGACACCGCCGCTGACGAAGTTCGCGTCCAGACCCTGCGGCTGCACGTCGACCGCGTCCCGGCGCAGGCCGGCCGCGCGCAGCACGGTGCCGAGCCGGACGCCCTGCCAACGGCCGACGCCGATCGCGCCGAGCTTCCACGCCGTACCGGAGACGGTCTGGCCCTGCTGCGTGGTGAAGAAGCTGCGCGCGTTGCCGGCGCACTCGACCGCCGCCGTGATCGTCTCCTGCGGCAGCCGCCTGAGCTGGTCGAGGCTGAACTCCGCGGGCGCGCGCAGTCCACTGCCGAAGAGCCGCAGCCGGTACGCGGCCGGATCGATGATCGGCGTGCTGGTGTGGTTGCGCACGAAGAAGCGGTCGACCGGCACCAGGTAGCCGGTGTCCCGCAGCGCCTCCCACCGGGTCTCCGCGTTCGTCCCGAAGACCGTGAACAGTTCCGGCGGCAGCGGTTTCACGATCGGCCCGTCCGCCCGGGCCGTCCCGGCCGCGGCACCGCCACCCAGGGCACCGCCACCCAGTGCGGTGCCGACCCCGACCGCCGCGGCGAGCCGCATCAGGTCGCGCCGGGTGAAGCCGCGTCCGCTCGCCCGGCCGTCCCGCCACTGCTCCAGCCGTACCCGGTCGTAGGTCGCCTCGTTCATCGAAGACCCTCCTGTCCGTTTCCGGATAGACAACCACACCTACCGGCTCGATAGGAATAGCGACGGGGTGTACGTCGAGCGCCGCACGAGGCACAGAACGGGCCGCCACGGGCCGCCGAGGCGGATCCGGCCGGGTCGCACGCGCGGGAGATGCGGGAACCAGCGCGTACCAGATGACGCCTGAGCTGGGTATCCGCCGTTCCGGTGGGGCGATCGACCGTTATCCGGACTTCAGGGTACGGGCGGCCAATTCTCGCCGTTCGATTTCGATCCCCGTGGACGTCATGCAAGGCTGCGCTGAGCCGTCCCAAGATCCACTCACGGACGGTAGTCGCACGGAAGCGAAAAGGCAACAGAACCGAGCGGGGAAGAAAAAGTATGGCCAGCATCGACATCGCACTGAAGGAAGCCATGACGATCGACGGCGCCATCGGCGTCGCGCTCGTCGACTACACCAGCGGCCTGACGCTCGGTGTGCTGGGCGGCGGCACGATCGACATGACGGTCGCCGCGGCCGGCAACACCGACGTGGTGCGCGCCAAGCTGCGCACCCTGGAGATGCTGGGCCTTTCGGACGGCATCGAGGACCTGCTGATCACACTCGACACCCAGTACCACCTGATCCGGCTGATGCAGCCCCGGCGCCCGGGTGAGGCGCTGCTGCTCTACATGGTGCTGGACCGCAGCCGGGCCAACCTCGGCCTGGCCCGGCACCGCCTGCGCCGCGTCGAGGCGGAACTCGAGGTCTGACCGGTACGACGGCGGGCGTGCCGCAGATCACCTGAGCGCGCCCGCCGACGCATTGACAATCCACAGTGACACGCCGACCATTTCCTGGTTCGCGGTCTACGCCGCCGGACAGCAGAACCTGGATCGACGTGGGAGCGTTCGGTGACCGGACCGGGAAGGACTCCCGCGGAGCAGGACGCCGACCGACGTCCACCGCTGCAGCGCGCGATCCCGCTGCGCGGCCTGGCCTCCCCGGACGCGCCGGACGCACCGTCCGAGGACTCGGGCTCCTGGGGCGCGCCGAAGCTTCCCTCCTGGCCCGCGCACCCGGCCCCGGCCGGCACCGCGCCACCGCCCGAGGACCCCGGACCGGCCACCGCCGTGACCACCTCGCCGCCGCCACCCGCGCCGCCGCTGCCCGCGCCGCTTCCGCCCGCGCCCTTGCCGTCCGCGCCGCTGCCGCCCGCGGCCGGCGCGGTTCCCGCGGCCCCGGCCGTCGCCGGCCCGCCGGACGCGGCCCACGGCACCCGGCATGACCTGCCCCCGGAGAGCGCGGAGACCACCGCCGGGCTGGTGGTGACGGAGACGCCGCTCGCGACGGCCGGCGCCCGGGCGGTGCCGCACCCGCGACTGTGGCTGGTGCCGCTGGTCCTGATCGGCGCCATCGTGATCGCCGCGGCCGCGCTCGCCGGCCGTGGACCGGCCCCGGACGGCGCGGACACACCGGTCGCGATCCCGCCGGCCACGTTCGGCACACCCGCGACCGGCCAGGTCACGATCATCACGCCGTCGGCCGGGCCGAGTGCGGCCACGCCGTCCGCCAGCCCGACGCCGTCACCGGCCGCGCCGACCCGGACCGCGCCGGCCACCCCCACCCCGGCCCGCAGCACGGCGGCCGCCGCGGCACCGGCACCCGCCACCCAGCCGCCGGCGGCCACCGGCCCGATCACCGGGTACTCCGCGTGCACCACCGGCAGCACCGCGGTCCTCGCCGTCACGTTCACGAAGCCGTTCGACTGGCACCACGCCTACCTCGACGTCGACGGCAACGCCTCGACCGGCTACGACGTGCCCGACATCGGCGGCCGGCTCGGCGCCGACTACATGGTGGAGAACGACGGCTTCTTCCGCGCGAACGACGCCGAGTGGGACTGGTCCGAGATCGAGGACAGCGGCCTGCAGACCTCCCGCACCGGCGGCACGTACCGCTGGCAGCTCCCCCGCTCGGCGCTGCCCACCACCGCCCCGCTCCGGGTCGTCTTCCACGGCGCCGGCGACACCCCGGACACCAACACCCCGATCATCACCGCCGGCTCCTGCTGACCGGCCCGGCCCGACGCATCCGGCCGCCGGTGCTGCGGGCGGCCGGATGCGCTGTAGGCGGGGGTTACTTCGCGGCGGTGGCCAGGGCCTGCCTGACCGCCGCGGCCACCCGGGCGTCCTCGCGCGCCCGGCGGCGGTGGCGCAGCCGGACGGTGAGTGTCAGGAGGGCGGCCAGGAGCACGAGCGCGAGCAGGAGCAGCCACGGTACGGCCCAGGTCGTCGCCTCGGCGGAGACCGGTGCCAGCATCGAGCGGGAGCCGGACGGGTCGATGATCAGCGGGGTCAGCGTGGTGGTGCCGGTCAGCAGCAGCGCCGCGGGGACGTCCGCGACCGGCACGGTGACCGGCCAGGACTCGCCGGGCAGCAGCTCCGGCGGGGCCGCGATGTCGCCGGCGTCGGAGCGGAACCAGCCGAACGGGCCGGCCACGGACGCGGCCTGGGTCGCGGACAGCGTGGTGTTGCCGGTGTTCTCGATCGTGTACGACACCGTGGCCGCGCCGCCCGCGAACGGGTTCCACGAGCCGTCGTAGGAGACGCGCATGCCGGAGACCGCGAGCGACGGCGCCAGCTCGCCACCGACGCGCAGCGTGATCCGGATGCCGAGGCGGCGTTCCACATTGACCTGCTGGGTGGTGTCCGGGCTGGTCAGCGACGTGACGATGCCACCGACGTAGTCGCCGGGCGTGGCGTCGGCCGGCACCGCGACGGTGAACGGCACGTCCGCGGTGGTGCCCGGCTGGACGGTGACCGTGCCGCCGGACGATGCCCACGCCCCGACGCCGGTCTGCGGCACGTCCCGGTTGCGCAGGTCGAGCCCGCCCTCGCCGGTGGTGAAGCCGTCCGCGGCGTACACGGTCAGGGTCAGCGCCGTGGTGCCGCGGTTGGCGACGACCATGGCGTCGGAAACCGTACCGCCGGGGTTGATGGCGTAGCTGTAGCTGGACCGGTCGGCGCCGAGGCTGTTCGAGGCGGTCCGCACCGTCCAGGTCACGTCGCCCTCCTCGGCCATCGCCGGGGTGGCCCACAGGCCGGCCGAGACGGCGGCCGCGAGCACGGCCAGGACGGTGTTCTTCCAACGCATGACGGGGTTCCTAACCGGGAAGGCGGGGCGGGCACCGGGCCCACCCCGCCGACTTCGACGAAACGATCAGCTGCTCAGCGCGGTGATCGTCAGGGTGGTGCGGTACGAGCCCTTGTCGACCTCGCCCGGGATCCTCAGGTCCAGGTCGGCGCCGACCTTCGCGGAGCCACGCTCGTGACCCTGCGCGGCCGAGGCCAGTCCGCGCGAGACGGACAGGCCGTCACCACCGGCGGTGTACGCGGACGGCGCCACCGGCCCGGCCACGGCCCCCGCGCCGGCGGTGATCACCTTCGGCGCCCAGCCGAGGTAGGCACCCGAGAACGACTTGTCGCCGTCCACGAAGTCGCCCACGCCGGCCGAGATCGACCACGGCGCCAGCGAGCGACGCGTGTCCGTGACCAGGATCGGGTTGATCTGGCCGGACGCCGCGAAGTAGGTCGTGTCGACCTCCCGCGCCGTACCCAGGTCGACCAGGCCGTTGTAGCCGTCGATCGTCCACCCGAACTCGCCGGGCGCCGCCGTCGGCACGTTGACCTGGATCTGCTGGTTGTCACCGTGGTACGGGCGGACCGTCACGGAGTCGACCAGCGAGCCGACCGGCGCGTCGCCCTTGGCCTGGCTGCGCACGGTCTCGACGACCAGTTCGTCGTTGCGCACCTTCACCTTGGTGTAGCTGCGCACCTTCTCCTGGCTCTGGACCGAGTTGTACCAGTAGTTCTCCGGCTTCAGCGGGTCCGGCCCGTTGGTGCCGCTCGCGTCCGGCTTGGTGATGTCGTAGTACTTCGAGCCCGAGGCCGAGTTCGAGGTCACGTAGATGACACCACCGGGGCCGGGGAAGACCTCGGCCGCGTTCGGCTGCTCGTCGGGGTTCTCCTTGACGCCGTTCTTGATCGAGTAGCTGCGCGAGTACGCGTGGTCGTGGCCCTGGAGCACCAGGTCGACGCCGAGCGTGGAGAAGGCGGTCGGGAAGTCGTTCCGCCGGACCTTGGCGTCGCCGTCCTTGGCGTGCGCCGCGGGCGAGTAGATGGCGTGGTGGTAGACCAGCACCGTCCACTTCGCCTTGGCGCCGTGCTGCCGGATCGTCTCGGTCACGTACTGCAGGTGCGCCTCGTCGCCGCCGCCGCCCTGCGAGGTGGCGTAGGAGTTGCTGTTCAGGTCGATGAACAGCGTGTCCTTGTAGATGAACCAGTAGTCGCCACCGGAGGTGTTCGACGCCGGGTTGCCGTTGGCGTAGTACCTGCCCGAGTAGTCCGTGTTCGGGGTGAACATGTGCTGCTCGTACGCCTTGGAGCCGACGTCGTGGTTGCCGATGGTGGCGGCCCACGGGTACTGACGCAGCTGGTCCGGCGCGAGGAACGCCGACCACTGCGCCTCGTTGCCCGCGGTCTCGACCTGGTCGCCGCCGGACACCAGAAGTTCGGCGTCCGGGTTGGCGGCCAGCGACACCTTCATCGTGTCCGCCCAGCCGGCCTGGTCGTTGGCCAGGTTGCCGGACGCCCCGATCTGCGGGTCGCCGTAGAACAGGAAGTCGTAGTCGCCCTCGAAGTCCTGCGTCTTGAACGAGTACGTCGGGGACCAGTTCCCCGCCGCACCGACCCGGTACGAGTACGCGGTGTGCTCCGCGAGCCCGGTGATCGTCGCGTGCCGGTTGAAGCCGCCGCTGGCCGCGACGTTCGCTCCACCGATCGCCGCGATCGACGACGCATCCGCCGGGAACTCGCCGTCCTTCACCCGCGCGGTCGGCGTGAGCTGGATGGACTGCGACGTGTCCGCGGACGAGTACCAGGTCACGATGCGCTGGGTCTCGTCCGCACCCACCCCGAGGATGATGCCGCTCAGCGTGGCGGCGTCGGCCGCGAACACGGGGTTGCCGAGTCCGCCGCCGAGGGCCCCGGCGAGGCCCACGAACGCCGCGGCGAACCCTGCGGTCGCCCGGCGCCCCGCGAGGCCGGAGCCCCGCGAGAGGTTGCTGTTTCTCATCGGCTGTTTCTTCCTCATTTCCAGATGAGAGTGTGGTGCTGAAAAAGCGTTGATCAACTTGGCGGTACGTGATGAACCGTTCATGAACCGGGCCGGGCGGAGCGGTGGCGTACCCAGGAAGAGCTGTGCCCCTGTGACGCGCGTGACCTGGCCCGGCGGCGGAAAAGCAGCACCGGCACCGCGACCACGGCCACGGTCGGTGCGGCGGCGTACACCCAAGGGTTACGCCACCACCGCGTCCCGGTGGAGAACTCGGGCTCGGCCGCGGTCAGCGCGACGCTGCCGCTGCGTCCGTCCAGTGTGTACGTGACCCGCGTCGTGGTGTCCCGCACGTACTCCTCGGAGTCCGGGAACAGCCCGCTGCGGATCGCGTGCCCACCGCCGGCCGGGCAGTCCCAGACCAACGGCAGCATCGCGTACGGCACGCCCTCCCGCTCGCCGATCGTGATCGCACCGGCGCCCTCCGCGGCACACGCGCGCCCACCGGCCGTGACCGTGAACCGCTCCGACACGTACCCGACGATCGTGTCCCGGTGGTGGTTGACGGCCACGGCCTGGGCTTCGGTGTCACCGGCCTGGAACGCGGCGTCCCCCTCGCGGAACAGCGGGTCGTTCCCCATGAAGTCGGCCGCGGACACGAACAGCAGGTCGTACTCCAGGTGCAGGTCCGTGCGGATCCGGTCCGCGCCGTGGGCCCGGTCCGCGGTCACGTCGACGTAGACGGTGGAGGTGAACCCGTGCGCCCGCGCCGGTGCGGCGACGAGAACGGCGAGCGCCACCGCGGTGAGGCCGAGAGCGGCTGCGCGATTGAACATGAGAGAGCACGCTGCACCCCGCGGATTAACAAGATCCAGATCGCGGGAGAACGGTTGGCGACAAGCCTTTCGGAGCACGCGCCCGCCGGAGTAGTAAGGACCCGCACCTGCCCGCCTGCCCGAGGAAAACCCGTGCGACTCCGGTCATTGGCCCTGCTCACCGCCGTGCTCGTCACCGCCTCCGGCTGCGGCACCGGCGACGACTGGGCAGCGGGACCGCACCCGTCACCGGCACCGGTCGGCTCGCTCGGCCCCGGCTTCACCGACCCGTCCGCGCCGCCCACCCCGGCCGGCACGGTCACGCCGGCCCCCGGCTCCTGGTCCGGCGTACGCCCGTCCGCGGACTACCGCGTCGTGCTGCTCACCGCCGGCACGGACGCGCCGTCCGCCGCCGTCATCGACGCCGTCGAGGCATGGGCCGACGCGGAGGACGTCGACCTGCGCACCGTCGACGCGACCGCCCACCACGTGGACGGCATCGTCGAGGCGATCGAGATGCGCCCCGACCTGATCGTCAGCGCCGGCAACGACCTCGTCGACGCCCTCGCCGTGGTCACCGCCAGCCACCTCGACCGGCAGTTCCTCGTCGTCGGCGCCGAACTGCCCGAACCCACCGGCAACGTCACCTCGGTGGGCTGGACCGGCGCCTCCTTCCGCGGCACCGGCAACGGCTCCGCCACCATGTTCGACCCGGCCTCGTTCACCCCCGACCGCTGCGCCGCCGCGATCCGCGCCGGCGTCGCCGCCGTGCTGCACGATGTGACCGGCGTCGTCATCTGGATGGACAGGTTCTGAGGTCCGCTCACCCCGTCCGCCCTCGGTGGGCGAGCCGCGGCGAGGCGGGTCAGCGAACCACCGTCAGCGCTATGTCGTCCTCCGCGTGTTCCGTGTAGCGATCCAGCAACAGGTCGCAGAGCTGTTCCGCGTCGAGGTCCTGCCGGCCGGTGAGCGTCTCCATCAGGTCGCGCATCGACTCGTCGAACGTGACTCCGCGGCGCTCGATCAGCCCGTCGGTGTACAGCACGACCGCCGCGCCCGGTGCCAGCGTGATCTCGTGGTCGGTGCGGGCCGGCGGATCCGTCACGCCGAGCAGGATCTCGGGTGGCCGGCGCAGCAGTTCCACGGTGCCGTCCGGGTGCAGCAGCACCGGTGGTGGGTGGCCGGCGTTCGACCAGCGGAACGTGCGCCGGCCCGGCTCGTCGCGGAACTGGCCGAGCACGACCGTGACGAAGCGGTCGACGCCGAGGCCGATCATCGCGTCGTTGAGCGCGCCGAGCAGCTGGGACGGCGGCCGTTCGACGGTGTAGGCGATGCCGCGCAGCATGTTGCGGATCTGGGCCATCGCGGCCGCGGCGGCCCGGTCGTGCCCGGTCACGTCGCCGATGACGACGGTGTGCAGGCCGTCCACCAGCTGGAACGCGTCGTACCAGTCGCCGCCGATGTGCGCCTGTGCGATCGACGTGCGGTAACGGACCGCGACCCGCAGGTTGTCCGGTTGTGCCGCGTGGGTGAGCAGGCTGTCCTGCAGCGCCTCGGACATCGCCCGTTCCATCGACGCGAGCAGCCGTTCGGCCTGCCGGACCTGGAGCCGGTCCAGTACGTGCGAGAGCGCGCCGCCGATCAGCCGCAGGAAGCCGAGGTACTGCTCGTCGACCGGCAGGTGCGGGCTGAGCGTCGCGGTGAGCTGTCCGGCGCCGTCGCCGAGCCGGACCCGGGCGACGGTGCCGTCCACGGTCACCTGGGTCGACGACGGGGCCGGGGAGGCGGTCGCCCGCCAGGTGTCCGGGGCCCATGACTCGGGTGCGGTCACGGAGAACGTGACGTCGGCCAGGTCGGCGGGGGCGGACCGCAGCACCGGCAGTGCCCGGTCGAGCAGCGCGGCCCGGTCCTCCACGTCGGCGAGCCGTTCGGAGAGCCGGTGGAGCAGCGCCAGCCGGCGGTTGCCGATCACCCGGTCGGTCGTCTCGGACGCGATGTCGATCACGCCTTCGACCGCGCCGTCCGGGCTCGCGACCGCGGAGTAGGAGAACGTGAAGAACGTCTCCTCGAGGAAGCCGCGCCGGTCCAGCAGCAACCGCAGGTCGTCGGCCCAGGTGGCGCGCTCGCCGGCGGCCCTGTCCAGCATCGGGCCGATCGTGTCCCAGATCTCCGGGAAGACGTCACGGGCCGGGCGGCCGAGCGCGGCCGGGTGCTTGTCCGCGATCATCTGCACGTACGCCTCGTTGTAGACCAGCACGTACTCCGGGCCCCACAACAGCGTGACCGCGAACCGGGTGCGCAGCGCCATCCGTACCGTCGCGATCAGCGTCGGGCTCCATGACGAGACCGGCCCGAGCGGAGTCGCCGCCCAGTCCACCGCGGCATACGCCTCGCGCAGCGACCCGGCCGACTCGAAAACATCTTCCACCAGGAGAAAATAGCCCTGTTACCGCCGACCGGGTGTCGGTGCGGGCCGGACATCGACGGAATACCATGCCGGATACGTCCGTCGATCGGGGGCCTGGGGATGACCGACGCGCTGGAGTTCGGTGTGCTGGGGCCGCTGCGGATGTGGCCGCCGGGCGCCGATGCCACGCTGACCGCGCCGCGGCTGCGCGGCCTGTTGACGCTGCTGCTGGTGGAGCCGGAGCCGGTGCCGGTCGGGCAGGCCGCGGCCGCGTGCGGCGGGCGGGGCACGGCCGGGCCGGTGCACGTGGCGATCCACCGGCTGCGGCGCTGGCTGCGCGAGCACGGCGGGCCGCGGCTGGAGCTGACGCCGGCCGGCTACCGGCTGGACGTACCGGCGGAGGCGGTGGATGCGGGCCGGTTCCGGCGGCTGGTCGCGGACGGGCGGGCCCGGCGGGACACCGGCACGCTGATCGAGGCGCTGGAACTGTGGCGTGGCCCGGTCGCGGCCGACGCGCCGCACACCCTGCGGCAGCGGTACGCGGTGCGCACGCTGGACCGGGTGCGCCGCGAGGTGACCACGGAGGTCGCGACCGCGTGCCTGGCCGACGGCACCGCGCACCGGTCGCTGCCGCTGGTCGAGCGGATGGCCGAGTCCGCACCGCTGGACGAGCTGGCCCAGTCGCTGCGCGCGCTCACGCTCGCCGCCTGCGGCCTGCAGGCGGAGGCACTGGACGTGATCACCCGGACCACCCGGCTGCTCGCCGAGGAGCTGGGCGTGGACGCGGGACAGCACCTGGCGGAGGCCCGTCTCCGGGTCCTCCGCCAGGACTATGCTCAGTTGCCGTTGATCAACCACATGGCGTAGTCGGGGCTGAACGTACCGGCGGGCAGCCCTTCGATCCGGCCGCAGTCCGCGCCGTCGGAGTCACCCGGGACCTTCAGCCAGAGCAGCATCTCCGCGCCGGAGGCGTTCAGCCGCGAGGTCGGGCCGAGCTTGACGCCGGTCGGGTTGCACCAGTCGCCCTTGTGCCCGTTGCCGTTGCGGCTGGTGTCGATCACGAACGGCTTGGGCGAGGCCAGGGCCGCGTTGATGTCGTTCGCGTAGGTGGTGGAGTTCGCGGTGGGCCAGAAGTTCGACGTGTTCACCGCGAAGCCGTGCGCGTTCGTGATCCCGGCCCGGCCCAGCCGCTCCGCCATCGTCGCCGCCGCGACCCAGCCGGCGTTACCCGCGTCGACATACGTCCAGACCTGCCCGCCGAACGCGTTCACCGCGTGCGTGACCAGCCCGAACCGCTCGGTGATCTGCGCCTCGGAGAGGCAGTCGAGCTGGGTCACCGCGTCCGGTTCGATGACCACGACGGCCGGTCGTCCCGCGACGCCCGCGGCGAAGTCGGTCATCCACTGCCGGTACGCGGCCGCGTTCGCCGCGCCACCGGCGGACTGGCCTTCGCAGTCGCGCTTCGGGATGTTGTAGGCGACCAGGATCGGCACCTTCCCCGCGGCGGTCGCGCCGTCGAGGTAGGCGTCGGTGGCCGCCTCGATGTCACCGCTCCAGTCGCCGAACCAGCGCGCACCCGGGTGCTCGGCCAGATTCTCGCGGATCGTCGCGGCGCGCGCGTCGTCCGGGTTCTCCGCCACCCAGGCCAGCGGGTTCGAGTCCGGGTCGGTGTAGAAGCCGTTCGCGGCCGCGATCTGCCCCGGGGTCTGCCCGGCCGGCGGCGTGATGTCCCGGACCCAGTCACCGGCGAGCGGCCGGTCGCCGTTCGCCCCGAAGGTGAACTCGGCGTAGTCGGCGTTGCCGGACGCGTTGGTGTTCTTCAGGAACCAGCTGTTCGGTGCCCGGAACACGCCCACGGTGTCCGTCCCGTCGCCGTTCCAGTCGCCGACCACCGGCTTGTCACCGGCGCTGCCGTAGACGAACGGGGTCTCCGACACCGTGTTCGCCAGCTCGTCGCGCAGCGCGAACCGGCGCTCGGACGCCCGGTGCCAGCCGAGGCCGTCCGTGCCGTCTCCGTCCCAGTCACCGCTCAGGATGGTGTCGCCGACCGCACCGATCTTGACGCTCTTCTCGGACGCGCCCGGCGAGTTCGTGTTCCGGATCCGGACGGTCTGGTCACCGGGCCGCCAGGTGGCGAACGTGTCCTTGCCGTCACCGTCCCAGTCGCCGGCCAGCGGCACGTCGGAACTGGTCGCGAGCGTGGACACGTAGGAGACGTCGGGGTTGCCGGTGCCGCTGAACGCGTTCCGCAGGATCACGGTCCGGGTCGACGGCACCCAGAAGCCGATGCCGTCCACGCCGTCGCCGTCCCAGTCGCCGACGAACGCGATCGAGCCGGGCTGGACCTGGACCTGGGCGTTCGCGGTGCCGGTCGACAGGCTGTTCCGGGCGTACACGATGTTCGCCGACGACCGGTGGACGGCGATCGTGTCCCGCTTGCGCGGTCCCGGCTCGGGCTCCGGGTCCGGGCCGGTGCCGCCGCCGCCCTTGCCGAGCAGTGCGAACGCCAGCAGGCCGGTGGCCGTGAAGTCGATCGCGGGCTCGTTGCTCATCCACGCCTCGGTGTCGTCCAGGTACCGGGCACCGTTGCCGGAGAACGCCGCGTACCGGTCCACGCCGTCCGCCGGGCAGGAGTCGCTGGTCTCCAGGCCGTCGAACACCCGCTCACCGTTCGGGCCGTTGACCGCGGCCCCGGTCAGGATGGCGCCGGTGCCGTCCGGGCTTCCGTTCAGGTCCGCGACCTGGTGGTGCGGGCACACCGGGAACGTGTCACCGACGCCGATGATCAGCGACAGGCCCCAGGGGTTGCCGCCGAGCGCCCAGTTCGCCTGCGACTGCACGAAGTTCGCGTACGTGTTCGTGCCGCTGACCTGGTCGTACCGGTGCGCCTGGGCGATCAGCCCCATCGTGTACGAGGTCGAGTCGTAGTTCGTGTACTCCGCACCGGCACCGAACCGGTCCGTCTGCGCCCGGGTGACGGCCGCGTCCAGCCGGGCCCGCTGGTGGCTGAGCAGCGCCTCCGGGGTGACCGCCAGGCCGGTGGCGCCGGCCGCCTCGATCTCCTCGGCCAGGTCGGGCAGCGCGATGCCGCCCACGTCGTAGAGGTTCAGCGTGCTGCCGCCGTCGGCCATGTAGTTCGCCGCGTGCTGCGCGGCCAGGCTGAGCCAGGTGCCGGCGCGGGGGTCGCCGAGCGCGCGGGCCGCCCGGGCGAGCTCCGTCGCGCCGTACGCCATGTCGTCGCGCCAGACCGTCTCCGGGTAGAACGACCACGGGTACGACGTGACCAGCGGCGACGGCGGGTTGACGTACTGCGCCTTGGCGTAGATCGCGGCCGCCTTCGCCAGGTCCTCCGCCGCCCGGGCCGGGTCGTCGGCCGCGTGCAGCTGCGCGGAGAGGGCGAACGCGGCGGAGACCCGCCCGGCCAGGTTCGGGCTGATCTGCCCGCCGGGCGCGTTGGCGCGCAGCACCGGCCGGTAGCGCAGGTAGTAGAAACCCTTCCCGGCCGGGTCCTGGATGTCGTGGTCGCTCTCGGGCAGCCGCCACTTCTCGTGGTCGCCCTTGAAGTCGCCGTTGCCACCGCCGAGACCGACCTGGACGTAGAGCACCTCGCTGCCCTCGTCCCACATCTTGTCCAGCCAGTCCATCGCGTGGTCGATCTCGGCCGCGCGGGCCGGGTCGGCGCTGCCGGACCGCTCGGCGATCTGCAGCGCGCCGACCGCGTACGCGGTGGTGTGGGTGAACTTCAGGTAGTCGCCGGCGTCGAACCAGCCGCCGGAGACGTCCACCTTCGCCGCGTTGCGGATCGGTGTGAGGGTGCCCTGGATCGTGTCGCTGCCGTCCTGGAACACCGGCACGTTGTAGACGGTCGCGGACACGTCCTCCGGGTGCGCGGCCTGCCGGCCCAGTGCGCCGGGGACGACGTTCGCGCCGTCGCGTTGCACCTGGAAGAACTGGCTCATCGCGCGCGAGACCGGTGCGTAGAGGTCCGCCCGGGCGGCGATCTCGAACGTCGGCGACGTACCCACGCCGGTGATCTGGATCGTGTAGCTGCCCGGCGCGGTCACGGCCGAGAAGTCGATCGGCCAGACCGCGGTGTACCCGCTGTTCCAGGAGCCGCGGCTGTTGCCGGTGGTGCCGGACAGCACGGTCGCGCCCGCCGCGTCGACGACCCGGAACGCGGGCCTCGCCTGCGCGGTCGTCCCCATCAGGTAGGCGATCTTCTCCTGCCCGGCCTGGTAGCCGACCTGGTTGAGCCGGATGTACGAGGTCACGGCCGCGGCCGCGGGCGACGGTGTGACGGTCAGGCCCCCGGCCGCCAGCAGCAGGGCTGCGGCGAGGGCGGTGGCGGTTCGTACCGGTGGTCTCATGGGTGTCCCCGTTGCTCGGAGGGCGTGGAAACGCTCACCTGAAGCTAGGAAGGGGGGACTTACCGACGGCTTACCGATGTCTTTCAGGCACGCACCATCGCGGCCTTGTCGCAGGCCACGCGGCCCCGGCAGGCCACCAGCGCGGTCAGCGCCGCGTCCATCGCGGCCCGGCGGGCCGGGCTGAGCGCCGCCGCGGTGTTGCGCAACTGGTGCGGGTCGGTGCGGCGGTCGTAGAACTCGCGTGCGCCGTTCGCATATCTCACGAACGTCCACTCCGGAGTCCGGAGTGCCACATAGGACTCCGGAATCACCTTCTGCCGGTCCGGATCGTCCGGACGTGACTCCGGACGGCGGTGCTCGACCAACGCGGCGGTTCGCCAACCGGAGCTCACGATACCGGAGTTCTCCGGAATTCCGGAGTCCCGCGGCATCCCGGAATACACCGGAATTCCGGAGGGGGTCAGTAGGAGCGGACCACGGCCGCCGACCGCGCCCGGCGGGGCCGGTGGTGAGGGCTCGCGTCCGGCGTCGCCCGCGGTGATCAGCGGCAGCAGGCTGCGGCCGTCCACGTCCGGCGGCGTGACCGCGCCGCCCAGCGCGTCGAACGTGGGCCGCAGATCGATGTTCGCCGCCGTCTCCGCGACGGTCGCGCCCCGCCGCAGACCGGGACCGGACATGATCAGCGGCACCCGGACGTCCGTCTCGAACGCGGTCTGCTTGCCCACGGTGAGCCGGTACTGCCCGAGGTGGAACCCGTTGTCGGAGCTGAACACGAGCACGGTGTCGTCCGCGACGCCGGTCTCCACCAGCGCGGCCCGCAGTCCGCCGATCATCCGGTCGATCGACAGCACCGACTGCGCCCGCTTGCGGTAGGCGTCGTCGATCCGGGCGATCTGGGCCGGCGTGAGCGGCGGCCGCGCGGCCAGCCACGGCGGTGGGTTCGCCGGCAGCCGGTCGAACGCCGGCCCGCGCGGCGCGGTCAGCCCGGGGAACGCGTGCGCGTCCTGCGGCGCCGGCGTGAACGGCGCGTGCGGCGAGAACGTGGAGATCTCCACCAGGAACGGCTGCTTGCGCTGCGCGGACGTGCGCACGAACGCCTCCGCCTTCGCGCCGAGCACCGCGGTGAGGTACTGCCCGCCGTACCCGCGGATCCGCCCGTTCTCGTTGAGCGTGTACCCGACCTGCGCGTACGCGTTGCCCGCGACCGCCCACTCGTCCCACCCCGGCGGCACGTGCCCGGACGCCGGGTCGTACCCGTTGAGGTACTTGCCGAACATCGCGGTGCGGTAGCCGGCCGCGCGCAGTCCGGTCGCGAACGTGTTCTCCTCGTTGCCGCGCCGCCGGAACACCGCGAACCCGCCGTCCGGCCCCGCGTTCGTGAACACCCCGGTGTTGTGCGGGAACTTGCCGGTCAGGATCGACGCGCGGGACGGGCAGCAGAGCGAGTCGGTGACCACGTAGTCGGTGAACGACACCCCCTCGGCCGCCAGCTTCCGCACCTGCGGCATGAACCGCAGCAGATCCACGGTCAGGTCGTCGGTCAGCACGAACACGATGTTCGGCCGCCCCACGGCCGCCCCCGGCGCCACCGGCTCCACCCGGGCCCCGGGCCCACACGTCACCGCCAGGCACAACGTCATCAACGCCGCCCCGGCGCCCCGCAGCACAGACCTCACCGATCACTCCCTCCGACAAAGCCGACAATAGGCCCGGAAAGGGCGCGCGGGGCGGAGGTCGATCGGGGCGTCCGATAGCGATCCTTCTGTGCCGTTTATCGACGGGAAACGAAACCGAAACCTTGACAAGGGTGCAGGCCATTCATAGCCTTCACGCCATTAAATCGTTTCATCAACCGCCCGGTAGCCCGCTTCGACGAGGAGACCTGATGAGACCGCGCTATAGAACCCTCGCCTCCGCCTGCGCGATCGCCGTCGTGCTGGCCGGGCTTCCGGCGTCGGTGGCGACGGCCGGCGGGCCGGCCCGCGGCCCGCGACTCGAACAGCTCGACCGCGGTCTGGTGGCCGCGTCCACGGCGGACGGTGTCTTCCTCAGCTGGCGGCTGCGCGCCGACGAGGCGACCGGTCACTCGGCCACCGGGCTGACCGGCGTGAATTTCCACGTCTACCGGGACGGGCGGCGGATCGCCACGGTCACGGACAGCACGAACTTCCTGGACACGGCCGGCACCGCCACGTCGGCGTACCGGATCGCGGCGGTGTCGAAGGGGCGGGAGCGGGACCGCAGCGCGAGCGTGAAGGCCTGGTCGGCGGGCAGTTACGACCTGCCGCTGCGCAAGCCGGCGGACGGGGTGACGCCGAAGGGTGAGGCGTACACGTACTCGGCGAACGACATGAGCGTCGGGGACGTCGACGGCGACGGGCAGTACGAGTACGTGGTCAAGTGGGACCCGTCGAACTCCAAGGACGTCTCCCAGGTCGGCTACACCGGGAACGTCTACATCGACACGTACGAGCTGGACGGCACGCTGCTGCACCGCATCGACCTGGGCGTCAACGTCCGGGCCGGCGCGCACTACACGCAGTTCCTGGTCTACGACCTCGACGGCGACGGCCGGTCGGAGATGATGTTCAAGACCGCGCCGGGCACGAAGACCACGCGGTACGCCCGGGACGGGCGCGTGCTGTCGGAGCGGTACGTCACGCTCCCCCGCGACGACGTCCGGGCCGGTTACCGCAACACCGACGACTACCGGCTCAGCGCGGCGGACTACTACGAGCACCTGGTGGACATGTTCGCCGGCTGGCACGCGCACCCGGAGGTGGTCGCCGGGCGCTGGCCGGCCACGCTGGAGGCGGCGTTCGGCATCGCGCCGCGGTACCCGTACCCGCTGAGCCGCACGGACGCCGCCGCGCTGGCCGACCACTTCGTCGACGTGTACGCCCCGGCCCGCAGCACCCGCAACGTCCTGCGCGCGTTCGAGGGGTTCATCCTGGGCGGGCCCGAGTACCTGACCGTGTTCGAGGGCGCGACCGGCCGCGAACTGCAGACGATCCACTACCGGCCGGGCCGGCACGACGACGGCCTGATGTGGGGCGACTACGCGATGGCGCGGATCGAGCCGGGCAACCGGGTCGACCGGTTCCTGTCCGGCGTCGCCTACCTGGACGGCAGACACCCGTCCGCGGTCTTCGCCCGCGGCTACTACACGCGCAGCACTCTCGTCGCGTACCGCTGGGACGGCCGGAGACTCACCGAGGACTGGTTCGTCGACAGCGGCTGGACGCCGATGACGAACCCGTTCAACGACTCACCGCACGGCCGGGACGGCACCGACTCGGAGTTCGGCACGCTCACCACGCAGGGCTTCCACTCGCTGTCCGCGGCGGACGTGGACGGCGACGGCAAACAGGAGATCGTGTACGGCTCGGCGACCATCGACCACGACGGTGATCTGCTCTACTCCTCGTTCGGCACGATGCCGCCCGGCAGCGCCGCACCGGGTCAGAACGCGCGGCTCGGGCACGGCGACGCCATGCACGTCACCGACATCGACCCGGCCCGCCCCGGCCTGGAGATCTTCACGGTGCACGAGGGCGCCACGTCCGCGCCGTACGGCATGGCGATGCGCGACGCCCGTACCGGCGAGGTGCTCTTCGGGGTCTACTCCGGCCGGGACACCGGCCGCGGCATGGTCGGCGACGTGCTGCCCGCCTCGCCCGGCCTGGAGGCGTGGGCCAGCCTGCCCGGCGGCACCGACTCGCTCGGCCTCTACACCGCGCAGGGCCGGGTCACACCGGGCGCGATCCCGGGCACGAACCAGAGCATCCGCTGGGCCGGCGACCTGACCACCCAACTGCTCAACGGCTCCGGTGACGCGACGCCCACCGTCGACGACTGGACGCGCGGCACGCTGCTGACCGCGACCGGCACCCGGGCCAACAACGGCACGAAGGGCAACGCCGCGCTGATCGCCGACATCTTCGGTGACTGGCGGGAGGAACTGTTGGTCCGGACCGCGGACAGCTCCGCGATCCGGATCCACCTGAGCACGGAGCTGACCGGGCACAAGATGTACACGCTGATGCACGACCCGCAGTACCGGGTCGAGGTGGCGCGCCAGCAGACCACCTACAACCAGCCGTCGTACCCGGGCTTCTACCTGGCCTCGGACACGGACTGGTCGCGCGTACCGCTACGGGGTTAGACCTTCGACGATCGTCCGGCCGCTCGCTCGCAACCGGGGCGGCCGGACGTATCGTTGCCGGGTGCGAGCGGACGGCGCCCGGAACCGGCGACACATCATCGACACGGCCCGCGCGTTGATCGCGGCCAACGGCACCGGCGTGACGCTGCGCGCGGTCGCCCGGCGGGCCGGGGTCGGCACGGCCACCGTCACCCGGCACTTCCCGACCCGGGAGGCGCTGATCGACGCGGCCTCCGCCCGCCAGTTCGAGATCTGCACCGAGGTGATCGACGAGTCGCTCGCCGACCCCGACCCCTGGCACGGCCTGACCGCGATGGTGGACCGGGTGTTCGACCCGCGGGCCCGGCGCCACGACATGCCGGTGGCGGAGATGCTCGACGCACCGGCCGGGCAACGGGCGATCACCGGCGTCTGCGAGCTGACCCGGCGGGCGCAGGAGGCCGGCCGGCTGCGCGCCGACTTCGAACCCCACGATCTGCTGCTGCTGATGCGGGCCGGGGAGAGCCTGGCCGAGACCTCACCGCAGGCGGCGCGCCGGCTGGCCGCGTACCTGCTGCAGTCGTTCGCCGCGCGCACCGCGCCGCTGCCGCCGGGCGGGCAACCGATACATCCGCTCACCGGCGTTGCTCACTTCCCGCCGGAGCAGGGGCAGACGGCCGTGGCGTGATTAGCGTTCCCCTCGGTTCCGGTTCCACCGAATCCGGCTCACCGAATCGAGGAGAACAGATGAACACCGACCGTACGGACCTGGTGGCCCGCGCCCGCGCGCTGCGCCCCGAGATGTCGGCGAACGGCTTCCGCGCCGACGCCGAGGGTACGGACGTCGCGGACAACATGCGGCTGCTCGGCGAGGCCGGGCTGGACCGGCTCAACGTGCCGGTCGAGTTCGGCGGCCTCTGGGACGGTGCCTGGGGCGGGCTGCCGGAGACGATCGAGGCCATCGTGGAGGTGTCCGCGGCGGACGGCTCGACCGGGCAGTGCTGGAGCGCCAACGCGCTGGTCGCCCGCCAGATCTTCATCTCCGACATACCGCGTGAGGTCCGGCGGCAGGTCGCGGACGAGCTGATCACGGACGGGCGGCGCCTGGTGTCGTCCGCGTCGGAGGCCGGTGGGACGGGGCCGGTGACCGGGCGACGGGTGCCCGGCGGCATCGTCGTCGACGGCACGAAGACGTTCAACACCAACAGCGGAGGCGGCGGGCGGGACCTGCTGCACGTCCGGTTCCTGCTGGACGGCGCACCGCACCAGGCGCTCGTCCGGCTGGACGACCCCGGGCTGACCGCGGCGCACGACTGGGACAACATGGGCCAGCGCGGCACGGACAGCCAGACCATCGTGTACGAGAACGTGTTCGTGCCGGACGGCTGGCACTTCCCGCCCGCCGCGATCGACCCGTACCTGCTCAGCGCCGTCATGCTGACCCACGCGGCGCTGCTGCAGGGGCTCGGCGAGGGCGCGCTCGAGGCCACGACCGGCTACCTGCGCACCGTCAACCGGGCCAGCATGCCGAAGTTCGCCGGTACCCGGGAGGACCCGCTGATCCACCGCCGCCTCGGCGAGATGTCCAGCGACCTGGCCGCCGCGCGGGCGCTGCTGCTGGCCGTGGCCGCGGAGATCGCGGCCGGCACCACGGACCCGGCCGAGACCGGCGTGCGTGGCTTCCGGGCGAAGGTGGCGAGCACGGCCGCGGGCCTGCGGGTGACCGCGGACATCCACGAGCTCACCGGCGGGCGCGGCACCTCGAACCGGTACCGGTTCGACCGGTACTGGCGCAACGCCCGCGCGTTCGCCTCGCACGACTCACTCGACGCGAAGATGGCGTTCGTCGGCGCGTACGAGGTGACCGGCGCGCTGCCGGACATCACCGAGTACCTGGCGGTCTAGGTGGACGCCGGTGTGCTGCGGGCCGCCTTCGCCCGCTTCCCGAGCGGCGTCACGGCGCTGTGCGCGCTGGTCGACGGCGCACCCGAGGGCATGGCGGTCAGCTCCTTCATCTCCGTGTCCCTCGACCCGCCGCTGCTCGCCGTGTCCCTGCGCCGCTCGTCGCGCACCTGGGCGGCGCTCCGGCGGGCCGGCGGCATCGGGGTGAGCGTGCTCGCCGCCGGGCACGGCCCGCTGACCCGCCGGCTCTCCGGCGCCACGGACCGTTTCACCGGCGTCGACTGGACCGCCACACCGTCCGGCGCGGTCCGGATCGGCGGGGCGGCGGCCTGGTTCGACTGCGCGCTGCGCGAGGAACTACCGGCCGGCGACCACGTCATCGCCCTGCTCACCATCCACGACGTCGCCCACCCGCCGGCCGAGCCACCCCTGGTCTTCCACGGCAGCACGTTCCGCCGGCTCGTCTGACCACCGCCCACCCCGGCGGCCCTCCGGGACCGCCGGGGCCGTGGTCATCCCAGCAGTCCCGCCACCCGTTCCGTGACCATGCGCATCGCGGGAACGGTGCCGTCGCCGTCGCGCAGCACGTCCCGCAACCGCTCCAGCAGCTCGTGCACGCGCTCGGCGGCAGCGGGCTCCGGCAGGCCCCACGAGACGTCCTCCCGGACCAGGGCGGCGCGGTCGACCTCGGGCAGCCGGGTGACACCGCCGATGCTCATTGATCTGCCGGAGGGCCGGGCCGCCGTGCGCCTCGTACTTGTCCCGGCCGTGCGCATTGTCGGGGTCGATACCGAGTGCCTGGCAGGCGTCCTCCTGGTGCAGCCGCGTCGCGGGCTCGCCGGGCGCGGTGCCGGCCCGGTCGAACCGCTCCACCACGATGCACTCGGCGTCACCGACCCGAATCAACTCGCTGCGGGACGCGGGCAGCCCCACGGCACGGGCGAGGCTGAGGCAGTTGTGCTCGGCGCGGACCAGGCCCGTGTGGAACCGGTCGTCGACCTTGAGGATGTGCGTGGACGGGTAGCCGTGCACTGGGCGGGCCCATTCGCCGCCGGGCGTCCGTACCAGCAATATCTTGTCCTGGATGCCGGCGAGCGACAGCTCGGAGTCGTCATACAGACCCAGCGCGTGCTCCGCTACGTCGTCGGGCGCATACTGGCACGTCACGCGGCCGGCCTTCGGTGCTCGCAGCGTTGCGACACGCCGGCCGCTCAGCCAGACGCCAAGCTCACGGACGCGAGTCAGGGTCCTCCTCCGGGAGCAGCACGATCACTTCGGCACCGAGGCGGCGCAGGATCCGGAGAATCCGGTCGAGCAGCAGGGTGGTGGCCCCGGCTTCGATCCGTGCCAGGTAGGTGCGCTCGACGGTCGCGAGTTCTGCCGTGGCGACCTGCGTCAGGCCGCGAATAGCGCGTGCCTCCGCGATAGCCACGCCGAAGTCTGCGCCCGAGCGGACCAATGCTCGCCGCGCCATCCCACCACCTCCTACTGTGCGATTTCCCCACACCGAGATCTTTCAGGGGGTTGTGGGGATTTCCGCACAACGATAGTAGAGGCACCATTGTGCGGAAATCAGCACAGGACGCCGAAAGGCGTCCTCCGACGGAGGACGCCTTTCGGGTCGAGGGGTGGTCAGCCGATGGTGACGTCGAAGATGTGCATGATGCCGCGGTCGCTGCCCTGGGGCAGGATGACGGCGTCGACGGTTTTGGACGGGTCGAGGGCGGCCGGGTCGGTGGCGAAGACGCGGAAGGTGCCGCCGCCGGTGGTGCCGTTGGCGTTGTTGCGGCCCTCGACGGTCAGCATCGCGGTGCTGCCGGCCGGCGCGGTCGCGGCCCAGTCGCCGAAGGTCAGCGGGACGTCCTGGGTGGTGCCGTCGGTGTAGACGACCTGGGCGGTGCCGGTGGCCGGGCCGTTGGTGGCCAGGCCGAGGAACGAGACCGCGTTCGCCGGGCGGTCGGCCAGGTCGACGCGCTGGCCGTGCGGGATCCAGTTGTCCGGTGTGCCCGGCGCGGCCGTGGGCCAGGTGAACGTCAGGTCGCCGTGCCTGATCGCCGCGCCCGGTGCGGCACCGGCGGCGGCGAGCGAGTCGCGGGAGTACGACCAGTCGCTCAGGTCCATCGAGCCGAGGTTGCCCTGACCGCGCGGCGTGGTGCCGACGTTGTTGCGGGCGTCCGCACCGTCCGAGTAGGACGGTGGGACGTCGGCGGCGCCGGTGCCCCACGCGGTCGGCGTGGCGGACATGACGAAGCGCAGCTTGCCGCCCGCGCGGACGAACTCGGCACCGACCCACGACGCGGTCTGCCGCTCGCCGTCGACCCGGAGGTCCCGGACGTAACGCCTGCCGTCCTCGACGCCGGGCGCCTGGATCTCGATGTCGGCGTCGCCACCGATCGGGCGGATGTCGATCTGCGCGAACATCGGTGCGTGCACGACCAGCGTGCCGGTGCCGTAGATCGCCGGGTAGAAGCCCAGGTGCGCGAAGACCAGCCAGGCGCTGAGCGCGCCCTGGTCGTCGTTGCCGGGCAGGCCGGACGGCGTCGTGTCGTACATCTCGGTGACCGCGCGGTGGAGCACGTCCACGGTCCTCGACGGCGCCCGCAGCCAGTTGTAGACCCACGGCGTACCGAACGCGGGCTGGTTGGACAGGTAGTTGCCGGTCTGCGTGTACGCGCCCGCGTCGAGCTGCGCCATCAGCACGTCGAGCTGCGCGGTCGAGGCGGCCACCCCACCACGCTTGGCGATCAACGTGGACAGGTTGTGCGGGACGAGCCAGCCGTACTGGTAGCCGGTCGACTGGTTGAACTGGCCGCGACCGGCGCCGTCCTCGCGTACCCGCAGGTCGAAGTTCTGGTCGAAGCCGGTGCGCTCGCGGGGGCGGAGGTGGCCGGTGGCCGGGTCGAACACGTTCATCCAGTTCTGCGCGCGGGCCATGAAGAAGTCGTAGGACTCACGGTCACCGAGGCGGCGAGCCTGCTGCGCGATCGCGAAGTCGTCGATCGCGTACTCCAGCACCCGGGACGTGGCGAAGTCGCCCTTCCGGTTCTCGATCAGGCCGGTCGCGAAGTACTGGTACGCGTCCGTGCGCCTCGACGCGGTCGCGGGCAGCTTCTGCGTGGTGACCATGGACTTCAGCGCGGCGGCCCGGTCGTAGTCGGTGATCCCCATGTCGTCCAACGTGGACAGGATCACCTGCAGGTTGTCGCCCTGCATGCGGGACGCGCCGGGCGCCCAGCCACCGGTCTGCCGGGTCAGCAGCACGATCGACGCGTTGATGTCCGACGCGACCCTCGGGTGCGTCAGCGCGATCAGCTGCGCCTGGCTGCGGTACATGTCCCAGCCGGACCCGGCGAAGTTGATGTTGGTGTAGAAGTGCCGGCCCTTCTCGACCAGGTGCACCTGCCGGTCGTACCCCAGGTACTGGCCGTTGACGTCCTCCCGCGCGTTCGGGTGCAGGAACGAGTGGTAGAGCGCGGTGTAGAACATGACGCGCCGCTCGTCCGAGCCGCCCTTGACGTCGACCGTGCCGAGCGCCTTCTCCCACGCCTTCCGCGCGTCCTTGCGGACCGTGTCGAACGACTTCCGGCCCACCTCCACGGTACGGTTCTCGGCCGCGTTCGCCACGCTCACGTAGCTGAACCCGGTGCTCGCGGTGACGGTCGCGCCGGCCGGGAACGTCAGCCACGCGCCGTTGTCGTGCCGGAAGTCGACGCCGGTGTCCGTGCCGCTCTTCTCGACGGTCGTCGCGCCCGCGGTCAGCGTGTCGTCCTTCCACACGCCGTACGACGCGAAGTCGGTGTCGTACACGGTGGAGAAGTAGGCGCGGTAGAGGTTGCCGTTGTCGCAGACATCCGTGCCGTACATCCAGCCGGACACCGTGCGCGTCGCCGGGTCGATGGTGACCGCGCTGCCGAACGTGCGGTTGTTCGGCCCGGACACGTCAAGGATCAGCGTGGCGTTCGCGCCGAACCCGAAGCGGCTCACCGCGGTCCGGGTGGTCGCGGTCAGCTCCGTGGTGACACCGTTGTCCAGCGCCACCCGGTAGTAGCCCGGCTCGGACTCCTCGTTCGCGTGCGCGAACCTCAGGTAGTACGGCTTGATGTCGGTCGCCGGGCTGGACGGCAGCACGCCGCCGGGCAGCTCACCCGCGTACGGGATGACCGGGAACTCGTAGCCGCCGAACCGGCCGGTGCACCCGGTCCCGGAGTGGCGGGTCATGCCGAAGCCGCGGATCAGGTCGGCGGTGTACTCGTACCCGCCCTTCTCCCCCACCAGCGCGTTGCCCGGCTGGTACGTCGTCGGGCTCGGCTGCACCATGCCGAACGGCAGCGCCGCGCCCGGATACGTGTTGCCGTACGCGTCGTTGCTCTTGTTCTGCGTCGTGTCCATCTCGGTGCCGATGAACTGGTCGACCGCGTCGAACGGCGCGATCACCTTCGCCGCCGCGCCCGCCGGTGCGCCGGCGAGAGGCGCCAGCACGGTCGCCGCGACCGCGGCCGCCGCCCACCGGCGCGGGGTACTCCACCCGAGCATGCGATGTCCTTTCAGGGGATGTGCGTCCGGCAGTATCGTGGCCCCACCCGACTTCGTGATGAACACCGATCCCACCCGAAGATCAACACCACGCGTCGGTACGTGGACGAGCGCGCTCGCGCGTAAGAGAACTGTGGACTTCGCTGACTTCTACACCGGCGCCAAGGACGACTGCCTCCGCGCGGTGCTGGCCACGGTCGGCAGCCGGCAGACCGCCGAGGAACTCGTCGCCGAGGCGTTCGCCCGCGCCTGGGCCCGATGGCCCGCCGTCTCCCGGCACCCGGCCCCGCGCGCCTGGATCGTCCGGACCGCGCTGAACGTGCACGTCTCCTGGTGGCGCCGCCGCCGGCGGGAGGTGCCGGCACCCGACTGGATCGAGGACCCGCCCGGCCACGGCGACCCCGGGGACGGCCTGCCGGACCCGCGGTTGATGGCGGCGCTGAAGTCGCTGCCCGCCCGGCAACGCCAGGTGGTCGCGCTGCGGATCTTCCTGGACCTGGACAGCGAGACCACCGCCCGCACGCTCGGCATCTCCGCCGGCACCGTGACCGCCCACCTGGCCCGCGCCACCCGCACGCTGCGCGCCCACCTGACCGCCGCCCCGGCAGAGGAGTGACGAACGATGACCGAAGACCTGCACCGGCTGGTACGGGACGAATTCTCCGCGGTCCGCCTGGACGAACCGCTCGGCGCCGTCACCGCACGGGGACGCCGGTGGCGCCGCCGGCGCTTCACCGGTGGCACCCTGGTCGTGGCGTCCGTGCTGGCCGCCGCCGGTCTGTGGCCGGTCCTGGCGCCCGGCCCGGCGGAGCCGGCACCGATGCGGTTGGCGGCCTGGTCGGTCGAACCGGAACCGGACGGCACGGTACGCCTGACGGTACGGCAGCTGACCGACGCGGAAGGGCTGACCGCGGCGCTGCGGGAGGCCGGCGTGCCCGCCCTCGTGGAGTTCGAGGAGGTCGCGCCCGGCCACCCGGCCGGATGCGCCGACGACGGCCGAACCGGCCAGCCCGGGCTGCTCGACGTCATGCCGCGGCCGGAGGCCGGCGAACAGGTCTACACGCTCCGCCGCGACCGCATACCGCCGGGGATGAGCCTGCACTTCGTCATGTTCGCCGAGCGGGACACCGCCGGGAACTGGTCGACCAGCCTGCACACGAGCATGGTGCGGGGCGAACCCGTTCCCTGCCGGCCGCTGGATAAACCCGCCGGATGAGGTTATCGATCGATCCCCTTCTGGGTAGTGACTCGGCAACAGCGTCCATAGGGGAGGATCGACCATGAGCATCACGGAAGCGCCGCAGGGCAAGACGTCGTGGGAGACGGCCGCGCCGGCCGCCGGACCGTCGGGGGACGTGCACGTGACCGGGCGGCGGGTGGTCGCCAACCTGATCGACGGCGTCCTGCTGGTCGGCGTCGGCGCCGGGATCATGATGGCCACCGGCGTCGAGACGACCACGGCCACCACCACGGCCGGCACCAGCACGATGTGGTCGATGTCGCCGGCCGGCACGCTGATGTACGCGGCCTTCGCGCTGGCGTACTACGTGCTGATGGAGCGCTTCTTCGGCCGTACCCTCGGCAAGATGGTCACCGGCATCCGGGTGGTCGGCGAGGGGTCCGGCGCGGCGCCGACGTGGGGGCAGGCGTTCATCCGCACGCTGCTGCGCGTCGTGGACGGCATGTTCGGCTACCTGGTCGCGTTCGTCGCGGTCCTGGTCAGCGGCAAGCGCCAGCGCCTCGGCGACATGGCCGCCAAGACGCTGGTCGTGCGCTCCTGAGCGACCACACCGCAACACGGAACCGAACACGCGACGCGAAACCGCCCCGCCAGGATTCTGGCGGGGCGGTTCACGTCTCGGGCAGATCAGCCCACGGCGCGGCCGGGCTTTCGGCGCGACTGGGCTTTCGGCGCGACCGGGCTTTCGGCGCGACCGGGCTTTCTTCGGGTTCCGGTGGTGCCGGGCTTTCCTCGGCCAGCTACCTCCCTGCCGGAGCAGGCGATGACGCATCTCCGGGCTTCGCCGACGGCCGGCTCGCCGCGCACAAACGAACCCGCCCCGCCGGAATGGTGGCGGGGCGGTTCGTGTCTTGCGGACATCAGTCGCGGGCGGTGCCGGTTCCCGGCGCGGCGCCGGGCTTTCCGTCGGTCGGTGTCGTCCCGGCGGCGCCGGTCTCCGAGCCGTCGGCCGGCACGGCGGTCGCCGCGCCGGTCCCGGGCGTGGAGGCCGTGCCGGTCGTGGTGGCGGTGCCGGGCCCGTCGGCCGGAACCGTGGTCGCCGCACCGGCTTCGGCCACGGACGCCGGGCCGGCCGCGGACACAGGTCCGGCCACACCGGCCGCACCCGCCGCGGATCCCGTACCGGCCGGCGTGTTGATCTCGACCTTGTGGTCGCCGGCGTGGTGGTCGTCGCCGTGCTTGCCGCGGTGGACGGTGAACGTCATGACCACCACGATCAGCGCGCCGACGATCAGGCCGAGGATGGCGCTGAAGATCGTGTTGACCAGCCAGCCGACCACGCCGCCGAGCGGGCCGGTCGCGTGGTGCGCGGCCTCCTCGACGTGGTGCACCGCGTCGTAGATCAGGTGGAAGCCGAGCTCGTGCGTGCCGACCAGCAGGATGTGGCCGCCGACCCAGAGCATCGCGGCCGTACCGATCACGGTCAGCGCGGTCAGCACCTTCGGCATCGCCTTGACCAGGCCACGGCCGAAGCCCGCGACGGCCGCGCTGGACCGCTCGGACAGCGCGAGGCCGACGTCGTCCATCTTCACGATGATCGCGACCGCGCCGTACACGGCGACGGTCATCGCGATCGCCACGACGCACAGGATGACCAGCCGGGACACGAAGCTCTGCGACGCGACCTCGTTCAGCGAGATCACCATGATCTCCGCGGAGAGGATCAGGTCGGTCCGGATCGCGCCGGAGACCAGCGTCTTCTCGTCCTTGAGTTTCTCCTCGCCGTCACCGTGCCCGTGGCCGGACACCTTCGCCCAGACCTTCTCCGCGCCCTCGTAACACAGATAGGCGCCGCCGAGCATCAGGATCGGTGTGAGTAACCACGGCACGAACTGGCTGAGCAGCAACGCGACCACGATGATGATGGCCTTGTTGCCCAGCGACCCGAGCGCGATCTTCTTGATGATCGGCAGTTCCCGGTCGGCGGCGAGGCCGCGCACGTACTGCGGCGTCACCGCGGCGTCGTCGATGACGACACCCGCGGCCTTCGAACCCGCCTTCGCGGCCGCCACACCGACGTCGTCGATGGACGCGGCGGCCGCCCGCGCCAGCACCGCGATATCGTCCAGCAGGGCTGCTAGTCCACCGCTCAAGGCAGATCCCTTCGATCGTTTCGCACGTCTCTCGCGACGATTATCCCTGCGCCCGGCCACCCTGGCGCGCCAGACGCCACCCACCCGGCAAAGCTCACCCTTAGTTGATCATCCCAACACTCGGTGTCGCTCGTCCGCCACACCTCGTAACGACCGATTCCGGTGCCCCCTCGGCCGGCCGGACGCCGACCAGCGGGCCGCGACGGGTGTCGGCCACCGGCCGGCACGGCCTATCCTGAACACTTCCGGTCGCGAACGTTCCGGCGGAACGGAGCTCAGGCCATGACTGGGGCGGACGTCGCGATCGTGGGCGCGGGCATCATCGGTACGGCGCTGGCCGCGGCCCTCGCCCGGCGCGGCCGGGCGGTCACGCTGATCGAGGCGGGCGAGCCCGGTGGCGGCACCAGCGCGACGAGCTTCGCGTGGATCAACAGCCACAAGAAGGACCCGCTCGACTATCACGCGCTCAACGTCGCCGGCGTGGTCGCGTGGCGCCGGATCGCGGCGGAGTTCCCGGACGCGGTCACGTTCGCCGGCCAGGTCTCGATCGCAACCGGTGCGGCACACCGCGCGAGTCTCACCGCACGCATGCGGCGGCTCACCGGCCTCGGCTACCCGGCCCGCTGGGCGACGCCGGCCGAGGCCCGCGCGCGCACGCCGATGCCGGTCCCGGACGACGCACTCGTGGCGATCTTCGACGGCGAGGGGCACGCGTTCCCGCGCCGCTACGTCGCCCACCTGCTCACCCGGCCGGGCGTGACCGTCCGCACCGCGACCGCGACCGGCGTCGCGTCACACGCCGGCCGGGCGACCGTGCACCTGACCGACGGCGGCACGGTCACCGCCGGCACCGTGGTCGTCTGCGCCGGCACCGGCACCGCCGCCCTGGTCGCGTCCGCCGGCGGCACGCTCCCGCTGGTGCCGCCGGCCGCCGGCTACGCCGCGTTCGGCTACCTCACGGACGTGGTCGCGCCCGGCCACGGCGTCACCGGCATCGTGAAGACCGACCGCCTCGGCCTGCGCCCCGGCGACGACGGCACGCTCCTCGTCCAGACCCTGGACCTCGACGGTACGGCCGAGCCCGGCCGGGAACCGCCCGCCACGGTCACCGCCGAGATCGCACACCGGGTCGCCGAGGCGCTCCCGCACACCCGCACCCGGATCGCCGCCGTCCGGGTTGGCCACCGCGTCATCCCGGCCGACGGCCGCACCGCCGCCGGCCCCGTCGCCCCCGGCTCACCGGTCTGGGCGATCGCCACCCACAGCGGCATCACGCTGGCCCCGTGGCTCGCCGAGACGATCGCCGCCGAGCTGACCGGCGCCGCCCCGGAGCCGCTGCTCGCGCGCTTCCGCCCCACCCGCTTCCAAGCCACCACCGGCCACCCGCCACTCGCCGCACCCCGCGCACCCGGCGACCAGTGACCCCGCCCGCCGCACCGTGAGAGGCGCCGCGCCCGGCGCAGCACGACCGGCGCAGCACGACCGGCGCAGCGTGACCGGCGCTGTGACCGGCCCGCGTGGCCGGCGCCGCGACCAGCGCCGCGTGACCGGCGCCGCGTGACCGGCGCCGCGTGACCAGCGCCGCGTGACCAGCGCCGCGTGACCAGCGCCGCGTGACCGGTGCACCGTGGCCAGCGCCACGACCGACACGCCGGCATCGGCCGCGGCCAGCGGGTTCGGCACCGAGCCGCCGTCGGGTGTGCAGTGGGTGGGCGCGACGCGCAGTGGGTGGGCACGCGACGCGCCGGCGTCGAGGAGCGCGCGGACCAGGTCGGCCGAGCCGCCCGGCTTCTCCCGGCCCCGCATCGCCTCTTCGTCACGCTGAGCACACAGGACACCACGGGCCGCCAATATCGACTAGTGTGCCGTCGGTTATGAAGATCAACGGGAGGAAGACATCGTGGAGATGATCAGCAGGCGGGGCGCGCTGCGGGCCGGGCTGGCCTCGACGGCGGCGGTCGGCGCGGTCGCGGTGACCGGGTCGGCGGCGCAGGCGGCCCCGACCGACGCGGCGGCGGCCGGTGGCGAGGGCTGGATCTCGGTCCTCGACCACGGTGCGGCCGGTGACGGCACGACGGACGACACCGCGGCGATTCAGGCGGCGTTGAACGCGGCCGCGACCAGTAGGAAGAGCGTGGTCTTCCCGGCCGGGCGCACCTACAAGGTGACCGACCAGCTCAACGCGCGGAACCTGACCGACGCCGTCATCTCCGGGCACGGCGCGACGATCGCGCTCGTCGGCGGCAAGGCGAATCCGGTCGACGACTTCGACCCGTACGCGATCCTGCACCTGGAGAACTGCACCCGGGTCAAGGTGATCGGCCTGACGCTGCGGGACACGAGCCGCACGACGTACCAGAACGGCGTGCGAATCGTGAAGTCCACCGGTCTCGTGGTGGACGGCGTGCGGGTGCAGAGCGTGCGCTTCAACGGGATCGCGATCTTCGACGCGACGCCGCGCACGTCCGACGACATCGTGATCACCAACTGCACGACCGAGGACACCCGCTTCGGCATCTCGACCAACGGCCGGGACGTGCGCATCGTCAACAACCACGTGGCGATGGACTACACGTCGACGGACGAGTACAAGCGGCTCGGCGAGCACCCGCCGCCGGAAGCCGACTCCAGGCTCTCGGACTACTTCGACGGCATCTGCGTCTGGGCCGGCGGCACCCGCACGGTCATCGCCGGCAACACGCTCGCCGAGATCGGCCAGTCCGCGATCTGGACGCAGGCGGTCACGCACGTCACCATCGCGAACAACACCATCTTCGCGCCGCACCTGCACGGCATCGAGATCGACGGCACCGCGGACGCGGGGAAGAGCCCGGTGGGCCGCGCGATGGGCATCTCCATCACCGGCAACACGATCGTCAACTCCGTCAAGGGCACGCTCACGCTGTTGTCGACGACCGACGCGACGATCGCCGGCAACAGCGTGATCAACACCGTCGCGACCGCGGAGGCGACCTGCATCGCGGTCAACTCGCGAAGCCACAAGGTCACCGTCACCGGTAACGTCGTCCGCCAGGCGAACCCGAACCTCCCGGCGATCTTCGTCAAGGACAACGGCACCGCCACGGGCGAGGCCGACGCACGTTCCACCGACGTCACCGTCGCCTGGAACACGGTGGAGGCCGCCCAGCCGATCTGGGCCCACCCCGGCACCGTGATCATCCAGCGCGTCGATGCCACGCACAGCGGCGGCACCGAACGCGCCGAGATCGCCACGCAGGGCACCTTCAAGATCACCGGCAAGGTGCTCGCGAAGGACGGTCTGGGCGTGGGCAACGCCGTAGCGGCCACGTCGGTCGGGCCGATGGTGCGCAAGATGCAGGTCTTCTCGGAGACCGGGCAGAGCCTCGGCTGGATTCCGATCTACAACAGCTGATCCCGTGATTTCCGGCCGCGCGCTCGCTCGGGGTGCGCGGCCGGTCCACACTTGTCACATAGAGCGTTTACTCTGTCGCACTACGCTTGACGGCCTTCCGTCCGACGGGGTGATGGATATGCGACGTGATCGTTTCCGCCGTGCGGTGACCGGTGCCGCGGTGATATTGACGCTCGGGCTGGCCACCGTCGCCGGGTGCCAGTCGGACGAGGCCGGGCCGCCGTCCGTGGACGACCTGCTGCGGCAGACCGGCATCTGGCAGCAGCCGAAGCTGCGGATCGGCGTCGCCGCGAACGAACCGCTGATGGGTGAGGTCCGGGACGGTGTGCGCAGCGGCTTCGACGTGGAGATCGCGCGTTATCTGGCCCGGTCGCTGGGCTACACCAACGAGAGCGACGTCGAGTTCGTGACCGTGCGCACGGACGAGCGGATCCGGTTCCTGCTGGCCGGCCACGTCGACATGGTGGTGGCCAGCCTGTCGTACACGGAGGAGCGCGCCAAGCTGATCGGGTTCGCCGGGCCGTACTTCGTGACCAACCAGGCGTTCCTGGTGCCGAAGGCGTCGGCGTCCACACTGCGGATCGAGGACGACTTCAAGGAGAAGCAGGTCAAGGTCTGCACCAGCGGCAGCTCGACCACGGAGGACGAGCTGACCCGGCGCGGCTTCAACCGGTCCGTCGTGCAGGACCTGCAGGAGTGCGCGGACGGGCTGCGGTCCGGCAAGTACGGCGCGATGAGCTCGGACAAGACGATCCTGGCCGGCTACTACTCACAGCATCCGCAGGACCTGGCGTACGTCCAGCTGCCGTTCGGCGCGGACGAGCGGCTGCACGTCGGCGTCTCGATCAACGACGAGCCCCTGCGGGACCTGATCGCGTACTTCCTGCAGAAGAGCTACGACGAGGGGCGCGAGACCGGCGCGAGCCCGTGGCTGACGGCCTACAACAACACGCTCGGCGCGTGGTACCTGGCCGACGTCGACGAGATCAGTCAGCCGGAGCCGCTGGACGTGCCGGACCTCGTCGACCACGACGACAAGGTCTCGCCGAGATGAGTGCCGCGCCGCCACCGGACTCCGCCGACCAGGGGGCGCGGCCCGGGCAGTCGTTCTGGAGCGTGGTCGTCGGCGTGCCGGCGATCTTCTCGGTGCTGCGGCTCGGCGTCGAGGCCGGCGGTGAGCTGCAGACCACGCTGCTGCTGGTCGCGAACGTGGACCCGATCAACCTGATCGCGGCGCTGTTCACCACCGCGGCCCGGTTCGTGTCCGCGACGCTGGTCGGGGTGCTCGCGATCGGCGGCGTGGCGCTGGCCGGGCACACGCCGGACCAGGGGCGGCTGCCGCTGTTCGCCCGCTGGCTGCGCGCGGCGCCGCTGTGGTTCGCGGTGGCCGCGTTCGGGCTGGCCGGAATCACCTGGCAGCTCATGTACCTGCCGCTGCTGCTGCCGTGCGCGGTCGCGGCGTTCCAATCGATCGTGACCGTCCCGCGCGACTCCCGGTGGACCGTCGCCGCCGTGGTCGGAGCGGGCGTCGTGGCGTACGGCTGGCTGGTCGGGCCGACCGTCGCGGCCGCCGGCAGGCAGGGTGACTGGCTGGTGTTCACGCTGTTCGTGGCGCCGCCGCTGCTGGCGCTGGGCGTCCCGGGGCCGCTGCCCCGGCGCTTCGTCGGGGTGCTGACGGTGTTCGCGCAGTCGGTCGCGCTGGTCATGGTCGCGGCGGCCGCGGTCCCGATGATCACCACGCCGGTGCTGCCGCTCACCGTGACCACCGTGCTCCGCGCCGACCCGGCCACCGTCCCGCCGCCACCCGACCCGGCCGACGCCCCCGCCACCGACCCGACCGACCCGACCGGCACTGCCGGCACCGGCCCGACCGGCACTGCCGGCACCGGCCCGACCGGCACTGCCGGCACCGGCCCGACCGCCACCGCCACACCCGGCCCGGCCGGCACCGCCACACCCGGCCCGACGGGCACCGCCGGTCCCGCACCGGCCGGCACCACCGAACAGCCCGGTTCCCCGAGCCCCGCCGCGCCACCGGCCGATGAGCCGCCGCCCGGCGAGCCGCCGCCCGGTGCGCCACCGGCCGGTGCGCCACCGGTCGACACGCGGGACACCGAGGACATCCTCGGTCACGTGATCACGGTGGACGACGTGCACATGGTGATCCTGCAGGAGAGCGGCGGCGTCCGGTACGTACCGACCGGTCTGGTGCAAGCTCAGGTCCTCTGCCCGACCGAGGGCGAGCTGCCCCGCTATCGCCTGTGGGTGCGCGGTTTCCACGTCGAGGACTCGCTGCTGGAGGGTCTCGGCCGCCAGGTCCGCCCGGCCAGCCGGCTGGACGCGGCCTGCCGCAACCCGGTCGCCGGCTGACCGCGGGCCGCCGCGCAGGTCCGGCAGTTTCGTCGCTGGTTCGCCGATGTTCCGGTTGTGCTTCGAAAATTTTCGACGCCGGAGACCGGCAGAAAGAGCTACCGAATTCATCGATCGGCGTACTAGCATCGGCCGGGCGGGGGCGCTCACGGCCGTACCGTCTCCGATGTTCTTCCGGAAGGTTTTTCGGACTCAGCGACTGAGATGGGACCCATGACCTCCACGACCGGCAACGCCCTGCAGGCACCGGACCGCGCGGCCACGCCGCTGCTGAGGAACCCGGTGCTGCCCGGCTTCCACCCGGATCCGTCGATCCTGCGGGTGGGGACCGACTACTACATCGCCACGTCGACGTTCGAGTGGTTCCCGGGCGTGCGCCTGCACCACTCCACCGACCTGGTGCACTGGCGCCCGCTCGGCGGCATCCTCACCGAGGAGCGCCTGCTCGACCTGCGTGGCGCCGGCGACTCGTGCGGCGTCTGGGCGCCCGACCTGTCGTACGTGGACGGCGAGTTCCACCTGGTCTACACGGACGTGTCCAGCTTCTCCAGCGGCTACTGGGACTCGCAGAACTACCTGACCACCGCGCCGTCACCGGACGGCCCGTGGTCCGACCCGGTCGTGCTGCACGCGCGGGGCTTCGACGCCTCGCTGTTCCACGACGAGGACGGCAGCACCTGGATGCTGTCGATGACCGCGGACTGGCGGCCCGGCCACAACCGCTTCGCCGGCATCCAGGCCCAGCGCTACGACCGCGCCACCCGCACGCTCGTCGGCGAGGAGTTCCAGATCTTCCCGGGTACGTCCGCGGGCCTGGTCGAGGGGCCGCACCTCTACCAGCGGGACGGCTGGTACTACCTGCTGGTGGCGCAGGGCGGCACGAGCTGGGAGCACGAGGCACTGGTCGCCCGGTCCCGCTCGCTGCTCGGGCCGTACGAGCCGGACCCGGCCGGACCGCTGATCACCTCGCTGCACCGCCCCGACCTGACGATGCAGAAGGCCGGGCACGGCAGCCTGGTCTCCACCCCGGACGGCAGCTGGTACCTGGCCCACCTGGTCGGCCGGCCGTACACGCCGCGCGGTGCCTGCGTGCTCGGCCGGGAGACCGCGATCCAGCCGGTGACCTGGGAGCCCGGCGGCTGGCCGCGGGTCGACGGCGGCGTCCCGGCCGACCTGGTGCCCGTGCCGGACGGTGTCGAGGAGATCCACACCGTCCCGGACACCGCGGTCGACGACTTCGACGCCCCCGCGCTCGGCCCGGACTGGTCGACGCTGCGCCGCCCGGCCACGCCCGACTGGGTCGAGCTGTCCGCGCGCCCGTCGCACCTGCGCGTCCACGGTGGGCAGTCCCCGGTCGGCCGGCTGCGGCCGAGCCTGGTCGCGCGGCGGGTCACCGCGCGGCGGTGCAGCCTGGAGACGACGATGGAGTTCCGCCCGGCGAACTTCCGCCAGCTCGCCGGCGTCACCGCCTACTACAACACCCGCAACTGGCACTACGCGTACGTCACGCGCGGCGACGAGGGCCACCCGGTGCTCGAGGTGCTCTCCTGCGACAACGGCCGCCGCGCCACCCACCCGGACAGCCGCGTGCCGTTGCCCGGCGTCGACCGCCTGCGCCTGCGGGTCACGTTCGACGGCCCGGTCATCCGCTTCGCGTACGCGACCGGCGGCACCTGGACCGAGCTGCCCGCCACGCCGGACGCCACGATCCTCTCCGACGAGCACGCCGCCCACAAGGTCGACGGCGAGCCGGAGGCCTGGGGCTTCACCGGCGCCATGGCCGGCCTCTGGGTCCAGGACCTCGGCGCCGACGGCGCGTTCGCCGACTTCGACCAGGCCGTCTACCGCGTCCTCGGGGACCGGTAGAAACGACGGTCATGGAGCCGGTGATCGGGGACGCGTTCGGGGACCTGCTGCGGGAGGCCGCGGCGGCCGGCACCGCCACCGAGATCGTCGAACGCGACGACGGCTTCGTCAGCCGTGGCGACGCCGCGCGTTACCTGCACGGCCCGGAGCACTGGCCGGCGTCCGAGGTCGCGCTGCTGGGCCGGGCCCGGGGCCGCGTCCTCGACGTCGGCTGCGGTGCCGGCCGCCACCTGGCCGCGCTGCGCGACCGGGGCGCGGACGTGCGCGGCGTCGACCCGTCCCCGGGCGCGGTCGAGGTCTGCCGGGCCCGCGGCCTGGCCGCGGACGCCGGGGACATCGACACCCTGCCCGCCGGCCCGTTCGACACGCTGCTGCTGATGGGCGGCAACCTCGCCCTGCTCGGCTCGCCCGCGGCCGCGGCCCGGCGGCTGGCCGCGCTGGCCGGGGTCGCCGCGCCGGGAGCCGTGCTGCTGGGGTCCAACATCGACCCCTACCGGTCCACCGACCCGGTCCACGCCGAATACCACCGCCGCAACCGCGACCGCGGCCGCCCCGGCGGTCAGCTGCGCATCCGCGTCCGCCACGGCTCCACGGTCACGGCCTGGTTCGACTACTGGCTGGCCGGCGTGGCCGAGTTCGAGGCCGTGGTGGCGGACTCGCCGTGGCGCCTGGCCGCCACGGACGGCAGCCCGCTCTACACCGCCGTGCTCACGGTGCGCTGAGCCCGCGGCGCGACAGGGTGTTCAGGATCGCGGCCGGACCGCCGCCGCGGGTGTCGCCCCGGTGGTCGCCGGGCGCGGGAACGATCGTGACTCCCAGCGTTTGAGGGCCGCGACCAGCACGAAGCTGACGCTGGCCAGCAGGGCCCAGGAGCCGGCCTTGGACAGGTGGACCATGCGCCACACGTCGCCCTGGTCCGGGTACTGCCAGGCGCCGAGGAAGGTGGCCGCGTTCTCGGCCAGCCAGAGCAGGCCGCCGACCAGCGCGAACGACAGCGCGAGCGGCATCGCGTACCGCACGGTGCCGACCCGGAACGTGACCGCGGTGCGCCAGGTCGCGGCCAGCAGCCCGAGCGCGCCGAGCAGGCGCAGGTCCGGCAGCCAGTGGTGGGTGAAGAAGTTCGCGTAGACGAACAGCGCGGCCGCCGCGGTCGGCCACGTCCGGTAGCCGGTCAGTTCCAGATCCAGCCGTCGCCAGGCCTGGCACAGGTAGCTGCCGACCGCGGCGTACATGAACCCGCTGTACAGCGGCACACCGCCGATCTTGGTGACCGCGTCCTCCGGGTACGACCACGATCCGGCCCGCACCTTGAACAGTTCCAGCGCCAGTCCGACCAGGTGGAACAGGCCGATGACGAGCACCTCCCGGCCGGTCTCCACGCGCAGCGTCCAGAGCAGCGCGGTCAGCACCAGGCAGCCGATCAGCAGCGCGTCGTACCGGGCGATCGGCAGCGGCAGCACGCCGGTCACCGCGAGCAGGCCGAAGACCACGCCGGCGAACACACAGCTCGCGGCCTGCTGATATCCGAACCGAAGCAGCTGAGGCATGCCGTCCATGCTCCGGCGGCCGCCGGGAGGACGGGTGGAGCCGGGGTGGAGGTTTCGTGAGCGGGACCGCCCGATGATGACTATCGTCGATACCACGGTCCGTCGACGAGAGGTGCAGCCATGCCCATGCCCGTTTCCGCCGTCGCGTCACGTGGTGGCGGTGTCCCGTGGCGACTCCGGTCCGGCGCCGCGGTGGCGCTGTCGCTCGGGCTGGTGGTCACGCTCGGTCCACCCGCGGCGAGCGCCGCCGGCCCGCTGTCACCGGTGGCGCTGGCCGTGGCCGGCGGGGTCGATCCCGGCACGGCCGCGGGCCAGTCGCTGAACCTGCGTCCCGGCTGGTCCGCGGAGGTCTGGGCGAACGTGCCCGGCGCGCGGCGCCTGGCGTGGACGCCGGACGGCCGCCTGCTGGTCTCGACCGGCGCGGCCGGGGCGATCAAGCTGCTCACCCCGGCGGCCGGCGGTGCGGGACCGGCGGTGACGACGCTGGTCGACGGTCTCCAGCACCCGCAGGGCCTGGACGTGGCCGGTGGCTACGGCCGGCACGTCGTGGTGGCCGGCGACCGGAACCGGATCCTGGTGTGGGACTACGCGAACGGCGCCGTGTCGAACCAGCGCGTGATCGTCGACGGCCTGCCCAGCGGCGGGCACGACCGGATCACCCCGGTGGTCCGCGGCAATCAGGTGTTCTACAACCTCGGCTCGCTGACCAACGACGACCCGGTCGACCGCACCGGTACGACGCCGGAGCGGGCCACGATCCGCCGGGTCGGGCTGGACGGCACCGGCGACCGGACGATCGCCACCGGTGTGCGCAACGGCTCCGGCCTGGACCTCGCCCCGGACGGCACGCTGTGGGCCTCGATCAACCAGGCCGATAACCAGCCCTATCCGTTCCGCGACGACACCGGGCAGTACGGGCAGGTGGTCCCGGCGTACGTCAACGAGAACCCGGTCGACCAGGTAGCCAGGATCACCACCGGCACGGAGCTGGGCTGGCCCTACTGCGTACCGGACACCAGGGGCAGCAAGAACCTGACCAACCTGGGGTACGTGGCACAGCCGCTGCGCAACCCGGACGACTCGGTGCTGGACTGCTCCACCGTGGACCGCACCGCGGTCGGCCTGCCCGCGCACAGCGCACCGCTCGGCTTCGCCTTCACGCACGGCTCCGCGCTGCCCCGGTCGCTGTCCAGCGGCGCCCTGATCACCTCGCACGGCTCCTGGAACCGGCAGCCCCCGCGCGAGCCGTCCGTGGTCTACAGCCCGTGGGACCAGCGCAAGCGCACGCTCACCGCACCCCAGCCCCTGGTCACGGGCTGGCAGAACGCGGACGGCACCCGCTGGGGCCGCAGCGTCGACGCCGTCCCCGGTCCGGACGGCGCGCTCTACGTCTCCGACGACGCGGCGGGCCTGATCTACCGCCTGGTCCCCGCGAAGCGCTGAGCAGCACCGGCCGGTCCGGGGCGGCACAGCCCGCGCCGGACCGGCCGGAGCACGTAAATCTAGAAACCGAAGAAGTCCGCGATCGCGGTGGTGGTGTGCAGGTCCCGGGTGGTGCGGCCCATCAGCGCGGGCGACGGGACCGGTCCCGGGACGGTGTGGCCGCCGCCGTGGATCGTGAACAGCCGCACCGGTTCGTGGCCGGCCTGGTGGAAGTCGGTGCGGCTCACCTCGGGGGTGAGCGTGACCGTCTCCGGCGGCGCGGTGATGCCGTTGCGGGCGGCGAAGTACGCGGCGGTGTCGGGCGCGGAGAGCAGCGCGCCGCCGGAGCGGAACACGACGCGCGCCCAGCCGGCCATCCGGCCGCCTCGGTAGGGCACGAGCGGGTCGCGGGTGCCGTGGATGAGCAGCACCGGCTTCGGCACGACCGGCAGCGTGGGCGACGGCAGGAAGTTGTCCGGGGCGGGCTGGCCGGACGCGATGACGGCGCCACCGGCGATCAGGTCGGGGCGTTCGTGCAGGAGGCGGATGACCAGGCCACCACCGTTGGAGTAGCCGGCCGCGTACACCGGCCGGCCCTCGGCGACCCGGCCGGCGACCGCGGCGGCGAACGCCACGTCGTCGACGTTCTCCCGGCGGGCCGGGAAGGTGCTCGCCAGGCGGGCGTCGTTCCACTGGCTCCGGTAGCCGTCGAGGTAGGCGACGGCCGTACCCGGGATGGTGTCGAAGGTGTTACCGGTGAACGACCGGAACCGGGCCGCGCTGAGGCCGGATCCGTGGAAGGCCAGCAGCACGCGGTCGAAGCCGCCGGCGGGCGCGGCCAGTATGTAGGTGCGGGTGCGCCCGCCGGCCTCGATCGTCTCGTTACTCAGTTGCACCGTGGTCATGGGGTCGCTCCCGACAAAGAACCGGATAACTCATCCGCTTCAACGTAACATGAAGTGGATGAGTTATCCGGTTACCCTCGTCTCATGACCATGCGCAAGGACGCGGCCCGCAACTGGCAACTGATCGTCGACACCGGGCGGCGTTTCGTGGACGAGGGCATCCCGGTGCAGCTCAACGAGGTGGCGCGGGCCGCCTCGGTCGGCGTCGCCACGGTCTACCGGCACTTCCCCACGCCGGAGGCGCTGCTGGAGACGATCGCGACGCCGAGCCTGGAGGCGCTGGTCGCGCACGCGGAACGGGCGGTGACCGAGGACGACGCCGGGGCCGCGTTCGCCGGCCTCCTGATCGCGACGCTGGACGCGCAGCTCGACGACGCGTCGATGCAGCCGGCGCTGGCGGCCGGCACCTACGTGCTGCCGCGCACGGCCGAGCTGCGCGACCGGCTGGACACGCTGACCGGCCGGCTGCTGGACCGCGCGCGGGCGGCGGGCCGGGTCCGCCCCGACGTGACGGACGCGGACCTGCTGCCGCTGATGTGCGGGGTGATCTTCGCGGTGCGGGTGCACCCGGGGGCGGAGGATCGTCGCGCGGTCACGCACCGCTACCTCGACGTCATGCTCACCGGGCTGCGAAGGCCGTAGAGACCTCCCAGAGGCGCCGGGCCGCGGCCGGGTCCAGCGCCCAGCGGCGCACGCCGGGGTCGGCCAGCCCGGCCTCCGCGTCGTCGTCGATGACCTCGGCCTCGGTGCAGTCCTCCAGGTAGCGGCCGCCGATCCGGTCGAACTGCGGCGCGATCGCGGCGACCACGGTGGTCGCGGCGCCCTGCTGCGGCGTCTTGAGGATCGGCGCCGTGGCCCACCGCGCCCGGGTCTCCGCCGGGATGTGGCGCTGCAGGTTGGTCATGACGCCGCCCGGCGACACCGCGTTGGCGTAGATGCCGTCCGCGGCCCACCGGCGGGTCGCCTCCACCGCGAACAGCACGGTCGCGGTCTTCGCCTGGCCGTAGGCGGCCCACGGGTCGTACGGCCGGTTCTCGAAGTTGACGTCGTCGAGGACGACCGGGGACACGTGGTGGCCGGCCGACGCCAGCGCGACGATCCGGGCTCCGCCCGCCGCGGCGAGCGCGCCGTGCAGCCCTTCCGCGAGCGCGAAGTGGCCGAGATGGTTGACGGCGAACTGCCATTCGATCCCCTCGGCGGTACGCCGCAGGTCCGGCACCGCCATCACACCGGCGTTGTTGATCAGCAGGTGCAGCGGACCGTCCCAGGCCGCGGTGAACGCGCGGACGCTCCCGGGGTCCGCCAGGTCGAGCCGGGCGATCCGGACGGTGCCGTCGTCGAGCGCGTCCCGGGCGGCGTCGACGTCGCGGACCGCGACGGTCACGTCCGCACCGGCCCGGGCCAGCGTGCGGACGGTTTCCAGGCCGATGCCGGAGGCGCCGCCGGTGACGATCGCGCGCCGGCCGGTGAGGTCGTGACCGGCCGCGACCTCGTCGGCCGTGGTGCCCGCGTGGAACGGCGTGGTGATGCGAGACATGCGCGTACTCCCGTCAGCAAGGGGATTCCTTGCCGACAGCCTATGCCAGACATGTCAGTAACTGCCACCTACGTCAGACGCTGCCCCTCGAATGCGCGGGCCAGCAGGTCGCCGAGGTCGCCGCCGTGCGCCGCCCAGTACGCCAGCGCGGTCTCGAAGACGGCCAGCCCGGACGCGATCAGGGCGCGCGCGACCAGCTCGGCGTCGCGCACGTCACCGAACCGGCGCAGCACGTCCGGCAGCAGCAACTCCTGCCACACCGTGTTCTTCTCGATGTGCTTGGCGCGCAGGCCCGGCGTGCCGATCGTGAACATGACCTTCGAGATGCCGGGCGCGGCCGGGTTCTGCTCCACCAGCTGCGCGAACCCCTCCAGCGCACGCCGCACCGCCTCCGCCGCCGGCTCGCCCGCCGGGCGCGCCTCGAGCAGGTCGCGCAGGATCGTGCCGAACTCCATCGGGTCGCCGACGACCACGTCCTCCTTGGTCGGGAAGTAGCGGAAGAACGTCCGCTGCGACACGCCGGCCTCGGCCGCGATCCGGTCGATCGTGACCGCGTCGAACCCCGACTCGAGGAACAGCTCCATCGCGACCGTCTCGATCTGCCGCCGGACCGCACGCCGGGCGATCTCCCGGCTGGACAGCCGCTCGGTCATGCCGTTCCCCCCTGCCACCGCGGCCTCGCGGCGGCGGGCGCCGAGCTGATGATTGGCTCGCTCATGCCCGGCAGTCTAGATCAGCCGTTGACACTGTCACGGTGACAGTGTCACGATGGCGGGCATGTGGACGATGGACGAGCTGCTGGAGCGCGTGCGGGAGGCCCTCACGGCCGAATATCCCGGTGCGCCCAACGGCCGCGTCCGTGAGCTGCCCGACCGTCGCGCGGTGCGGTGGTACGCGACGACCGGCCTGGTCGACCGCGCCACCGCGATGCGCGGGCGCACCGCGCTCTACGGGCCACGGCACCTGCTGCAGATCGTCGCGGTCAAGCGCCGCCAGGCCGCCGGGCAGTCCCTCGCAACGATCCAGGCCGAGCTGGCCGGCGCCACCGATGCGGAGCTGGCCGCGATCGCCCGCGTCCCGGCCGAGCTGCTGAGATCCGAGGCCCCGCCGGCCGCGAGCCGCCCGCGTTTCTGGGCCACGCCGCCGGCGGCGGCGCACGAACCCCCGGCCACCGGCGGCGTGCGGGAGGTGGGAGGCGTCGCGCTGGGCGGTGGTGCCTTCCTCCTCCTGCCGGTACGGCCGTCAGCACCCGACCTGGAGGACCTCACCGAAGCCGCCCAGCCGCTGATCGACCTGCTCCGGGCCCGTGGCCTGCTCAAAGATGGGGGAAACGCATGACCGTACTGCCCGTCGTCCCGATCGCACCGCCGCAGCCCCGGCCGGACGCCGGCCTCGGCACGCTCAGCACGCCCCGCGGCAACCTGCCGCTCGACCGGCTGGACGTGCGGGCCCGGATCAGCGGCCTGGTCTCCCGCACCGTCGTCACCACCGAGTTCGTCAACGCGTTCGACGAACCGCTGGAGGCCACCTACATCTTCCCGCTGCCCGACCGCGCGGCCGTGACCGGCATGACCATGACCGCGGACGACCGCACCGTCGAGGCCGACCTGCGGGAGCGCGGCGCGGCCCGTCAGGCCTACGACGCCGCGATCAGCGCCGGCCGGCGCGCCTCGATCGCGGAGGAGGACCGGCCGGACGTGTTCACCATGCGCGTCGGCAACATCCTGCCCGGCGAGCGCGTCACCGTGACACTGTCGCTGACCGGCCCGCTCGCCTGGGAGGACGACGCCGCCACGTTCCGGTTCCCGCTGGTCGTCGCGCCCCGCTACGTCCCCGGGGTACCGCTGCCCGGCGAGCAGGCCGGCGACGGCCGGGTCCGGGACACCGACGCGGTCCCGGACGCGTCCCGGATCACGCCGCCGGTGCTGCTGCCCGGCTTCCCGCACCCGCTGCGCCTGTCGATCGGCGTCGACGTCGACCCGGCCGGGCTGCCGCTGACCGAGGTCCGCTCCAGCCTGCACGCGGTCACCCGCGACTCCGGGCGGATCGAGATCCTGCCGGGCGAGCGCGCGGACCGCGACTTCGTCCTGCGGCTGCCGTACTCCGGCTCCGGGTCCGGCGCCGTCTTCGTGCCCGACGCCGACGGGGGTACGTACCAGCTGGTGGTCCTGCCGCCGACGACGTCCGCCGCGCCCCGGCCGAAGGACGTGGTGCTGCTGCTCGACCGGTCCGGCAGCATGCACGGCTGGAAGATGGTGACCGCGCGGCGCGCCACCGCCCGGATCGTCGACACGCTCACCGCCGCCGACCGGTTCGCGGTGCTCACCTTCGACAACCACATCGAGCGGCCGCCCGCGCTCGGCGACGGGCTGTCCGAGGGGACCGACCGCAACCGGTTCCGGGCCGTGGAGTGGGTGGCCGGCGCGCAGGCCCGCGGCGGCACCGAGATCCTGGCACCGCTGCAGGCCGGGCTGCGGCTGCTGGCCACCTCCCCGCAGGGCCGGGACCGGGTGCTGGTGCTGATCACGGACGGGCAGGTCGGCAACGAGGACCAGATCCTCGCCCAGGCCGGCTCGCTCGCCGCCGGCGTCCGGGTGCACACGGTCGGCATCGACCGTGCGGTCAACGCCGGCTTCCTCGGCCGGCTGGCCGCGACCGGCGCCGGCCGCTGCGAACTGGTCGAGAGCGAGGACCGCCTCGACGAGGCCATGGACCGCATCCACCGGCGCATCGCCGCCCCGCTGGTGACGTCCGTGACCGTCGACGGCTTCCCGCCCCGGCGACCGGAGTCGATCTTCCCGGGCGTACCGCTGGTGCTGTTCGAACGGTCCTCGGAACCGGCGCCCGCGTCGCTGACAGTACGCGGCCGCACCCGTGACGACGCGGAGTTCGTGGTGCAGGTGCCGGTCCGGCGCGACGACGAGACCGCGGTGACCGCGCAGTGGGCGCGGGCCCGGCTGCGCGAGCTGGAGGACCGCTACACGATCGGCGAGGTCACCCTGGAACCGGAGATCGTCGCGACCTCGCTGCGGCACCGGGTGCTGTGCCGCTTCACGGCGTGGCTGGCCGTGGACACCCGGGTGGTCACCGAGGGCGGCGAGACCCGGCGGGTGACGCAGCCGGTCGAGTCGCCGTCCGGCTGGGAGAACCCCGCGGCCGACCGGCTCACCGCCGTTCCCGCGCTGCCGGGGCAGCGACCGGTCGTGGGTGGCCGTGGCGGCCCGGCGGGCGGATTCCGCGTCGCCCGCGCCGCGTCCTTCGCCGAGGCACCGGAATTCGGCGCCGCACCGCCCGCGAGCCCGGCACCGACGGCGTCCGCTCCCCCACCGCCCCCCGCGTCCGGCCGGCCCGGTGCCGTCCCGTCCGCGCCCGGCGGCCGTGTCCCTCGGGCGCCGAGCCCCGCGATGGCCCCGGTCACCGCCGTCGCCCCGAGCGGCCGCCGGCCCGATCCGCGCGCGGACCTCGTCGCGTTCGCCCGTGCCGAGGCCGCCGGCCTGCGCGCGGCCGTCGACCTGTCCACGATGGAGCGACGCGACCTCCTCGACGACCTGGGAACCCGCCTGCACGCCGTCCTGACCGGCGTCCCCGAGTCCGAGGTCCGCCCGCTGGCCGAACTGAAGCGCCTGCTCCTGCGCGGCATCGCCGACCTGGCCACCCTCTGGTCCGAGTCCCTGCGCCTGCTGGACGAGTTCGCGACAACCCCCGGCACCGGCCAGAGCGACGCCGGCCAGAGCGGGAAGCCGGTGGACGACACCCTCCCGGCGGAGGAGCCGAAGCGGCACAAGCCGTTCTGGAAGTAGCACGCATCCTGCGGCATGGCCGTGCGGTCGGCCATGCCGCAGGACCGCGTGCCGAAGGTCAGCCGGATGAGGGGAATTTCGCTTCTATCTGGACTGCCAGCCGAGACTTCTTCAGAGCTCGGAGGGTCCTCGCGAGGTCCTTCGCGGTCTCGACGGTATGCGGATGCGCCGCACCAAGCACTTCGATACGACGATCGAGGGTGTCCTGTTGTACCTGCTGTGCCTCTTGAAGGCGTCCCGCGTCGTAGAGCAGCACTCCCTTGAGCGCGGCGAGGTCGTGTGTGATGTAGTGGCCGACACCGAGCGTGGCCCTGGAAGTTGCCAACGCCTCGTTGCACATCTCCATCGCCTTGATCCCCTGGCCCGCTTGACGATACAGACGCACCAGGGTGAGCACTGAGATGAGGGTGTGGGGATGCCTCTTCCCCAGCAATCGCAGACGTCGGCCATGCGTATCCTCATCAAGCGCTATCGCAGCCTCGATGTCGCCGAGTTTGCGTAGCATGATGGCGAGATTGTGAGTGGCACCCAGTGTGAGCCGGCTGTCCATTCCCTTACACCGCCGGAGCCGGGCCACTGCGTCTTCGTTCAGTTCGTACGCTTCCGCAAACCTTCCGACCTCGTAGAGCTGCCATGCGTACTGAACAGCCGACAGCAGCGTGTCAGCGTGGTCCTCCCCGTATAGGCGGCGCCGCCGGAGGTAGGTATCCCGACTTATCGCCTCAGCTCGATCATGCTGCCCCAGACGCCAGTGCGCCGACGCCAAGCCATGCGCTGCGTGCATGGTGTCCGTGTCATCCGAACCCAGCCTGTCCCGCCACCGCAGGTAGAGATCCTCGGTGATGCTTCTGCCCAGCGACAGCTCACCACGTTCCAGTAGGAACCACGCACCCTGCCACGCCGCCGCCCTGAAGGAAGGATTCTCACTGTTCGCCGGCTCAAGAGCCAAGAGGTGGGGCATCAGCCGGGACCAGGCCGGCCAACTCTCCGGATGCCGGCTGTCGCCCGGCGTGGCCGCAGCGACCAGAGACTGCGCGGACGCATGCACTGCGGAGCTCTCATGGGCGTCGAGCTGGTCTGCGACAACCATGATCGTCAATCGATGTAGCTGCATGGTGGACTCGTTGACCTTCGCCAGTCCGAATCGATTGACCCGGCCGAGCACCCGCCGGAAGTCCATCGCAGAGACCGTCGCCGGTCCGAGCGGCTGCGGTAGCCGAGCTGCGGCCTCCGAAGAGAACAACTCGATCGGAATCGGTTCGGCGGCGAACGCCGAACACAGGCGCACCAACTGGGCAGCCGCCGCATTGTCATCCGCCATTCGGCCCAGGGAGAGCTTTATCGCAGCGGCAAATGAGGTCGGATAGGAAAGCGGTTTACCCTCGGCCATCACCGCCGCGGCACCCCGCCTCAGCTCCTTGAGGTAGTCACGAGCCGATATTCCGGTCTCCGAGAGCACTCCGGCCGCCTGTGCGACGGCAAGGGGCAGGTCACCCACCTCTCGCGCGATGTCACCGGCATCGGCACCGCTGACAGCAGGTGAGATTCGGCGCAACAAGGCGATCGACTCGTCCCGATCGAAGACGTCTACTTCGACCGCCGCCGCGAGCTGCCACCAATCAGGCCTCCTGGATGTCAGGAGCACGTGGCCCGGTCCCTGCGGCAGCCAGCGAGCCACCTCCTCGGGAGACTCGACATTGTCGAGCACGACGAGCCATCTGTTCTCGACTCGAAGCCGTCGCAGTACCTCCGTGGCACCGGCCGAGACGTCCGACAGATTCGGCGTCCAACCGACCAGAGATCCGAGGCTCACCAGCTGCTCGGCCACGAAAGCGGGCTGCTCGGCATCAATCCACCACGCTATGTCGTAGTCTTCGGCGAAACGATGTGCGTACTCGACCGCGAGCGAGCTCTTTCCGACTCCACCCATACCGTGCAGGGCCATGATGACAACAGGCCCCATGTTCTGCAGATGCCCGCGGAGGGCCGCCAGTTGCTCACGTCGGCCGGTAAACGCAACATTTCGCGGCGGAATGTTCCACGCGACGGCTGTGAGGTGCCCTTCCACAGTCGCGTCAGCGACGTCGCGCCGTACGTCGTCGGCCAGCGGCAAGGCCGGTCGATACGCCGCCCAGGCCGCCGACGGAGCACCGATCAGCGCGGCTACGGACGTCGCCACAGCAACCGCCGTCGGGAGATCCATACCGAGAACTGCCTGGCACAGCACCCAGGAGGCACCCATTCCGGCGGCACTTACCGAAGTGGCCGCCCCCCATCGCCGCACCTGCCCCACTTCTCCGCCTCCGGTCAGCGCTCGCAGTCTCTCCAGAGTAGTGCGGCGCTTACAAGAAGTATCTCCGCGATTCTCAGGCGAACCGCACACAGAACGGGCCCGGCCTTTCGGCCGGGCCCGTTCTGGCTAAGCGGGGATCACTTCAGGTCGAAGCGGTCGTTGTCCATGACCTTGACCCACGCCTTGACGAAGTCCTCGACGAACTTCTCGCGGGCGTCCTCGGACGCGTAGACCTCGGCCAGCGCGCGGAGCTGCGAGTTGGAGCCGAAGATCAGGTCGACCGCGGTCGCGGTCCAGATGACCTTGTCGGTGGACAGGTCGCGGATCTCGTAGACGTGCTCCTCGGTCTCCGACGCCTTCCAGCGGGTCCCGGGGGACAGCAGGTTGGTGAAGAAGTCGTTGGTGAGCACGCCGGGGCGCGAGGTCAGCACGCCGTGCTGGGCGCCGCCGACGTTGTTGCCGAGCACGCGCAGGCCGCCGATCAGCGCGGTCATCTCCGGTGCGGTCAGGTCGAGCATGTAGGCGCGGTCGACCAGCAGGATCTCCGGCTGGGTCTTCTCGCCCGGCCGCAGGTACTGGCGGAACGCGTCGGCGCGCGGCTCCAGGACCTTGAACGACTCCACGTCGGTCTGCTCCTGGGACGCGTCCGTGCGACCCGGGTGGAACGGCACCGTGACCTCGACGTTCGCGTCCCGCGCGGCCTTCTCGATGGCGGCGCCACCGGCCAGGACGATCAGGTCGGCGAGCGAGATCTGCGCGCCGCCGGCCGCGTTGAACTCGGCCTGGATGCCCTCGAGCGTGGTGAGCACCTCGGACAGCTGCGCGGGCTGGTTGACCTCCCAGTTGCGCTGCGGCTCGAGGCGGATGCGGGCGCCGTTCGCGCCGCCGCGCTTGTCGGTGGAGCGGAAGGTCGCGGCCGACGACCACGCGGTGGAGATCAGCTGGGACACGGTCAGGCCGGAGTCCAGGATGATCTGCTTGAGTCCGGCGACGTCCTCGGCGGAGACCAGCGGGCCGGAGACGGCCGGCACCGGGTCCTGCCACAGCTGGGCCTCCGGCACCCAGGGGCCGAGGAAGCGGCTGACCGGGCCCATGTCGCGGTGCAGCAGCTTGTACCAGGCCTTGGCGAACGCGAGCTGGAACTCCTCCGGGTTCTCCAGGAACCGGCGGGAGATCTTCTCGTACACCGGGTCGACGCGCAGCGACAGGTCGGTCGTCAGCATCGTCGGCCGGTGCTTCTTCGACGGGTCGTGCGCGTCCGGGATGATCTCGTCGGTCGTCTTGGCGACGTACTGCTTCGCGCCGGCCGGGCTGGTGGTCAGCTCCCACTCGTACCCGAACAGGATCTCGAAGAAGCGGTTGGACCACTGGGTCGGCTTGTCGGTCCAGGTGACCTCGAGGCCGGACGTGATGGTGTCGCCGCCCTTGCCGGTGCCGTGCGTGTTCAGCCAGCCGAGGCCCTGGGCCTCCAGCGGCGCGGCCTCCGGCTCCGGGCCGATGTGGCCGTCGGCGGGCGCGGCGCCGTGCGTCTTGCCGAACGTGTGGCCGCCGGCGATCAGCGCGACGGTCTCCTCGTCGTTCATCGCCATCCGGGCGAACGTCTCGCGGATGAACTTCGCGGCGAGCAGCGGGTCGGCGCTGCCGCGCGGGCCCTCGGGGTTGACGTAGATGAGGCCCATCTCGGCCGCGCCGACGCCCTCGGGCAGCGCGTCGGTGGAGTAGCGCTCATCGCCGAGCCAGGTGTCCTCCGGGCCCCAGAAGATCTCCTCCGGCTCCCACACGTCCTCGCGGCCGAAGCCGAAGCCGAACGTCTTGAAGCCCATCGACTCCAGCGCCACGTTGCCGCCGAGGACGAGCAGGTCGGCCCAGGAGATCTTCTGGCCGTACTTCTGCTTGACCGGCCAGAGCAGGCGGCGGGCCTTGTCCAGGTTGGCGTTGTCCGGCCAGCTGTTCAGCGGCGCGAACCGCTGCCCGCCGTCGCCGGCGCCGCCGCGGCCGTCCTGGATGCGGTACGTACCTGCGGCGTGCCAGCTCATCCGGATCATCAGGCCGCCGTAGTGACCGAAGTCGGCCGGCCACCAGTCCTGCGAGGTGGTCAGCACCTCGGTGATGTCGCGCTTGATCGCCTCGACGTCGAGCTTGGCGAACTCCTTGGCGTACTCGAAGTTGTCGCCGAGCGGGTTGCCCTTGGACGAGTGGGCGTGCAGCACGGACAGGTCGAGCTGGTTCGGCCACCAGTCACGGTTCGTGCGCGGGCGCCCGCCGGTCTTCGGCGTCGGCGTGTCGATCGCCGGGTTCTCGCTCTCGCTGCCGGTCGCGGTCACCGAGTCGTGCGCGACCGGGCAGCCGCCGGCCTTCGGGTCCAGACTGTCGCTCATTGGTTTCCTTCCACTCGCAATCACGAACAATCAGGGCAGGTGCCCCAGAACACGACCTCCGCCTCGTCGACCGCGAATCCGTGGTCGTCCGAGGCGGTGAGACAGGGAGCCCGGCCGGTGACGCACTCGACGTCGACGATCGCGCCGCAGGAGCGGCACACGAGGTGGTGGTGGTTGTCCCCCACCCGGGTCTCGTATCGCGCGGTCGCGCCGGCGGGCTGGATGCGACGCACCAGGCCGGCGTCCGTGAGCGCACGCAGAACATCGTAGATCGCCTGGTGGGAGACCATGGGCTGGTCCGCGCGCACCAGGGAGATCACGGTGTCGGTGTCGACGTGCGGGTGGTCGTGCAGCGCGGCGAGCACCGCCAGCCGGGGACGGGTCACGCGCAACGAGACCGCCCGCAGCCGCGCCGCGAGATCGGACGTCACGCCGACGACCTTAGGGCACTAGATTGGAATCATTCAAGTTTCGGCGTGGTGCGTCACGCCGGATGTGCGAACCGGCCCACTGATCGAACCGGCGCAACACCGCGGCGCGGACATCGGGTCCGGAAAGCGTCAGATCGTGCAGCGCACCCGGGAACCGGACGAGCGTGACGTGCGTGCCGAGCGCCGCGCCCCACCGCCGGATGTGCGCGACGTCCAGCACGATGTCGGTGCGGTGGATGTCCTCGCGCGGTCCGGACACCCAGTCGAACGACCGGTCCGACGAGCCGACCAGCACCGGCATGCGCAGCCCCAGCCCGCGCCGGACCCGGCGGTGCGCGTCCCGGATCGCGGCCAGCCAGCCGAGCCGGATCGGGTGCCCGCGCGCCGGCTTCAGCGCCAGGTCGTAGGACCACTCGCCGCCCAGCGTGGCGTGCGTGGCCACCGCGAACGCGTCGGACGTCGGATGCGGCATCACCGCGTGCGGCGCGAGCCGGGCCACCGCGGAGACCGCCGCCATCGCCGGGCGGCGCAGCACCCACGGCAGCGCGAAGTCCAGGAACGGGCTGTTGAGGAACGCGCCGGCGACCGGTACGCCCGGCCGGTCCGCCGCCCACAGCGACCCGATCAGGCCGCCGGTGGAGTGCCCCCACAGCACGATCTCCCGCGCGCCGTCCGCCGTCATCCGCGCGACCGCGGCGTCCAGCTCCGGGTAGTACTCGGTCAGCGACCGGCAGAAGTTCGGCGTCTGGTGCGGCAGCAGGCTCCGCCCGTACCGCCGCACGTCCAGCCCGTAGACGCCCCAGCCGCCGGCGGCCAGATGATCGGCGACGTGCGTCTGGAAGAAGTAGTCCCCGAGCCCACCGAGCATCAGCACGGCCCGCCGCCCGTCGCCGTGGTCCGGCCGGCGGCGCACCAGCGTGGCGATCAGCGGCCCCTGCGCGTCCCGCCCACAATCAAGGACGAAGCGCTCATAGGGTACGCCGAGCAGGTCCGTGCCGTCCGCCTCGAACATCGGCACCAGGCTACCGGCCGGACGGCACGATCGTCCCGTACCGCACGGACGCCGCCACCCGGTCCAGGCGCGCGGCGCCCTCCGCCTCGTCCAGGCCGAGCCGCTCGCACAGCTCACGGTGGCCCTCGACGAGCACCTCGGTGATCTCACCCGGGTCGTCGGCGATCTCCGCGGCCAGCTCGTCCCAGACCTGCAGCGCGTCCTCGACCAGCTCCAGCGCGGCCGTGGTCGCCGGGTACTGCAGCAGGATCTCCGCCTCCTCGGCCAGCCGGGTGCCGGCCGCCCACGCGTCCTCGTCCTCGGCGGCCACGTCGATCGCGGCCCGGAAGTCCTCCAGCCCGTTCGCCGCCGCGTCCGCGTCGAGCAGCCCGGCCTCGCCGAGCAGCCGCACCGCGAACAGCCGGTCCCGCAGCGCGGTGTCCACCACCAGCGCGGCCACCTGCCGCCCGGTGAGCCCGCGCAGCGCCGCCAGGTAGCGGGCCTGCTCCGGGTCGGTGGTGTCCGGACCCGGCGGTGTCGCGGAGGCCAGCAACGGGAAGCCGGTGCCGACCGCGGTCAGCGCGAGCGCGACCACGTGCGCGCACAGCCGCTCACCGGACCCGCAGTCACAGTCGCCGCCGAGCTCGCCGTCCACGATGCCGGCCCAGGCCTGCACGTCGGCGACGTCGGCGAGCACGCCACCACCGGACGACTCCAGCTCGCCGACCGCGCCGTCGGCCACGAGCCGGTCGGCCGCGTCCAGGACCGGTGCCGCCACGGACTCCCGGAAAGCTTCGATATCAATGCGTACCGCCACGGACGACCACCCTACCGGCGCACCCGGACCCGGAACACTGGCGACGGCTTTGTACAGTTTCGCCGCCGGTTGAGTTCTTCCGACACCCCGAGGAGCGGCATTGTCAGGCACCGTCTACGGCAAGGGCGCGCACGACCCCCGCCCACCGCGAAACGGCCTGTTCCACCGCGTGCACCCCGGCGTCACCGCGGCCGTCGCGCTCGGCATGGTCGCCGCGTTCGCCCTCGGCTGGCTCGTCTGGCGCGGCGTCTCCGAGCCGGACCCGCTGCGCGACCTCAACGAGGCCGCTGCCCAGTCCGCCGCCCCGGTCGCCGGCACCCCGTCCGCCGCGCCGCCGTCCGAGGGCCCGGTGGAGCTGGCCACCGGTTCGTACGAGCTGGAGTCCGTCGCCTCGCCCGGCTCGCTGGTGTCGAGTGTGGACGACCTGGCCGTGATCACCGCGAACGCCCCGGCGCTGGAGGTCGTCGAGGGCCTCGCCGACGCGGCCTGCTTCACGTTCCGCTCCGGCGACCGCTACATGCGCCACTCCGGCTACCGCCTGCGCTTCGACCCGCTCGACGACTCCGACCTGTTCCGCCAGGACGCGACGTTCTGTCCCGAGGAGGGCGCCGCGCCCGGCACCGTCACGCTGCGCTCGGTCAACTACCCGACCCACGTCGTCCACCACCGCAACATCGAGCTCTGGATCGACGAGTCCGACAACTCCGACGACTTCGCCGAGTCCAGCAGCTTCACCGTCCACCGCGGATAGTCGCCGTCACCGCCCGGGCGGCCGCAGCATCTCGGCCTCGACGTCGTCGAGGAGGTCGAGCGCGCGGCGCAGCGGATCGCGGAGGCGGGCGACGTCGTCCGGTTCGTGCGGGGCCGTGTCGGCGGTGGCGAGGAAGCGGGCCGCCTCCCGGTCGCACTCGGCGAGGCGGGGATCGAGGGCGACGGCCGGCGCGCACAGCGCGCGCAGCGTGCTCACGTGGGCGTCGACGCGCAGGGTGAGACGGTCGCGACGGATCGGTTTCGTGGTCATCAGCCAGTGCCACCAACCGATCGTGAAGGTCAGCGTGGCGAGGTAGTCACGCAGCAGGCGGCGCTCGACGGCCAGGTCCGCCGCGTGCGCCGCCCACCAGGCGGTCAATGGGTGCACGGTCAGCCCAGCTTCGCGATCGGGCGCAGGTCGAGCTCGATCCGGCCGGACGGGTCGATCATCGGCGCCGGGCGTCCGATGTGGAAGCCCTGCGCGAAGTCGACGCCGTAGCGGCGCAGGAGCGCGGCGGTGTCCGCGTCCGGCACCTTCTCGGCCACGACCCGGATGCCGAGGTCGTGACAGATCAGCGTGAGCCGTTCGACCAGGGACCGGTCCGCGGGCGTGCGGGTCAGCCCGGTGACGAACCGGCCGTCGATCTTGACGAGGTCGATCGGTAGCGTCCGCAGGTGCAGCAGGGACGCGTGGCCGGTGCCGAAGTCGTCGAGCGCCAGTTGCGCGCCGAGCTGCCGCACGCCGGTCGCGAACGCCAGCGCCTCGTTGCGGTTGTCGATCGCGGCCGTCTCGGTGATCTCGAACGTGAGCCGGTCGGCCCGCACCCGGTGCCGGGCCAGCGCGCGGGTGACGTGGTCGAGCAGCCCGGGGTCGGCCAGCGACCGGCCGGACACGTTGATCTGGCAGTGCGAGTCCAGCGCGCCGCGGCCGATCAGCTTGATCGCGTGGTCGATCACCCAGCGGTCGACCGCGAGGATCTCACCGATGCGCTCCGCGGTGTCCAGGAACGCCCACGGCGCGCCCGCCTCACCGGACTCGCCGCGGACCCGGAGCAGGATCTCGTGCCGGGTGATCCGGTTCAGGTCGAGGTCGAGGATCGGCTGCGCGGCGAGCGTGAACCGGTCGTTGGCGACCGCGCCGCGCACGGCGGTGCGGCAGCGGCGCAGCCGGGCCGCGCGACCGGCCGGGACGGCCGCGACCTGGGCGTGGTGGCCGGTGCGGCGGGCCTCGGCGGCCGCGTGCTCCGCGTCGGTGACCAGCTCGAAGCCGTCGGCGTCGGTGCCCCGCGCGAAGCAGGCCGCGCCGGCCCAGGCGTTGACCCGCACGCCGGAGAACAGGTGGTTGCGGACCCGGCCGACGGCCGCGACCGCGAGCCGTTCCGCCTCGGCCGGCGTGGTGGTGCCGCGCAGCAGCACGCCGAACAGGCCGGGCGCGACCAGGCCGTGCGTGGCGTGCGGCGGGTTCGCGCCGGTCAGCAGCCGGCCGATCTCGGCGGCCAGCGTGTCCCGGTCGTCCTCGCCGAGCGTGGTGGTGCCGGGTTCGGCCGCGATCACGAACACCATGCCGTCGCCGGTACGCCGTGCGCGGTCCACCTCGTCGATCAGGTACTCCCGGGTCGGCAGCCCGGTGGGCGGGCCGGCGCAGAGCATCTCCTCGCGGGTGGCCCGCCGGGCCCGTTCGCGCCGTGCCAGCTCCGGCGCGGTGACGTCCTCACAGGTGGCGACGATGCCGTTGGCCGGGACCTCGATGAGCGCGTGCACGTACCGCGTGCTGCCGTCGGTGCGGCGGGCGCGGAACGTGACCTCGGCCGGCCGGGTCTGCGCCCACGCGTCCTCGACCGCGGCGGTGACCGCGACCAGGTCGTCCGGGTGGATGCAGGACATCAGCACGGCCGGGGTGACCACGTCGTCGGGCGCGCCGGTGGACGCGTGCCGCGGCGCGGCCGGGGCCCGGCCGAGCAGCTGCGTCATGCCGGCGGACCAGGTCAGCCGCCCGGCGGCGCGGTCCCAGGCGATGACGCCGAGGCCGGCGGTGCGGGCCGCCTGGGTGATCCGGGTGACCTCGTCCTGCGACGTGGTGAGCGGGTCGGCGAGGTCGGCCTCCGGCGTGGGCGCGTCCTGGCGGTGGTCGAGCAGCACCTGCCGGGCGACGCGGCGGAAGCGCGCCTGCTCCAGCGCGCTGGGGGTGTGTCCGGCGGCGAGCCGCAGCACGTCATCGAGTCGCATCGGCGGCACCTGCCAGTTCCTGCAGGCGGCGGCGCGCGTCGGACTTGTAGAACCGGACGCTGCTGTCGGCGAGCCCGAGCGTGCGGCCGATCTCCGGGTTGGAGAAGCCCTGCTCGGCGAGCTCGAAGACCTGGGCCTGCCGCGGCGGGAGCTGGGCCAGCCAGAACCGCCGCAGCTGCTCGGCCTCCCAGGAGTCGGTGGCGGACGCGGGCGCGCCGGGCATCTCGTCCGGCAGCGCGGTCTCCCGGTCGGCCTTCGCCCGCTCGCGGCGCAGCACGTTGTGCGCCGTCTTGATCACCCAGCCGAGCGGCGCCTCGAACTCGCGGATCTGTCCCCACTTGCGCCGCGCGATCAGGTAGGCCTCGTGCAGCGCGCCGCGGACCAGGTCGGAGTGGTCGCCGCCGAGCCGCAGCACCGCCTCGGCCCGCGCGTAGGTGTCCTCGATCATGGCGTTGCACTCGGCGTCGTACTGCGCGTCGAGGCGTGCGGCGTCGAGGCGCCCGGTGTCGTCCCATCGGGCGGCGTGATCCGACTGGCTCACGCCGCCCGCTCCCCCATCTCGATCATTGATCCCCCACAAGAAAGTCGTCCCCGTTCGCATATAACTCTCTGTGGGGCGCGGAATGTAGATGCCATCCGGCTCGATTTCTTCGCCAAGATCTGTGATCACGTGCGTGAACTGCGCTTTCACCGCGAAATTCGTCTGGCTACAGTCGGTGTTCGGCCGGAGTCTTTGCGTGCATGAATCGCACGTCGTAGTCAGCATGCGCACACACCGTTCCCATTTGCCGACCATGACTATCGTCGATGCGATGGACACACTGGACATGACCGTACTGTCGGATCCACCGCCGGCCGATCCCGACGAGCCCACGCCACCGCCGCCACCGCCGCCGACGCCGACCGACCCCGAGTGGCCGCCGCCGCTCGACGACCCGGAGGAGCCGACGCCGCCGAAGACCACCGATCCGGACTGGCCGCACGGGCGCACGATTCGCCACGCTGCGTCCTGAATCACGTCGCCGACCAGGAAGAACGTCGCCTGCCACGCGTTGCTGATCTCTAGTCGAGTCGTCCGCGTCACTAACCGTGGCGCGGACTGTCAATTAAACCTACCAACGTTGTAGGTTTCTCGGCGTCGCAGACAGGAACCGCAGCTGGGAGGCGTGGAAGGCATGGCGCTCGTCGTACCGCCGGATGATTTTCTGGAGTGGCAGCGGGCGCGGCACGCGCGGCTGACGGCACCGCAGGGCAATCTCGCGCTGATCGAGACCCGGTGGGGCGCGGACGACCCGGACGCGGCCCTGGCCGGGCAGCGCGACACGGTGACCGCGACCCGGCTGCGCCGCACCGACCCGCTGACCGGCGAGACCGAGCGCGGCGTGCGGCTCTGGGACGCCGACTCCGCCGCCATCAACGCCTTCGACCATGTGGCCCGCTTCGACTACGACCCGGCGTGGGTGCTCGAGGCCCGCTACACCGAGGTGCCCGGCGCCCGGAAGGTCCCGTTCGAACACATCAAGGACAACGGGGGTACGCGTGAGCTGGCCGTCCCCGGCGACATCTCGCTGACGCTGGACGGCCGCGACTACACGCTGCTCGCCTTCGACGACGGCGGCACGCTGCTGCTGGTCTTCGCGGACGCCCTGACCGGCAACGACGTCTACGCACCCGGCCGGTTCCTGTCCGTGCGGCGCGAGCCGGGCGCGACCACGGTGACGCTCGACCTCAACCGGGCCTACGTGCCGCCGTGCGGGTTCTCCGCGCACTTCAATTGCCCGATGCCGCCGCCGCAGAACCGACTGCGCCTGCCGGTCGCGGCCGGCGAGAAGCAACCCGTCTTCACCAACGGTTTCACCATCCACTAGGAGACACATCCCGTGAAAAGGGCATGGATAGCCGTCGCGGCCGCCTCGGCGTTGCTGCTGTCGGCCTGCGGTGGCGGCGGGGACGACACCCCGGCCGACAGCGCCGCACAGACGATCGACATCGGCTCGGTCTACGAGCCGCAGAACCTGGACAACACCGCGGGCGGCGGCCAGGGCGTCACCGAGGCGCTCAACGGCAACGTCTACGAGGGGCTGTTCCGGCTCACCGACGCCGGCACGGTCGAGCCGCTGCTGGCCACCGCGCACACCGTCGGCGAGGACGGGCTGACCTACACGTTCACGCTCGCCGACGGCGTGACGTTCCACTCCGGTAAGGCGCTGACCAGCGCGGACGTGAAGGCCAGCATCGAGCGGGTGACCGCGGAGACGTCGAGGTCCGCGCGGAAGTCGAGCCTCGCGGTGATCAAGGAGATCGCCACGCCGGACGACAAGACCGTCACGGTCACGCTGTCCGCGCCGTCGATCTCGTTCGTCTACCACCTCAGCTACGTGTGGATCGTGAACACCGCCGCGGGCGACCTGACCACGACCGCGGACGGCACCGGGCCGTACCGGCTCGGCGAGTGGAAGCGCGGCGCGACGCTGTCGCTGACCCGCAACGACGCGTACTGGGGCACGAAGGCGAAGAACGCGGGCGCGGTCTTCCACTACTTCACGGACGCGACCGCGCTCAACAACGCGCTGCTCACGAACGCGGTGGACATCGTGACCAGCGAGCAGTCCCCGGACGCGCTGGCCCAGTTCGAATCCAACCCCGCCTACAAGATCAACGAGGGTACGTCGACCACGAAGCTGCTGCTGGCGTTCAACGACCGGGTCGCGCCGTTCGACAAGGTGCCGGTCCGCAAGGCGGTCAGCGCCGCGATCGACAACGCGAAGCTGCTCAACTCGATCTGGGGCGAGTACGGCACGCTGATCGGCTCGATGGTCCCGCCCGGCGACCCCTGGTACGAGGACCTGACCGCGGTCAACGCCTACGACGTCGAGGCCGCCAAGCGCCTGCTCGCCGAGGGCGGCGTGCCGAACGGCTTCACGTTCACGCTGGACACGCCGAACTACGACCCGCACCCGACCGCGGCCACGTTCATCAAGAGCGAGCTCGCCAAGATCGGCGTCACCGTCGAGATCAACACGATCACGTCCGACGAGTGGTACACGAAGGTCTACCAGGAGCGCGACTTCCAGGCCACGATGCAGGAGCACGTCAACGACCGCGACGTCGTCTGGTACGGCAACCCGGACTTCTACTGGGGCTACGACAACGCCACCGTGGCCGACCTGGTGAAGCAGGCCGAGGCCGCGAAGACCGAGGCCGCGCAGGCCGACCTGCTGAAGCAGGCCAACAAGATCATCGCGGCGGAGGCGGCCAGCGACTGGCTGTACCTCTACCCGCAGATCGTGGTCGCCTCGGCCGACCTGTCGGGCTACCCGCTCAACGGCCGCAACTCGCAGTTCTTCGTGTACGACATCGTGAAGAGCTAGATTCGGCAATCATGATCACCTACCTGGTACGCCGGACCGCGCTGCTGCTGGCATCGCTGTCCCTCGCCAGCGTGGTGCTGTTCCTCCTGCTCCGGTTCCTGCCGGGCGACCCGGTCAACGCGCTGCTCTCCGTGGGAGCGACCGACGCGCAGATCGAGGCCGCCCGGCGGGAGCTGGGCACGAACGAACCGGTGGCCGCGCAGTTCCTCTCCTGGCTCGGCGACGCGGTCACCTTCGATCTCGGCCGGTCGCTGATCAGCAACCTGGCGGTCGGCCCGGAGATCGCCGCGCGGCTGCCGGTGACCGTGCCGCTCACGCTCGCCGGCTTCGTGCTGGCCGTGCTGATCGCGGTACCGGTCGGCTTCCTCGCCGCCTACCGCGCGGAGAAGTGGGACGGGCCGCTGCTCAACGGCGTCGCGCAGTTCGGGCTCGCCGTACCCGCGTTCTGGCTCGGCCTGCTGCTCGTCACGATCTTCGCGCTGAACCTGCGCGTGCTCCCGGCCGGTGGCTTCCCGCCGGCCGGCTGGTCCGACCCGGCCGCGGCCGCCACCGCGCTGACGCTGCCGGTCGTCACGGTCGCGCTGGTGATGTCCGCGTCGCTGATCCGCTACGTGCGCGCGGCCACGCTCGACGTGCTCGGCAGCGACTTCCTGCGCACCGCCCGCGCGCTCGGCTCGTCGCTGCCCGCCGCGATGTGGCGGCACGGCCTGCGCAACGCGGCCGCGCCGGTCATCGCGGTGCTCGCGATCGAGCTGGCCACCACGTTCCTCGGCGCGGTCGTCATCGAGAGCGTGTTCGCCCTGCCCGGCCTGGGCTCCATGCTGACCCGGGCGATCGCCCAGCGCGACTACCCGGTCATCCAGGGCGTCATGCTGGTCAGCACGTTCGCGGTGCTGGCCGTCGGCTTCCTCGGCGACGTCGCCCAGCGCGTCGCCGACCCGCGTCTGCTGCGCGGCCGCTCATGAGGCGCCTGCACCTGGCCGCCGGGCTGGTCCTGGTCGGCGTGATCGGCGGCGCGGTCCTGCTGTCGTACCTGTGGCTGCCGTTCGCCCCGGACGACACCGGCGGCGGGCGGCTGTCCCCACCCGGCGGCGACCACTGGCTCGGCACCGACAAGCTCGGCCGCGACCTGTTCACCCAGCTGCTGATCGGCGGCCGGATCGCGATCGGCACCGCACTCGGCGCGGTCACCGTCGGTGGCCTGCTCGGCGTCCTGTTCGGACTGCTGGCCGGCTTCGCGGCCCGCTGGCTCGACGACGCGGTCGCGGTCACGCTGGACATCCTGATCGCGTTCCCCACGCTGCTGCTGGCCATGCTGATCGTGGCCGGGTTCGGCGCCTCACTCGGCGCGGCCGTGCTCGCGATCGGGCTGGCCATGGCCGCGATCGTCGCCCGCCTGACCCGGATCCTGGTCAAGCAGGTGCTGTCCCGCGACTACATCACCGCGGCACGCATCTCCGGCGTGTCCTGGCCGCGGATCGTGCTCACCCACGTGCTGCCCAACATCTGGCCGGTCGTGCTGGTCAACCTCGCGCTGCAGGCCGGCCTCGCGGTGCTGGCCGAGGCGTCGCTGTCCTACCTCGGCCTCGGCACACCCCCACCGAACGCGTCCTGGGGCCGCCTGCTCTTCGAGGCCCAGGGCACCGTCCTCACCGCGCCGGTCGCCGCGATCGCCCCCGGCCTGGCCCTGGTCGCCCTGGTCGTCGGCATCAACCTGACCGCCGACGGCCTCCGCGACCTCGCCGACCCGACCCGCCGGAGGTCCCGATGAGCACGCCAGCCGCCGGCCCGCACCGGCCGGTCCCGTCCTCCACCCCTAAGCACTCCCGCCGCCTCGGCCGCCGGAGGTCGCGATGACCGCGGTGCTGTCCGTCGCCGGCCTGACCGTGCGCAGCGGTGGCCGCACACTCGTCCACGACGTGTCGTTCGAGGTCGCGCCGGGCGCCCGGGCCGGACTGATCGGCGAGTCGGGCTCCGGCAAGTCGCTGACCGCGCTCGCCGTCACCGGTCTGCTCCCGCCCGGCCTGACCGCCACCGGCTCCGCGGTCCTCGACGGCACGGTCGACATGGTGGGCGCGCCGGAGCGGCAGCGGATCCGGGCCCGTGGCGGCGTCGCGGCCGTGGTGTTCCAGGAGCCGTTGACCGCGCTGGACCCGCTGATGCGGGTCGGGAGGCAGATCGCGGAACCGCTGCGGCGCTGGCGGCGACTGCGCGGCCCGGCGCTCGACACGGCCGTCACCGCGGCGCTCGACGAGGTACGGCTGCCCGCGGGCGCGGCCCGGTCGTTCCCGCACGAGCTGTCCGGCGGGCAACGGCAGCGGGTGGCGATCGCGATGGCGCTGGCCTGCCGGCCCCGGCTGCTGATCGCGGACGAGCCGACCACCGCGCTGGACGTGACCGTGCAGGCCGAGATCCTCGACCTGCTCGACGGGCTGGTCCGCGACCGCGGCATGGCACTGCTGTTCATCACGCACGATCTGCCGGTCGCGGCCCGGATCGCCGACCGGCTGCTGGTCATGCGCGACGGCCGGGTGGTCGAGTCCGGCCCGGCCGCGTCGGTGATCGGCGCGCCGTCCCACGAGTACACCCGCACGCTGGTCGCCGGCGCGCGCCGCTTCGACGCGGCCCTCGACCTCCCGCTGCCGCCGGGCAACAGCGCCACGCCGGGCAACAGCGCCACGCCGGGCAGCGGCACCACGCCGGGCAGCGGCACCACGCCGGGCGTCGTCTTCGATGACGGGGTGCGGAAGAGCAGTGACGGGAACGCGCATGACTGAGCCGATCATCGAGGCCGCGTCCGTCGGTTTCGCCTACCGGGCCGGGGTTCCGGCGCTGACCGACGTGTCGCTCGCCGTCCACGGTGGACGCGGTGTCGCGCTGGTCGGCGAGTCCGGGGCGGGTAAGACCACGCTGCTGCGGCTGCTGCTGGGCCTGGCCCGGCCGACCACCGGGGAGATCCGGTTCGACGGGGCACCGCTGCACCGGGGGCGGCTGCGGGACTACCGGCGCGGCGTGCAGACCGTGTTCCAGGACCCGTACTCGTCGCTCGACCCGCGGCAGCGCGTGGACCGGATCGTGGCGGAGCCGCTCCGCGGGCTGGGCGTGGCCACCGGCCGGGCCGAGATCGGCGCCCGGGTCGCGGAGGCGCTCGACTCGGTCGGGCTACCCGCCGACGCCGCGACCCGGTACCCGCACGAGTTCTCCGGCGGGCAACGGCAGCGGATCGCGATCGCCCGTGCCATCGTCTGTCACCCACGCGTGCTGCTGGCCGACGAGCCGGTCAGCGCGCTCGACCTGACCACCCGCGTGAAGATCATCGACCTGCTGGCCGAGCTGCGGGCCACCCGCGACCTGACGCTGCTGCTGGTCTCGCACGACCTCGGCGTGGTGGCCACGCTCTGCGCGCACACCGCCGTGCTGGAGCGCGGCCGGATCGTCGAGCAGGGCAACACCGCGGCCGTGCTCGGCGCACCGTCCCATCCGTACACCCGGAGATTGCTGAGCAGCGTGCCCCGCCTGCCCTGACGCCGCGCGGCGACCGGAGCCGGCAACGCGCCGCACGCGAGCCACGGAGTCCGCGGGCGAGCCGCGTCGCCGCCCCGAACGACGAGGCGTCAACCCGCCCGGATCGCGACCACGCCGGGTTCGTCTCCGGCCTGGTGCCGGAGCCGGTCGACCATGCCGGGGACGGTCCAGGTGACGTCGAACCACGGTGTCGTCACCGGGCAGCCGACGGACAGCGTGGTGGGGCCGTCGCGGGTCTCGGTGCCGTGCCATTCGGCGAGGCCGCCGGCCCGGCCGATCGCGGCCTGGATCAGGTTGCGCTGGTCCTCGGTGGCGGCCGGGTCGACGTAGACGCGTGCCGTCGTGCCGTCCCGGGCCGCGGCGACGGCCGGCTGGTCCGGGACGCCGTCCGGGTCGCACGGGCCGATCGCGCCGGCAGCCCACCCGGCACCGGCGGCGACCAGGACCGTCGCCGCGCCCGCCAGCCAGCGGCGGGGGTGCCGCGCGACGAGGGCGACCGGGAACGGGAACGGGCGCTGCGCCGCGGCGATCAGCAGCGCGCCCAGGGTCAGGAAGATCAGCGCGTACGTCGGGCCGGCCGCGAAGTCGTACACCAGCGGTTGCCAGAACGGGATCACCGGCGGGTAGCCCGGTTCCGGGCCGTGCCACCAGATCCGCACCGCCTCCCAGCCGAACAGCAGCACCAGTGGCAGCGGCAGCACCCAGATCATCGCGAGCAGCCCGATCGGGCTGTCGCCGTGCTCGGTGCGCCGGCTGACCCAGCCGAACACCAGGAACGCGACCACCGCACCGGCCGGCGCTCCGGGCAGCGCGGCCCACCGCATCCACTCGGGCGCGGCCCGGCTCAGTGAGTAGGCGACGTGCCCGTCCGAGTCGTAGGCGGGCAGGTCCGGCCAGTAGCGGGCGGAGAACTCCAGCACCAGGCCGTCGCGTTCGGCCCAGAATCCGGGCTCGGCCGGCACGCCGGGGATGACGACGAGATCGTGGACGGTCCAGCCGGCCGCGGTGAGCCGTGCGCGGGCGCCCGCGGTGTAGCCGGCCACGTCGCGGGTGGCGTCGGTGTGCTCGGCGAGGTACGTCACGTAGCCGTGGATCGGCCCGCCCTCGGCGTCCGGCGCGGGCACGAAGTCCGGCACGTCACCGCCGCCGTAGACGTGCAGGCCCGGGAAGACGACGTCGTTGAGCGCGGCGGCCCGGTCACCGCTCGGCAGCGGTGGCACGGCCGCCCACGCCACCCGGGTCGAGGCCACGCCGCCGACGAACGCGCCGAGGACCATGACCAGCAACGCGAGCGGTACGACCAGCGGGTTCTTCGGCCGCCCGAGCCGCGCCCGGGCACCGTGCCACAGGATGTCGGCGGTCTCCCGGGCGCTCAGCCGCTCGCCGGACTCGGCGAGCGTGTCGAGCAGTTCCGCGCGGCGCGGACCGGGCGGGAAAGCCAGCGCGGCGAGCCGGTGCCCCGGCCGTGACGGCGGCGTCACCAGGCGATCCGGTGCGCGTGGCCGAGCCGGCGGCGCGCCGCGAGCTGCGCGGTGGCGGCCTCGGCGGCGCGGCGCAGGCGCTCGCTCTCCGCCTCGAGCGCGGCCTCGCCGTCACCGGTGAGCCGGTAGTAGCGCCGGTTGCGGCCGCCGACCGTCTCCTCGCGGTCGACCGCGATCAGCCCGTCGGCGGCGAGCCGGTCCAGCGCGCCGTAGAGCGTGCCGGCCAGCAGCCGGACCCTGCCGTCGGAGAGTCGCTGCACCTCGCGGATGACGCCGTAACCGTGCCGGGGCGCGTCGGCGAGCGCGGAGAGGATCCACAGCGAGGCTTCGTGCATGCGGCCCAATATAAAGACGCTCTGACTATCAACGCAAGAAGATATTCAGACTCTCTGACTATGACGCGGCCGCCCCGCCGTCACGCGGACCGACGAGGCAGGATGGAGCGATGAGCGGAACCACGATCATCAGCGTCGCCCTGGCGCTCCTGACGGTGCTGGTCGCGTTCGGCGCGGTCGCCGCCGGCCGCCCGGCCGCCCGGCGGCTGCGCGACGTCGAACGCGGCCGGACCGCACTCGACTGGGTCGTCACCCGCGTCCCGCCGAGTCTGCTGGTGGTGACGGCCGCACTGCTGCTGGTCGCGACGCTGCTCAACGTGTTCCTGGAGATCATGGACGCGGTGCTGGAGGGCGACGACCTGACCGTGATCGACCGCCCGGCCGTGGCCTGGGTCGCGGAGCAGCGCGAGGCCTGGCGGGACACGCTGGTGATCAGCCTGACCGACATCGGCGGCAAGGTGGGGCTCACGCTGCTGCTGGCCGCGGCCGCGATCACGGTGGCGGTCCGGCTGCGCGCGGTGCGCCCCGCGCTGATCGCGGCGCTCGCCGGTGGCGGCGGCGCGATGCTGGTCACCGGCATCAAGGCGCTGATCGCCCGGGACCGCCCCGATCCGCTGCTGCGCGCGGTCGTGGAGGACGGCTTCTCGTTCCCGTCCGGGCACGCGACCACGTCCCTGGTCGTGCTCGGCGCGGTCGCCTGGCTGGTCTCCATGGCCACCGCGTCGCACACGGTCCGCGCGACCGCGTGGGTGGCCGCCGTGCTCCTTTCCGGCGGGATCGGACTGTCCCGTGTCTACCTCGGCGTGCACTACCCCACGGACGTGCTGGCCGGCTGGATCCTCGGCGCCGCCTGGCTGGCCACGGTCGCGCTCGCGGACCGGCTCCCCGCGCTGCGGTGGCGGCTCGACGGCCCGGCGCCACTCGCCCGGTACCCGCGCACGGTGCTGATCGGCACCGTGGTGCTCGGCTTCGCGCTGATCCTGGCCGCGGTCTGGTTCATGGCGTCCGTCGAGGACTGACCACAACGGAGCGTGACGGGTACGCGGGGCACTCCCCCGCGTACCCCACCGGATTGCCTTGTTCTTGTAGGGTCTGCCCGGCCGGTACATCGATGAGACCCGGCTACCGTTCGATCACTTTCAGTGATGGAGGACATGTGGGTAGACGCTGGCTGCCGATCCTGGGGGCGCTCACGCTCCTCGCGGGATGCTCGCTCCCCGCCGACGACGAGGCCGAGACACCGACGCTGGAGGCACCGGGCACAGTGCTCACCACGGTGACCCCGACCCGCCAGGACCTCAGCAACACCATCAGCCTGACCGGCAAGGTCACCATCGATCCGGTGTTCGGCATCACCGCACCGGTCGACGGCGAGATCCGCTACCTCGACCGGCAACCCGCGACCGAGCCGGCCACCACCGACCTGTGGGTGGCCAGCGTCTGGAAGGACGGCGAACCCCACGAGGTCAACATCCCGGCCGGGTCGATCCTGGCCGGCCGGCTGCTCGCCGACGGCGCGCGGGTGACCACCGGCATGCCGGTCGTCTCCGCCACCCACGCCGGGTACGGCATCGTCGCGGACATCACCACCGAGCACGCCTACCGGCTCGCCGCGAACGTCGGCACCGTCAAGGCGCAGATCAAGAACGGTCCCGGACCGTTCGACTGCAAGCCGCTCGGCGCCATCTCCGCGCTGCCGGCCGGCACCATCCCCGAGGCGCCCGCACCCGACCCCACCGGCACCACGCCGCCGGAGCAGCAACCGCCGGGGCAGAGCGGCTCCGAAGCCACCGGGCTCCGGCTCGTCTGCACCGCGGCCAAGGACGTCAAGCTGATCAACGGGGTCGACGTCACGCTCGAGATGGTCACCGGCAAGGCCACCAACGTGCTCGTCCTGCCGGTCGAGGCGGTCGCCGGCAGTCAGGGCAAGGGCAAGGTCGACATCGTCGACGGCGAGCAGCAGCGCCGTACCGTCGACGTGACCCTGGGGTTGACCGACGGCAAGGTCATCGAGATCAAGTCCGGGTTGAAGGGCGACGAGAAGATCGCGATCCCCGGCCCGAACCTGCCCGACGCCGAAGCGCCCGCCCAGGACCCGGCCAGCGGCGGCGTGGTGCTCCCCGGGCCGGTCGGATGAGCGCGCTGATCGAACTGGCCGGCGTCACCAAGACCCTCAAGGGCCAGCAGCAGAAACGCACCATCCTGCACGGCGTCGACCTGCGCGTCGACGCCGGCGAGAGCCTCGCCATCGTCGGCCGGTCCGGCTCCGGCAAGAGCACGCTGCTCAGCATCGTCGGCCTGTTCGACCGGCCGGACGAGGGCAGCTACCTGCTCGACGGCCGCGAGATCAACCGGCTGCCGGAGCGCAGGGCCGCGAAGCTGCGCAGCTCCCACTTCGGCTTCGTCTTCCAGCGCTTCTTCCTGCTCAAACACCTCACCGCGGCGCAGAACGTGGCGATGGCGCTGGTCAACGGCCAGGGCTGGCTCCCCCGCCGGGAACGCCGCCGCCGCGTCCTCGGCGCGCTCGACCAGGTCGGCATCGCCCACCTGGCCAAGAACCGGCCGGCCAAGATGTCCGGCGGCGAACAGCAGCGCGTCGCGATCGCCCGCGCCCTCGTCCGCGAACCCCGCATCCTGCTCGCCGACGAACCCACCGGCGCGCTCGACACCGAGACCGGCACCGCCGTCATCGACACGCTGCTCGGCGCCACCCGGCGCGGCTGCGCGCTGATCCTGGTCACCCACGACCGCGACCACGCGGCCCGGATGAGCCGCATCTGCGACCTCACCGACGGGGTCCTGGCCGAACGGGTCCGCGCGTGAGGCGGCTCTCCGGGCGCAACCGATCCGCACTGATCATCGGCATGCAGGGCATCCGCGCCCGCAAACTCCGCACGCTGCTGTCCATGGTCAGCCTCTTCCTCGGCATCCTCGCGGTCGTCGCGGTCCAGGCCGGGGCCAGCATCGCCGAACGCGCGCTGCTCTCCGACATCGAACTGACCAGCGGGTACGACGGCACCCGCGTCGCCGACCTGTACGGCGGCCCGGCCGGCACCGTCGACGTCGTCGCCGACACCGTCGCCGGCCGCGCCGACGCGGTCGCGCTCGTCCAGGTCCAGGCCACCATCGGCGAATCCGGCGTCAGCCCGATCCAGACCGGACCGAGCGGCACGTACCAGGACGCGATCACCGAGGGACCGGCCGACTTCTGCAACCAGACCGGCCCCGAACAGGTCTGCCCGCCGATCGGGCGGGCCATCTCGATGCAGCTCAACGCGCTCACCGGCGACGTGCGGTCGTTCCGGCCGTTCCGCCACGTCAGCGGCGACTGGCTGAGCTTCGACACGGTGCCGTCGCTGTCGCCGCGGATCGTGCTCAACAAGCAGGCGGCGGAGGGCTTCCAGCTCTACCCGGTGCCGGCGGCGCTGCGCATCGACGGCGGCACCGGCGACAGCGTCACGCCGCAGTTCGTCGGCGTGGTCGACGACGGCACGGGATGGCCGCAGGCGTACGTCCGGATGGACGAACTGACCGAGTGGACGTCCACGGAGAACGCGGGCATCCAGGTGCTGCTGGCCGGGCAGACGCCGGTGGAACAGGTGCTGTCGTCGAAGCTGCGGGCCAAGGGGATGGAGTTCGCACCGTACGAGGTGCAGTCGCGTAAGGACTTCCAGGAACAGATCGGGCTGATGCGGCTGCTGTTCCTCGGCCTGTCCGCCTTCGTGCTGCTGATCGGCGTCGCGGGCGTCCTCAACGTGGGACTGGCGACGGTCGGTGAACGCGTGGAGGAGTTCGCGCTGCGCCGCGCGGTGGGGACACCACGGTCGCTGCTGGCCGGGATCGTGCTCGCGGAGACGCTGCTGACCGGGTTGCTCACGGCGGCCGCGGCGATCGGGTTCGCGGCGGGGGCGCTGGAGGTGGCCTCCGGGGTCATCGGCGGGTCCGACCCGTTCCTGGCGGAGCTGCAGTTCCCGTGGGAGGCGGCGGTGGCCGGGATCGTCGCGGGGCTGGTCGCGGGCGTGCTGGGCGGGTTCGTACCGGCGTTGCGGGCGGCGCGGATTCCCATCTCCACCGTGATGCGGGCCTGAGTCTCCGATCACGGTGCCTGTCGCGTGGGGGCGGGTGGGCGGCACTCCGGGCCGTCAGTCTTGATCTCGTCATGCGGCCCACCCGCCCCCACACCCCGGCCTCGGTGACATCTCCGGGGCCGGTGCATGCATGACGCACCGTGGCTCACCACCCGTAGCGCATCCTAGGAGGCTGGGCTGAACGATGTGGTTAACGTCTCGAGGGGCGCGCATTAGTTGATACGGCAACCTTCTGGATGCACGATCGTCGTCGTCGTCGAGTACAGGCCGGCGACCGCGTAGTGCCGCTCAAGGAAGACGGAAGACGAACATGACGAAGATCGGGATCATCCTCGGCAGCACCCGGCCGGGGCGCAACGGTGAGGCCGTGGCGAAGTGGGTTCTGGAGCTGGCGCGCAAGCACGGCGGGGCGGAGTTCGAGCTGGTGGACCTGCTCGACTACGAGCTGCCGCACCTGGACGAGCCGGTCCCGCCGTCGATGGGGCAGTACACGCAGGAGCACACCAAGCGCTGGAGCGCGAAGGTCGCGGAGTTCGACGGCTACGTGTTCGTGACGCCGGAGTACAACCACGCGCCGTCGGGCGTGCTGAAGAACGCGATCGACTACGTCTACAACGAGTGGAACAACAAGGCGGCGGGCTTCGTCTCGTACGGCGCGTCGGCCGGCGGCGCCCGGGCGGTCGAGCACCTGCGCCTGGTGATGGGTGAGCTGCAGGTCGCGGACGTGCGGGCGCAGGTGTCGCTGTCGTTCGCCACGGACTTCACGAACTGGACCGAGTTCACGCCGGGACCGCAGCAGGAGCCGGCCCTCAACACGATGCTCGACCAGCTCATCGCGTGGTCGACGGCGCTGGCCACGGTCCGCGCCGCCTGACGGGACGCCGAGGGCTTCCCGGAGGCGGGAAGCCCTCGGCGGGTACCGTGGACGGGCTTTCCGGGGAGGGGGCGGTGCACGGTGATCGGAACGGACGCGGAGGTCGTCCGGGCGGCGCAGGACGGTGACACGGCGGCGTTCGCGGTGCTGGCGGGCCGCCACCTGGCCGGGATGCGGGCGACCGCGATCGCGCTGCTCGGCTACGGCGCCGACGCCGAGGACGCGGTGCAGGACGCGCTGCTGACCGGGCTGGACCGGCTGGGTCAGCTGCGCGACCCGGACGCGGCGGGCAGCTGGCTGAACGCGATCGTGCGGAACAACGCGCGCCTGCGGCTGCGCGCCGCGACGCGGACCGTACCGGTCGCGGACCCGGAGCCGCTGCTGCCGGCGGGCGCGGCGGGACGGCCGGACGACGCGCTGGAGCGGGCCGGGCGACGCGACTGGGTACGGCACGCGGTGGACGCGCTGCCGGAACAGATCCGCGAGACGGTGCTGCTGCGGTACTTCACGGACTTCTCGTCGTACCGGCAGATCGCGGAGGTGTGCGGCGTCCCGGTCGGCACGGTGCGCAGCCGGCTGCGGGACGGCCGGCGGGCGCTGACGTCGATGCTGCTGGCCACGGCCGAGTCCTATCCGGAGCGCGAGCCGGAGAACGTGTGGGAGGACGCGGCGGGCGCGATCGCGGCGGGGTCGCGCGGCGACTACGCGGCGATGCTGGCCGGCATCTTCCACCGGGACGCGCGGCTGACGCTGGAGGGCCGGCCGATCGGCGGGCCGGGGGCGCTGATCGGGATGATGGACTTCACCTACGGCGCCGGCGTCCGGACCCGGCTGCGCGAGGCGACGGCCGGCCGCGACCTGCTGATCTGGGAGACCGACTTCGTCAATCCGCCGGACGATCCGGAGCACTGCCCGCCCGGCATGGTGTGGGTGCACTCGGTGCGCGACGGCCGCACCCGGCACCTGAAGATGGCCTACGCCCGCGCCGCCTGAACGCGGTCCGGCAAGCCGGCACCGGCCCACGAAGGCGGCACCGGCCCGCAAAGGTGCACCGGCCCGCGACGGGCCACGCGTCGCCGGCCGCGAGCCGGTGAGCCCGTGGACCACCGCCGGGATCGGGTGAGTGCGGGCGGATCGGGTGCTCCGATCCGTACCGTTGATGGCTTATCGGAGTTTTCCGCCGGTGGCGGATCGGCCCTCGCGGGTGCCGGTGAACTCGATGGTGACGCCGTCCCGGACGTGGTCGCCGAGGACCCCGGCGATCGCGTCGGTGACGCCGGTGGCCAGCGCGGCGATCATGTCGGGACGTGCGAACGCGCCCTCTCGGACGCCGAACGTGACGGCCGGCGCGGGCGCCGGCGCGGGCACGCCACCGATCCCCCAGCGGCCGGGCGGCACGCCGTGGAGCCGCACCACCGCGACGTCGCGCGCCCAGGCGCCGTAGACCTCGGCGACCGCGTCGGTCAGCCGGGCGATGAGCGCGGCCTCCCGGCCGGCCAGGTCGGGCTCGTGCACGTCCACGCTGAGATGGGGCATTACAGTCCTCCCGTTGCCGCACCGAGCAAAATAGATTTGCAAACAAAGGTATTGGGAGGACCGTCCCATGTCAACGGACGACGAGGTGCGCGCGCTGCTGCTGGTGATGCCGCGGATCGTCGGGCGGATCAAGCGCATCCCGGTGCCGCCGGCGCTCAGCTCGCTGGACCTGGCGCCACGGCACCTGTCGCTGCTGTCGTTGCTGCTGCTGGACGGGCCGCAGACGGTCTCCGAACTGGCCGCGTCGCTGGGTGTCGCGCCGACCACGGTGAGCCTGATCATCGGCGACCTGAGCCGGAAGGGCGTGCTGGTCCGGCGCGAGGACGAGGCCGATCGACGCCGGCGCATCGTCGACATCGCACCGGAGAGCCGGCCGGCGATCAGCGCGTGGCTGGCCCGCGGCGGCGAGGCGTGGCGGACCGCGCTGGCGCCGCTCACCGCGGAGCAGCGGCGGATCGTGGTCGAGACGATGCTGCGCTACGAGGCCGCGGTCGGCGACTGACCGGCGCGGCAGGGAACCGGCCCCGAGCACCCGGCCGCGATCGTCGAGCGCGGCCGTGACCTGGCACACCGGCGCGCGTATAGCGTTCGTATAAGCGCCGTGACCGACGATCGGGGGACAGCCGATTCGGTGCGACACGGGGCGTACCCGCATCGGTTGGCCGGATGACGCGCGCTGCCCCGGGCATGGATCCGGGCAGCGTGCCGTCCCGCCCACCGCTATAGGCTGGACTCGATGTCAGCCTCGCACGTGCGATTCCGGATCCTGGGCGGCGTGGAGCTCTGGCTCGACGACGCACCCGCCGCGCTGCCGCGTCCCCGGCACCGCGCGGTCCTCGGCTGCCTGCTGCTCAACGCGAACCGGGTGGTCACGGTGTCCGCGCTGACCGAGGCGCTGTGGGGCGGCGCCGCGCCGGCCACCGCCCGCAGCCAGTTGCAGGCCGACATCTCCGCGATCCGGCGGGCCGGCCGTGGCGCGATCGAGCTGACCACGCGCGCGGCCGGGTATCTGCTGCACGCCCGCGAGGACCAGGCCGACCACCTGCGGTTCGCCGCGCTGACCGCGCGGGCCCGGGGCACCGCGGCCACCGAACGGGTGCCGCTGCTGCGCGAGGCGCTCGCGCTCTGGCACGGCCCCGCGCTCGCGGACGCGGCCGGCGCCTACGTGGCCGCGGCCCGGCTGCAGCTCGGCGAGGAGCGGCTCACCGCCTGCGAGGACCTCTACGAGGCGGAACTGGAGCTGGGCCGGCATCGGGATATCGTGCCGGACCTGGCCCGCGCGGCCCGCGACGAACCGACCCGGGAGCGGCTCTGGGTCACGCTGATGCTGGCGCTGCACCGCTGCGGCCGCCGGGCCGACGCGCTCGCGGCCGGCCGGGAGCTGCGCCGCTTCCTCGCCGACGAGCACGGGCTCGAACCCGGCCCGGCGTTCCAGGAGACGGAACGCCTGATCCTGCGCTCCGAGGACGACGGCGCGGTCGCCGACCCGGTCCGGCCCGCGCTGCTGCCGCCGGACATCGTGGACTTCACCGGCCGCGACGACGAGATCGCGCGGCTCGGCGCCGCGCTCGCCCCGATCGGGCAACCGCTGCCGGTGGTCACGATCACCGGGATGGGCGGCGTCGGCAAGACCACGCTCGCGGTGCACGCGGCGCACCGGGCGGCCGCCGACTACCCGGGCGGCCAGCTCTACGCGACGCTGCGCGGCACCGAGGCGCGACCGGTCGAGCCGGGCGACGTGCTGGCCCGGTTCCTGCGCGCGCTCGGCGTGGACGAGCGCGCGATCCCGATCGACCTGACCGAGCGCGCGGACGCGTACCGGTCCCGGCTGGCCGGCCGCCGGGTGCTGGTGCTGCTCGACGACGCCGCGGACGAGGCCCAGATCCGCCCGCTGCTGCCCGGCGACGGCTCCTGCGTCGCGCTGGTCACCAGCCGGTCGAGCCTGGACGGGCTGGCCGGTGCGCGCCGCGTCCAGCTGGGTGTGTTCTCCGACGACGAGGCCGCGTCGCTGCTCGGCCGCGTCGCCGCACCGCAGCGGGTGGCGCGCGAACCGGCGGAGAGCGCCACCATCCTGCGGCTGTGCGGCCGGCTGCCGCTGGCCGTGCGGATCGCCGGTGCGCGGTTGCGGTCCCGGCCCGCGTGGCCGATGTCCCGGCTGGCCACCGCGCTGCAGAACGAGCAGCGGCGCCTGGACCACCTGGTCGCCGGCGACCTCGCGGTGCGCACGTCGATCGCGTCCAGCTACCGGGCGATCGGTGCGGCCGGGCAGCTGCTCGCCCGCCGGCTGAGCCTGTTCACGGTGCCGGACTTCCCGTCCTGGCTGGCGCCGGCCGTGGCCGGCGTGCCCGCGGCGGAGGCGGAGGACCTGCTGGAACGGCTGGTCGACGCGCACCTGCTGCTGGACGCCGGCACCGACGCCACCGGCACCGGGCGCTACCGCTTCCACGACCTGGTCCGGCTCTACCTGCGCGAACGCGCCCAGGACGAAGAGCCGTCCGCGGGTACGGACGTGCTGCGCGCCGGCTTCGGCGCCTACCTCGGCCTGGCCCGCCGGATGGCCACGCTCATCCCCGGGCCGTGTTACGCCGCCATCCACGGCACGTTCCCGGACGTACCCGTGGACGGTCTCGATTCCGTCGACCCGATCGAGTGGTTCGCGGCCGAACGGCTCGCGCTGCTGGCCGTGGTCCGGCACGCCTGCGACGCCGGCGAGATCGAGGCCGCGTTCGACCTGGCCGGCTGCATGGAGAAGTACTTCGACATCCGCGGCATCTACATCGACTGGCGCTCGACCAGCGACTACGTGCTCGCGGCCTGCCGGGCGGCCGGGCACCGCCTCGGCGAGGCGGTGATGCTGCGCGGCCTCACCGAGCTCGCGGCCTGGCACGAGGTCGACCACCCCGGCGGCGCCATGGACCGCATGCTCGCCGACGCGGAGCAGACCGCGGAGCTGTTCGCCTCCGTCGGCCACGGTCCCGGCCTGTCCGACGCGGCCGTGATGAAGGCGTGGGCGCTCGCGGCCAAGGGCACCTACGGCGAGGCCGCGGACGCGGCGGACCTGGCGATCCGGCTCGCCGAGGAGCACGACCACCTCGGCGGGCAGGCCCGCGCGCACGTGGCCGCCGCGGTCGTGCACGGCGAGTCGCTCGACCTCCCGGTCGCGGAGAACCACCTCACCGTGGCGCTGCGGGTGGCCCGCGAGGTCGGCAACCAGCGGTACGTCGCGACCGTGCTGCAGTTCATCGGCGTGCTCAACACCCGCGCCGGGCGCACCGACGTGGCCGTCGTCGCGCTCGACGAGTCGCTGCGCGTGCTGCGCACGTACCAGGACCGGTACGCCGAGGTGCTGACGTTGCTCACGCTGGCCCGCGCGCACCTGCCCGGCCCGGCCGCCCGCGGTTACGCCACCGAGGCGCTGACCATCGCGCGGGAGTACAACCTGCCGCACCACACCGCGGACGCGCTCGGCGTGCTCGGCGCGGTCGAACTCGCGGACGGCAACCACCGCCGCGCCGTCGACCACCTGTCCGCGTCCGTCCGGCTGTGGCGGCAGCGCGGCTGGGGCACGTTCCTCGCGGACGCGCTCCGCACGCTCGGCGACGCGCAGGCCCCGATCGACCAGCAGGCCGCGCTCCGTGCCTGGCGGGAGGCGCGGGACATCTACGCCGGCCTGGGTCACGCCCCGCGCGTCGCGGAACTGAACGCGCTCATCGCGAAGCAGGTCGCGGCCGCATCGCCCTCGTCATGATCCGCCGGAACGTCGGGCAGTCCAGGTGCCGCGGCGCCGGGCAGGCGGCCGCGTGCCGGAGACCGTCGCGCAGCACGGTCAGCCGGCGGATCGTCCGGTCGAGGTCGTCCGCGCGCGTGCTGAGCAACGCCCGGTCGATGGCCGGCTCGCCGTCCGGGCCGAACATGCCGGCGATCTCGTCCAGCGTGAAGCCCGCGTCCCGGCCGACCGCGACCAGCGCGAGCCGTTCCAGCACGTCTGCCGCGAACTGCCGGCGCAGGCCCTTCCGCCCGGACGACGCGATCAGGCCCCGCTCCTCGTAGTAGCGCAGGGCCGAGACGGACAGGCCGGACCGCGCGGCGACCTCGGCGATGTCGAGCGTGCTTGACCTCAAGTCCGCCTGAGGTGACACGGTGGGCGCTCCGCTCTGGTCAAGGGGGTCTCATCATGCAGTGGAACGGTCACTCCGGCGATGCCTGGACGCAGGCGCAGGACCTGCTCGACGCGCTCTTCCGCCCGCTGGAGAATCTACTCGTGGCGCCGCTCACCGGCGGTGCCGTGCTGGACGTCGGCTGCGGCACCGGCGGTACGACGGACGCGGCCGCCCGCCGGCTCGGGCACTGCACCGGCATCGACGTCTCGGCCCGGATGATCGCCGCGGCCCGGGCGCGCGGCGGCCCCGCCACCTACCTGCTCGCGGACGCGCAGGAACATCCGTTCCCGGCCGGGCACTACGACGTGATCATGTCCCGGTTCGGCGTGATGTTCTTCGACGATCCGGTACGCGCGTTCGCGAACCTGCACCGTGCGGCCCGGCCCGGCGCCGCGCTGCGCTGCGTCGTCTGGCGCTCCGCGGCCGAGAACCCGTTCATGACCACCGCCGAGCGGGCCGCCGCTCCCCTGCTGCCCGGCCTGCCGGTCCGCCGCCCCGACGGGCCCGGCCAGTTCGCCTTCGCCGACCCGGCCGTCGTCACGCCGATCCTCCGGGAGGCCGGCTGGGCGGGCATCGACCTCGCCGCCGTCGACGTCGAGTGCGTGATGCCGGCGACCGAGCTGACCGGCTACTTCACCCGGCTCGGCCCGGTCGGCCTGACGCTCGCCGGCGCGGACGACGCGACCCGCGCCGCCGTCGTCGAGGCGGTCCGCCCCGCGTTCGACCCGTTCGTCCACGGCGACCAGGTCCGCTTCACCGCCGCCTGCTGGCTCCTGACCGCCCACCGCGACCCGTCCTGACGGCACCCACTCGCCCCTGCGGCACTCCCGCCCGCCCCTGCGACGGCTGCCGCGTGGCCCTGCGGCTGCCGCGCGTGCCCTGCGGCGGTCTCGCGCGGCCCTGCGACGACGACTGCCGCGTGACCCTGCGGCTTGCCGCGCGTGTCCTGCGGCGGTCTCGCGCGGCCCCGTGGCGGTCCCCTGGTTGGCCCTGCGGTGGTTCCGCCCGGTTCGAAGGGCTCCCCCGCCGGCACCGTGGATCCGGCACGGCCCGGCGGGTGCCGGCCCGTCGGGGCGGTCGGGTGGGTGGCGCCGGATCAGTCCTGCGCGGTGGGGCGGACCACGATGTCGCCCACGTCGACGGAGGCGGGCTGCGCGATCGCGAACGCGATGGCCTCGGCGATCGCGGACGGCGGGATCGCGACGCGGTCGACCGTGACGGCCAGATCGGTGCGGACCCGCTCGTCGGAGATGCCGTCGATGAAGCCGGTACGGATCATGCCGGGCGAGACCACGGTGACCCGCAGGTGCTCGCCGGCCTCCTGGCGCAGCCCCTCGGAGACCGTGCGCACCGCGTTCTTCGTGGCCGCGTAGACGGCCATCGTCGGGCTGATCCGCAGGCCCGCGGTGGAGACCACGTTGACGACGTGCCCGCTCTCCTGCTCGCGGAAGACCGGTAGCGCGGCCGCGATGCCGTACAGCACGCCGCGCAGGTTGACGTCGATCATCGCGTCCCACTCGTCCACGCGCAGCGCGTCCATCGGCGAGACCGGGCCGATGCCGGCGTTGTTGACCAGCACGTCGAGCCGGCCGAACCGGTCGCGGGCCAGCGCGACCAGCGCGGTCAGGTCGTCGCGGCGGGTCACGTCGGTGGCCGCGAACGCGGCCTGGCCGCCCGCCTCGGTGATCCGGGCCGCGAGCCGCTCGATCCGGTCGGTGCGGCGGGCGCCGAGCACCACGCGCGCGCCCCGCTCGGCCAGCAGCACCGCGGTCGCCTCACCGATACCGGCGGACGCGCCGGTCACCGCGATCACCTTGCCGTCGATTCCGGACATGATGCACCCCTTAGAATTGGTACCGGACAACTGTCCGCCAACGCTTCGAACGTTAGCGGACAACTGTCCGCTTAGCCAAGGGAGACGGTATGACGCGACGCACGGACGCCGAACAGAACCGGGCGCGCCTGCTGGCCGTCGCGCGCGAGGAGCTCACCGGCTCGGCCGACGTGAGCCTGCACTCGATCGCGAAGAAGGCCGGCGTCGGACAGGGCACGCTCTACCGGCACTTCCCCACCCGGGAGGCGCTGCTGATGGCGGTCTACCGGCAGGACGTCGCGGACGTGGTCGACGCGGCCGGCACGCTGCTGGCCGCGCACGAGCCCCGGCAGGCGCTGCGGCTCTGGCTCGGCCGGCTCGGCGCGTTCGGCCGGATCAAGCACAGCTTCGCGGCCGTGCTGCACGCGGCCACCCGCGCCGACCTGGCCGCCGAGCACTACCGGCCGATCACCGGCGCGATCGACCGGCTGCTCGCCGCCGGCCGGGACGCCGGCGACGTCCGCCCCGACGTGGACGCCGAGGACCTGCTGCTGCTGGTCAGCTTCCTCTGGCACGGCGACGCCCAGGACCCGGAGTGGGAACAACGCTCCCAGCACATGCTGGAGGTCGTCCTCGACGGCCTGCGCCCGTCACGATGAGCCCGGCACCCGCGACCGGCCGCTCCGGGCATGCGGGCCGGGCCGCGCCGGAGCGGGAAGATCTGGCGTGGCGGGCGCTACAGGTCGCGTCGCTGGAACGCGACCGCCGCCAGCGACAGGGTCAGCAGCACCCAGGTGCCGGCCCACGCCAGGTAGCCGGGGGTGAGCGAGGCGGAGCTGAGAAACGGATGTCCCTCGAACGCCTCGCTGAAGCTGGTCAGCAGCGACGGGTCCTGGAACGCGTTCATCGCGCCGCGCCACAGTCCGTCCGTCGGCAGCAGGGCCTGGGAGACCGTGCCGATGCGGCGGACGCTGTCGTTGCCGAGGGCGGCGCCGAGGCCGCCGATGACGCCGGCGATCCAGGTGGCGCCGAAGAGGCCGACCGCGACGATGCCGGAGGCCATCGGGGAGATGACCGTGGAGAGCAGCAGGCCGAGCGTGAGCAGCGTGACGGCCTGCGCGGCGAGCAGGGCCAGGCCGGTGACCGGGGACGGCGGCCAGTAGCCGGTGGTGACCAGCACGATGAGCAGTTGCGCGGTGCCGGCGACCGCGACGAAACCGGTGCCGAACCCGACCAGCCCGAGCCACTTCCCGAGGAGCACGGACGCGCGGTGGACGGGGCGGGTCAGCACGGCGAGCGCGATGCCGCTCTCGGTCTCGCCGGCCAGCGTCGGGCCGGCCATGAACGCGGTGCCGAGCGCGGCGATCAGGCTCAGGCCGAACATCACCAGGTTGAGCACGAGCGCGGCGGCGAACCGGGATTCGCCGCTGGTCAGGTCGCCGCCGAACTCGGCGTCGATGCGGGCGAAGCCCCAGGCGCTCAGCGACAGCAGCAGCACGGTCAGCACGGCCAGCGAGCGGAGCACGCGGCGGCGCGCGGCCTCACGGAGCGTCAGCGCGGCGACGGTGAGCACGGTGGTCATCGGGTTCCTCGCAGGATGGTGAGCAGTCGGTCCTCCAGGCTGATCCGGCCGGGCTCGACCGCGTGCACGCGCACACCCAGACCCACGAGATCAGCGATCAGCGCCGGTACGTCGTCCGGCAGCACGATCGTCCACCGGTCGCCGTCCCGCGCGGTGACGTCGCCGAGCCGGGCCGCGGCCGCGTCGCCGACGCCGTCCAGGTGCAGGCGCAGCTCCCGGCCGCCGAGCAGTTCGGGCAGCGTGCCGGACGCGGCGACCCGGCCCCGGTCGAGGATCACGACCCGGTCGCAGACGCGTTCGACCTCGCCGATCAGGTGCGAGTTGAGCAGCACGGCCACGCCCCGTTCGCGGAGCGCGAGCAGCAGGTCGCGGACGTCGGCGCGGCCGATCGGGTCGAGCGCGCTGGTCGGCTCGTCCAGCACCACCAGTTCGGGCCGGGCGACGAGCGCGACGGCCAGGCCGAGGCGCTGCTGCATGCCCTTGGAGAAGCCGCCGACCCGGTCGCCGGCCCGGTCCGCGAGCCCGACCGCGCCGAGCACGTCCGGGTCGGCGGGCGTCCCGGCCAGGCGCGCGTGCAGCCGCAGCACCTCGGACGCGGTCAGCCACGGCTGGTACCGGAACAGCTCGGGCAGGTAGCCGACCCGGGCCCGGGAGCGCGGCTCCCGGGACGGGCGGCCGAGCAGCATCGTCTCGCCCGCGTCCGGGCGGACCAGGCCGAGCAGCATCTTGATCACCGTGGTCTTGCCGGCGCCGTTCGGGCCGAGCAGGCCGAGCACCTCACCGCGGCCGACGGTGAACGACACGCCGTCCACCGCGACCCGCTTCCGGTAGCGTTTGCGCAGCCCGTCCGCCCACACCGCGGGGCTCTCCACCGACGTCACCGCAGGTCTCGCGCCACGGTCAGCACCTCGTCCGCGGACAGCGAGCCGGCCACGGCCGTGACCACGCCGTCGCGCACCCACACCACGGCCGCCAGCACGCCGTCCCGGGAAGTGATCACGGTGGCCGGGGTGCCGTTCACGTCCGCGGGCGCGCTGGTCAGCTTCTCGTCCACGACGTGCAGCGGGAGCGTCGTACCGTCGCCGGTGAAGCTCCGCAGCCGGGACGCCACGTCCGCGGGCAGGCCGGACAGCGAGAGCAGGTGGTCGCGCACGGTCGCGAAGTCGGCGCCCGAGTCGGAGTACGCGGCCGGCGCCACGGCCCGGCCGACGATGAGCGCGGGCACGCCGCGATCCTCCGCCCAGACCGCCGCGACGCCGGGGCCGGCGGTCAGCCGGAAGCGGGCACCGTCGAGTTCGGGCGCGCCCGCCCGGTCGCCGTCCAGCGTGAAGATCACCGTTGCCCGGTCGCCGGCCTGGTAGACCGGGTCGCCGGTGACGCCGCGGGGCAGCGCCGGCACCTCCGGCACGGCGAGGCCGCTCGCCGCGCGGGCCGCCGCCGCGTCCGGCACCTCGCGGACGTGCGGTTCCTCGGCGACCTCGACCTCGCCGTACGCGGAGAGGTCCGGCAGCGCGAGCAGGTCCGCCTGGCTGATCGTGATCGGTGCGATCTCCTCGGTGTGGAAGACGCGCAGCCAGTCGGTGGCGACCGCGGCGGTCGCGCCGGTGAGCAGCGCGACCGCGGCCGCGACCGCGACCATCGGCCCGCGCCACCGGGGCGTGCTCCGCCGGCTCACCCGGACCGCCTCCGCGGCGGTCATCGGCGCGGCGAACGCGGCCGACAACCGCCGCCAGCCCGCGTCGACGTCCGGCGCCGCCTCGGTGTGCAGCGCCGCGCCGATCAGCGCGGCCTCCGTCCGTACCGTGGAAAGGTTCTCCTGGCACTCGGGACAGGACGCGACGTGGGCGCGGTCCGGGTCGGTGATCGCGGACGGCTCGTCGGCGAGCCGGCGCAGTGTGCCCTCAGCGGGATGACGCATGACGGATCAACTCCTCGCGCAGTGCGGATTCGGCGCGGCGGACCGTGGTGCCGACGCTGCCGGGTGAGAGGTCGAGGGCCGCCGCGATCTCGGCGTAGCTGAGCCCGCTGTGCCGCAGCACCAGCGCGACCGCCTGCTTGCGCGGCAGCCGGCCCAGCGCCTGCCGGACCCGCCGCCGCTCCTCCCGGGTGACCACGGCGTCCGCGACGTCCGGTACCGGCTCCGGCACGGCCTCGCCGGTTTCCCGGGCCACGCGCCGGCGGCCGGACCGCAGGTGGTTCAGCGCGGTGTGCGCCGCCGCGACGCAGAGCCATCCGATCGCCTCGCCGGCCGGCACCGCCGACCGCCCGAACGACAGGAACACCTCCTGCGCCACGTCCTCCGCCTCGTCCCGGCCGCCCAGCACGCGGGCCGCGACGGACACGACCCTCGGGTAGGCGTCCCGGAAGATGTCCTCCAGGTCGGCCCTCACAATGTCCTCCACACCTTCGAAGCACCGCCGCCCGGTCGTCTGTGACAGGGCCTCTACGCTGCGGTTTCGCCCTCGCAGGCTAGGTGGCGGAGGCGGTCCGGGCGGCGCGTTGCGCGGGATCCGACCGAGACCTTCACACACCGCGCACAACTGCGTGGAGGGCCGCCGGCGCGTACCGCTAGATTCGCGGGATGCTTCGGGTCCTCTCGTACGTGTACTGGGCGGTCATCGTCCTGACCTGCCCGGTCTTCTTCGTCGGCGCGCTGCTGATCTGGGCGGTGACCCTGCCGTTCGACCGGCGCAAGGTGGCGCTGCACCTGTACTCGTCCGCGTGGGCCGTCTTCTACGTGCGGCTGAACCCGCTGTGGCGGCTGCGCACGACCGGCCGGGAACTGCTGCCGTGGAAGGGCGCCGCGGTGCTGGTCGCGAACCACGCCTCGCTGATCGACATCCTGGTGCTGTTCGACCTGTTCCGGCCGTTCAAGTGGGTCTCCAAGGCGGAGATCTTCAAGGTCCCGTTCGTCGGCTGGAACATGCACCTCAACGGCTACGTCCCGCTGGTCCGCGGCAGCGGCGAGTCGGTCCGGAAGATGATGGCCCGCTGCGGCGAGTTGCTCAGCCGGGGCATCCCGGTGCTGCTGTTCCCGGAGGGGCGGCGCACCGACGACGGCCGGCTGCAGAAGTTCAAGGACGGCGCGTTCGAGCTCGCGGTCCGCCACGGCGTGCCGGTCCACCCGATCGCGGTGCACGGCACCGGGCGGGCACTGCCCAAGCACGGCCTGGTCCTCCGCGACCACGTCGACGCGCGCGTCGAGGTGCTGCCCGCGCTGCACCCGTCCGACTTCGCCGACGCCCGCGCCCTCCGCGACGCGGCCCAGCAGACCATCGAGGCAGCCCTCGCCGCGGCGCGGTAGGCGGCCGTCAGCGGGACAGTTCCGCGGCGCCGGACCGGAAGCCGTCGATGATCCGCGCGGCGGCGCGGGCCGGGTCGTCGCCGGCCGCGCGGAGCATCGAGACGACGTGGGTGACGTGGTGCGGCGGGTAGACGTTCGACTCCACAAGGATGTCGGGACTGAACCGTTCGCAGTAGACGGACGGCGCGAACTCCGCGGCCTGCGCGAAGAGCAGGTCCACGACCTGGAGCACGAGGTCGTCGCGGGCGGCCCGTAACCGCGGGTCGCATTCGATCAGCGCGGCCGCGACGCGGCCCTTCTCGTCGTCGAACTCGCGCAGGTGCGCGGCCAGTCGGGGCTCGCGCAGGAACGCCGCGGCCTCGAACAGGTGCTCCTTCACCGTGCCGGACTCGAACGCCGCCAGCATCAGCGGCCACGCGCGCGTGTCACGCCGGCGGGCCAGGCCGTGCAGCGCGTACGCGCGGACGCTTCCGTCCGCGTCGCCGATCCGTGCCCACAGCGCCGCGCGGATCTCGGGGCTGTCCTGCCCGACCAGGTGGCTCAGCGCGAAGGTCGCCCAGTCGCGGACGCGCACGTCCGGGTCCGTGGAGAGCGCCAGGAACTCCGCGACGCCGGCCGGGTCGTCGTCGTCCATCGCGAGCGCGAGGTTCTCCGCGGCCCAGAGTCGATCCTCCGGGTCCGCGGCGTGGGCGGCGGCGATGAGCTCCGCCAGCGTCGGTTCCATGCCGGGATCGTCCGCGCCCGTTCCCGGCCGGGCAAGCGGTTAACGACCCCGCAGCGACTCAACCTTGAACAGCCGTGCTAGCTTGCCCGCCATGAAAACCGTTGTCATATCCGTTCTCGCCGTGACGCTCGCGGTCACGGCGGGATGCGCGCGCAGCGAGGGCGGGGCAGCGCCGGCCGCGAGCGCGCCGAGTGCCCCGGCCGTGACCAGCTGTGGGATGCCACTGACGATCACCGCACCGCCGCGGCGGGCGCTGACGCTGGAGCAGAACGCCACGGAGATCCTGCTGACCCTGGGGCTCGCGGACCGGATGGCCGGGACCAGCTACCAGACCGACCCGGTGCTGCCGGAACTGACGGCCGCCTACGACGCGGTGCCGGTGCTGGCGAAGCTCTACCCGAACCGGGAGGCCGTGCTCGCGGCGAAGCCGGACTTCATCTACTCGACGTTCACCTCCGCCTACGCCACGGACGCCGCCGGGCCGCGCGCCGACCTGCGGGAGCTGGGCGTGCCGGCGTACCTGTCCCGGTTCGCCTGCGAGGACCCGGCGACCGGCGAGACCGCGGTGGGTTTCGACGGCATCTTCGCGGAGATCGAGGAGATCGCCGGCATCTTCGGCGTGGCGGAGAAGGGTGCGCGGGTCGTCGCGGACCAGCGGGCGCGGCTAGCGGCCACGGCCGGTGCGGGCCGCCCGGACACGGACGTGCTCTGGTACTACTCCGGGACCACCACGCCGTACGTCGCCGGGCAGAACGGCCTCCCCGCCGCGCTCAGCGCGCACCTGGGCGTGACCAACGCGTACGGCGACGCGGACCAGACCTGGCCGGCCGGCAGCTGGGAGGAGATCGCGCGGCGCAACCCGGACGTGATCGTGCTGGCCGACCTCACCCGCGGCGGCGACGGCGACAGCGCGCAGTCCAAGAAGGACTTCCTCACGTCGAACGCTGTCACCAAGAACCTCGACGCCGTCCGGAACAACCGGTTCGTCACGGTCTCCGGCTCGTCGATGGACCCGTCGATCCGATCGATCACCGCCGCGGAGCAGGTCGCGGCCGGACTGAAGGAGCTGGGCCGGTGAGGGATCTCCTGGACGCGTGGGACCGCCAGCAGGAGGCCTACATAGCACACCGCGAGCAGCGCTTCGAGGTGATGCTGGAGGTGCTGCGGCTGGTGCGCGGCGACGAGTTCACCGTGCTGGACCTGGCCTGCGGGCCGGGCGCGATCTCCGACCGGGTGCTGACCGCGTTCCCGAAGGCGCGCGTGGTCGCGGTCGACTTCGACCCGATCCTGCTGACCGTGGCGCGGACCGCGCTGACCGAGCGGCACGGCACCGACCGCGTCACCGTCATCGACGCCGACCTGACCGCGCCGGGCTGGCACGCGGCGGTCGGGCCGGTCGACGCCGTCCTCAGCTCCACCGCGCTGCACTGGCTGTCCCCCACCGAGCTGTCCGCGGTCTACACCACGGCCGCGTCGCTGCTCGACCAGGGCGGGGTGCTGCTCAACGCGGACCACCTGCGCTTCGGCCCCGCGAACCCGACGCTCGCGGACGTCTCCGAACGGCACGACGCGCACACCCAGGCGGCGGCCTTCGCCACCGGGACCCTCGACTACCAGCAGTGGTACGACGAGGCCGCCCGGCACCCCGAGCTGGGCGCGCTCACCGAGGAGCGGGAGCGACGGTTCGCGAACCGGCCGCCGCAGCCGCTCGCGCCGCTGGCGTTCCACCTCGCCGCGCTGGACGCGGCCGGCTTCGCCGAGACCGGCACGGTCTGGCAGTACCTCGACGACTACGTGGTCCTCGCCCGCAAATGATCACTCTGCTCGGACGATCGGCCGTGCTGGCCGGCGCGCTCGTCGCGCTGCTGCTCAGCACGGCCGCGGCGGTCGCGGTCGGCGCCGCGGACCTGACCGCCGCCCAGGTGCTGCGCGCGCTCGCCTGGCACGCGTACCTGCCGGTGACGCCGCTGGACCCGCTGACCGACAGCATCGTCTGGGACCTGCGGACACCGCGGGTGCTGCTGGCCGGGCTGGTCGGCGCCGGCCTGGCGGTGTGCGGCGCGGTGCTGCAGGCGCTGACCCGCAACGCGCTCGCCGACCCGTACCTGCTGGGCATCTCCGCGGGCGCGTCGACCGGCGCGGTCTCGGTGCTGGTGTTCGGCTTCGCGACCGGCGCGGCCGCGCTGTCCGTGGGCGCGTTCGCGGGCAGCGCCGCCGCGTTCGCGCTCGCGCTCGCGCTGGCCGGCCGGCGTTGGACCGAACCGTCCCGGATCCTGCTGGCCGGCGTCGCCGCCGGTCAGCTGTTCTCGGCCGCGACCAGCCTGATCGTGGTGTCCGACGCGACCGCGCAGAACACCCGCAGCATCACGTTCTGGCTGCTCGGCTCGCTGACCGCGGCGTCCTGGACGTCGGTCGCGCTGTGCGCCGCGGCCGGTGCGGCCGTACTGGTCTGCTGCTGGGCCGCGGCGCCGGCCCTGGACGCGTTCTCGTTCGGCACGGACGTCGCCCAGTCGCTCGGCTTCTCCCCCACCCGGGTCCGCGCGCTGCTGTTCACCGCGACCGCGGTGCTGGCCGCCGCGCTGGTCGCGGCGAGCGGCGCGATCGGTTTCGTCGGGCTCACCGTCCCGCACGCGGCCCGCGCGCTGGCCGGTGCCCGGCACCGGGTGCTGCTGCCCGCGTGCGCGCTGCTCGGCGCGATCTTCCTGATCTGGGCCGACACGGCCGCGCGCACCGTCTTCGCCCCGCAGGAGGTGCCGGTCGGCGTGGTCACCGCCCTGATCGGAGTCCCCGCCTTCGCCGTCCTGCTGCGCCGCCGAGGAGCCCGGGAATGACGATCACAGCGGAACACATCACCCGGCGGGTACGCGGCCGAGCGCTGCTCGACGACGTCACGCTGACGCCGCCGGCGCACGCGATCACCGGGCTGCTCGGCCCGAACGGCTCCGGCAAGTCCACGTTGCTGCGCGTCCTGGCCGGCCTGCAGCGCCCGGACCACGGCCGGGTGCTGGTCGACGGCGCCGACCGCGTCACGATCCCGCGGCGCGCGCTGGCCCGCCGGATCGCGATCGTCACCCAGCACGTCCCCGCGGACGTGGACATGTCCGTCCGCGACGTCCTGCTGCTGGCCCGCATCCCGCACCGGCCCGCACTCGCCCCGGTCACGCCGGACGACGAGCGCCGCGCCGACGAGGCGCTGGACGCGGCCGGCCTGCCCGGGCTCGGCGGCCGGCGGTGGTCGCAGCTGTCCGGCGGCGAGCGGCAGCGCGCCGACATCGCCCGCGCGCTGCTGCAGGACCCGGACGTACTGCTGCTCGACGAGCCCACCAACCACCTGGACATCCGGCACCGGCTGGCGCTGTTCCACCGGCTGCGCGCGGCCGGCCGCACGGTGGTCACCGCGCTGCACGACCTGGACCTGGCCGCCGCGTTCTGCGACCACGTCGCGGTGCTGCACGACGGCCGCCTGGTCGCCGCCGGGCCGCCCGCCGAGGTGCTCACGCCGGCCGTGATCCGGCGCGTCTACCGGGTCGAGGCCGAGGTGACCGTCGCCGCCGACGGCCGCCCACGGATCCGCGTCGTGCCCTGATCGCGCGGCGCGGACCGGTCAGGGCCGGAAGTCGGCGATGCCGGCGGCGGTGAGCAGCCGGTTCGCGCGGTTGTCCCGGTCGGCCAGCAGCAGGCGCAGCAACTCCATCGTGTCCGGCGGCGCCGTCGGCACGGCCTTGCGCAGCGGACGCGGGTCGGCGCCGAGGTCGGTGCGCGCGGCGGTGCGGCGCAGTGCCGCGTAGGTGACCCCGGCGGCGGCCAGGGCCGCACCGCCGCTGTAGCGGGCGTCGCCGGTCTCGTACAGGTGCGGGTAGTAGCGCGCCAGCTCGTACATCGCCAGCAGCGCGAGCAGCGCGTCGTCCGAGCCGGGCGTGCGGCGGCCGCGCTCGCGGGCCTGCTCGCGCGTCTCCAGCATCTGCCAGAGCAGCGGGTGCGGTGCCAGGTTCGTCCGGGCCGGGGCCACGATCGCCAGCAGCGGGTTCCGCCAGAACCGCACCCGCGGGTAGCGCGTCCGCCCGATCAGCATGTCCCGCACCCGGTGCAGTTCCCGCGGCACCGGGTCGGCCACCCGCAGCGGCCGCCCCCGCTCCAGGCTCTCGCGCAGCGCCGCGACCGGCACGCCGCAGTCCCGCAGCAGCTCGGCGGCCCGGTTCTGCTCGTCGCCGAGCAACGCGATCAGCAGGTCCCGCGAGTCGCACCCGTCCCGGCCGTTCTCCCGGGCGGCGCGCTCGGCCCGACGCAGCGCGTCCGCGGCGGCCGTGGTGAACTCGGCCGGTTCGCCGCCGGCCGAGACGACCACCTCGACCGGCCCGCCCCGGTCGTCGCTGACCCAGGCGGTCCGCCGGTGGTCACGCACCGAGGCCGCCACGGTACGGGTCAGTTCCGCCGCGTCCAGGACGTCCCGCGTGCCCTCCGCCGAGGCCAGGCCGACCAGCAGGTTGTCCGTGCTGATCGGCTCGTCCTCCGTTCCCCTCAGCACCGCGGCCGCGAACACCAGCAGCAGGTCGGACCGCTCAAGAAGAATGCTTTCCATACGTCCGAGTACAGCAGCCGGGCCGTTCCCGCCGCGTCTGCCGAAAGTGCGATGGCCGCGTTTCGGACCACGACGAAAGGTGGAGCGCGGCCCCGGGCTCAGCCCAGCAGGCCGGCGCGCTGGGCGAGCATCGCCGCCTGCACACGGTTCTCGCAGCCGACCTTGGTGAAGACGCGGTAGAGGTGGGTCTTCACCGTGCCCTCGGTGACGAACAGCTGCGCGCTGATCTCCGCGTTCGACAGGCCCTGGGCCAGCAGGATCAGCACCTCGCGCTCGCGGCTGCTCAGCGACTCGACCCGGGCCAGGTCCTCCGGCGACACCACGGGCGGCGCGGGCAGCCGGTCGAGGACCTGACGGGTCACCTTGGGCGAGAGGAACGCCTCGCCCGCGGCCGCGGCCCGGACCGCGTTCGCCAGCTCGTCCGCGGCCGAGTCCTTGAGCAGGAAACCGGCCGCGCCCGCGTTGAGCGCCTGGGCCACGTAGTCGTCCTCGCCGAACGTGGTCAGCATGACCACGTGCACGGCCGGCGCGATCCGGCGGATCTCGCGCAGCGCCGCCAGACCGTCCAGGATCGGCATGCGGATGTCGAGGAGCACCACGTCCGGCCGGTGCAGCAGCGTCAGGTCGATCGCCTGGCGGCCGTCGCCGGCCTGCGCGATCAGCTCGACGTCGCCGGCCGACCGCAGGATCGTCTCGATCGCGGCACGGACCAGGCGGTCGTCGTCGGCCAGCAGGACTCGGATGGGGTGGGTCATCGCATCGTCTCTCACGGCCGCTGGTCCAGGAACTCCTGCTTGTCTACCAGCGTGCCGTCCCGGAAGCAGAACCGGTACACCCGGTCCGTACCGTCCTGGTCGAGCGGTGACGCCTGGTAGTCGACGCAGTCCGCACCGGGCACGGCACGCCCGCCGACGGCGCCGGTCAGCCCGGCCTCCGGATCCGGCAGCAGGTCCCGGACCTCCCGCTCGGGCCGGCCGACGCGGGCCGTGTCGTAGGTGTCCCGGTCCACCACGACCAGCGCGGCGGTCAGCCACAGGCCGGAGCAGCAGAGCACCAGCACCCCGGCGATGCCGAGCGTGGTCGCGACCAGCGTGCGCCGCGCGTGGCGCCGGTCCCGCTCGACCAGCTCCGCGAAGTCCGGCACCGCGGGCGCGGGCGCCTCGGCGCTGCCCGGGTACGGCAGCGTCGCCGCGAGCCGGAACCCGCCGTCCGGCGTGGGCCCGTGGTACAGCATGCCGTGCGCGACCCGCACCCGTTCGGCGAGGCCGAGCAGGCCCTGCCCGGACGTCTGCCGGGCCAGGCGCTGCCCGGCCGTGTTCGTCACGCCCGCGATCAGCGCGTCCGGCTCGTAGCGCAGCGACACCACGATGGTGCCGCCGTGCGCGTGCCGGAGCGCGTTCGTCACCCCTTCCTGGATCACCCGGTACGCCGCGTGCTCGGTCAGCGGAGCCAGCGGCCGGGCCGTACCCTCGCGGATGATCTCGACCTGGGCGCCGGAGGCGCGCGCGCCCGCGCACAGCTCGTCCAGGCCGTCCAGCGACCGCACGGACGGCTGCTCGTCGTCCTGGCCGAGCAGCCCGAGGATCTGGCGCAGCTCGGTCATCGCGGCCGCGGACGTCTCCCGCAGCAGCTCCGCGTGCTCGCCGCCGGTCGACTGCATGCCGGCGTAGAGCGAGATCAACGTGAGCTTGTGGCCGAGCGAGTCGTGCAGGTCCCGGGCGATCCGGGTGCGTTCGCGCGCCCGCGCGGCCCGGGCCACCTCGCCCTGCTGCGAGTGCAGCTGCACGTTGCGCCGGTGCATGGCGGCCAGCAGCACGCGGCGGCGCCGCACGACCCGTGCCACCCCGGCCGGGATCAGCGCGAACAACGCGAACAACGCGGTGGTGAGCACCAGGTCGGCCAGGTCCGGCCGCCCCTCCCACCACCAGACCGCGCCGGTGAAGGCCGCCCACCCACCGGCCAGGCCGGCCGCGACCTGCCACGCCGGTGCGGCCCGGTAGGCCAGCGACGCGCTCAGCACGGCCAGCAGGATCGTGCTGGCCCCGCCGGTGACCAGGCCGATCAGCGCGGCGGCCAGGTAGGCGGGCAGCGGGTACCGGAGGCGCAGCAGCAGGACGGCCGGCGCGGCGACGCCCTCCAGCCAGGGCGCGAGCGGGTAGACCGGGTCCGGCACCGCCGCGGCCACGACCACGGCGGTCACCAGTACCAGCAGGACGGCCTCGTAGGCGAGCCGCCACGGGCCCGCCGATCTCAGCCGAGCGAGCGCGGCCGTCGCCACTCCTCGCCCCGGATGTGCTCGGCGAGGAACGCCAGCACCGTCTCGTACCAGATCGCGCTGTGTTCGGGCTTCAGGATCCAATGGTTCTCATCCGGGAAGTAGAGGAAGCGGTGCCCGGCCTGCGACCGGGATTGCAGATCCCACCAGAGGCGAAGACCCTCACCGATGGGTACGCGGTAGTCCTTGTCGCCGTGGATGACCAGCATCGGCGTGGTGATCCGGTCGGCCGAGTGGTGCGGCGAGTGCTCGGCGGCCATCGCCTCGGTCATCTCGCGGGTCCAGTAGTCGGACGTGTCCGTGGTGCGGGCGAACTGGTCGAGCGCCCACAGCGACGCGTGCGTGACGATCGCGGCGAACCGGTCCGTGTGACCGGCGATCCAGTTCGCCATGTAGCCGCCGAACGAGCCGCCGAGCGCGGCCGTGCGGGTCGCGTCGATGTCCGCGCGCGCCTCGGCCGCGTCCGTGAATGCCATCAGGTCCGTGTACGGCGTGTCGCCCCACCGGCCCCAGCCGCGGGCGATGAAGTCGCGGCCGTACCCGGTGGACAGCGCCGGGTCGGGCAGCAGCACCGCGTAGCCGTGCGCGGTCAGCACCCACGGGTTCCACCGCCACGACCACGCGTTCCAGGAGGCCTGCGGACCGCCGTGGATGAACAGCGCCAGCGGCACGGGGTGCTCCTCGCCGGCGTCCGCGGGCAGCGCCAGCCAGGCGCGCAGCGGCGTGCCGTCCGCCGCGGTCGCGGTGACCTCCGTGAGCCGTCCCGGCACCTCCGGCGCCTCGACCGGGCTCCGGAGCGGCTGGGGTGCCCCGCCGTCGGCCGGCACCCGGACCGGCGCCGGTGGCGTGTCCATGGTCGCGCGCAACGCGTAGATCCACCGGCCGTCCGGCGAGACCTCCACGTCCGTGTACGTGGCGTCGTCCGGCGTCAGTCGGGTGACCCGGCCGTCCTCCGCGTCGACCCGCCACAGCGGGCCCCGGCCGAGGTCGTCGGCGGCCACGACCAGCGCGGAACCGTCCGGCGTCCAGCGGGCCGAGTGCGGGCGGCGGTCCCAGTGCTCCGTGAGGTCGCGCACCGCACCGCCGCTCACCGGCACCACGGCCAGCCAGGCGTCGCCCGGGTCGTCCGCCGTGGTCCGCCGGTGCACGCCGACCGCCACGCGGGTCCCGTCCGGCGACAGGCGCGGCGCGTCGAACTCGAGGTGCTCGGCCGAGGCGAGCGTGCGTCGCTCACCGGACGCCACGTCGATCGCGACCACGGTCGACCGGTGCCCGCCGTGCGGCACCGCCACGGTCCAGGAGGAGACCAGCGTGCGCCCGTCCCGGCTCAGGTCCCAGCTCGCGTCGTCGTCGAGCGCGTAGCCGACGTGCCCGGTCAGGTCCCGCAGGTCGCCCTGCTCGACGTCCGCGCGGGCCAGCAGCCGGGTGCGGGCCGGACCGAGATCGTGGTCCCAGAACCGGACCGGGAACTCGTCGTGCAGGATCGCGGTCACGCCCGCGTCCGTGCGCCGTTTCCGGCGCTCCTCGTCGTCCTCGACGCCGGTGGACGACGGCAGCAGCGCGGAGCCGAACACCAGGCCGCCGTCGTCCGCGACGGCCACGCCGCGCACACCGCCCGGCGGCCGGGCCACCACCCGCGCGTCACCGCCACCGGCCGGCTGCCACCACAGCGCCGCGGTCTCCTCGCCGCCCTCGGTCGCGTCCGGCTCCGGCCGGGACGACACGAACAGCAGGTCACCGTCGGGCGTGAACCCGGCGGCGGACTCGCCGGCGCGGCTGCGGGTCAGGCGCCGGGCCGGACGGTCACCGGCCGGGTCGACCTCCCACAGCGCGGTCACGTACCGGTTCTTCTTCGGGTCCGGGGTGGCGACGCCGACCACGATCCGGCGGCCGTCCGGCGACAGCCGCAACCCACCGATCCGGGGAGACGCCACGTAGGTGCCGAGATTCTCGAAATCCGCGATCATGGATAGTTACTACCACTTTCCCGGGCGATCCGAGCGACCTCGGCGTGCGCCTCCAGCAACCCGGCGCCGGTCCGCTCCCGATACAGCCGGACCGCCCGCGCGTCCGCCCCGGCGTCCAGCGCGGCCCGGACATCCGCACGCAACGTCACCGGGTCGGCCGCCGGGTGCCCGCCGCCCGGCTCCGGGCGCCGGTGCAGGACCGCCGAGGCGATCAGCAGCAGGACACCGGTCACACCGAGAACCAGAACGATCGTGAACGTCATACCGGAAAGTCTGCCGATCGGGCCGCCCCGCGCGCGTCGGTGGGAAGTCGTGCCGCGCGCTGCGACTTTAGTTGACCCGCCTGCCGAGGCGATGCCCGGCACGTCGTCGCGGCATTGAACCCTGCCGCTACGCTCGGTCAGCATCTCGTGGACAGGGGGAAACGTGACCAACACCGCCGCGCCTCTCGTCCGGTCCGGCATCTCGTTCACCACCGTGCCCAACCTGATCACGCTGGTCCGGACCGTCGGCGCGGTCACGCTGGCCCTGGCCGCGATCGTCGCGCACAGCTGGCCGCTGCTGATCGGCGCGTACGCGGTCTACTGGATCGGCGACACGCTGGACGGAATGGTGGCACGCTGGCTGAAGCAGGAGACCCGGGCCGGCGCCGTCTTCGACATCGTCGGCGACCGCGCCTGCACGTCCCTGTGCCTGGCCGCGCTGCTCATGATGAAACCCGCCATGGTCGTCCCACTCGCCATCTTCCTCGTCCAGTTCATGGTCCTCGACACGATGCTCAGCCTGTCGTTCCTGATGTGGTCACTGGTCTCGCCGAACTACTTCGCCGAGGTCGACCGCCGCGTCTACCGGTGGAACTGGTCCCCACCCGCGAAGGTGCTGAACACGACCGCCGTGGTCGTGCTGGTCCTGGTCGCCCCGTCCCCGCTCTACCCGGCACTGCTGGCCACCGCCGTGACCCTGATCAAGATCGCCTCCATGGTCCGGGTGGCCCGACTGGTGTCCCGGACCCGATGATCGCGGCCGTCCTCGCGGCGCTGATCGTCGGCGCGGTGTCCGCGATCCTCCCGATCACCCCGGTCGAGCCGTACCTGATCGGCGTGGTCGCCGCCACCGACGTACCACCGGTACCGCTCGGCATCGCCGCCGGCATCGGGCAGACGGCCGGCAAACTCCTGCTGTTCGGCACCGTCCGGGGTGCGGTACGGTCCGCACGCCTACGGGCGCTGATCGCCCGGAAGGTGCCGGCCCGCCCGGCGGAGACCACCGGACGCACCCGGGCCGTGCTCGACCGGACCCGGGTGGTCATGCAGACACTCGACCGCCCCCGCCAGGCCGTACCGATCCTGTTCGCCAGCGCGTTCCTCGGCTTCCCACCACTGCTGCTGGTCACCGTCTACGCCGGCCGCGGCCCGATGCCCACGGCGACGTTCGCCACGGTCTGCCTGGCGGGCCGGTGCGCCCGTTTCGTGGCGATCGCGCTGGCGCCGGAGGCACTGATGGAGTTGCCGTTCCCCGGGCATTGATGCGTCCCGGGCGAACGGTCGAGGGCTGCCTCCGGCGGACCTCGCACCTCAGAGAGCGAGCGACACGGCCGGCAGCACGTCGAAGGTGATCCGTCCGTGGTCCTCGGCCAGGACGTACGGCGTGAAGAACGGGTGCCGGGTGCCGACGGCGACGTCCCGCCAGAACCGCTGGAGCGGGTTGCCCTCCGCAAAACCGCTCGCCCCGTGCAGATCGAGCAGCAACTCCATCGCCTCGCGGCACTCCCGGGCGGCCGCCGACAACTCCACGCGCAGCGCCACCCGCTCGGTGACCGGCAGCTCCCCACCCGGCGGCAGATCGTCGAGGATGTCCGCCACCCGGACCGTACGCCGCAGGGCCGATTCGCTGCGCTGGAGCGCCTCGGTGAACCAGTGCCGGCCGAGCGGGGAGTCCGCGACCCGGGCGTAGGTCGTCAGGTACGGCGCCCGGCCGCCGGAGATCGCGTCCGCGACCAGGTCCCGCGCCCCGAGCGTCGCCCCGATCATCGGGGCGAGCGCGGCCAGGCCGCCGGTGAACAGCGGGGTCGGCGGCAGCCCCTGCGGCGGTACGGCGGGGTCCGGGAAACTCACGAAGCCGTCCGGTACGAACACGTCCTCGGCGACCAGCGTGTGGCTGCTCGTACCGCCGAGACCGGCCGCGCGCCAGGTCCGCTCCACCGACAGATCGGCCAGCGGCACCAGGGTCATCGCCGGCGCCGGGCTGTCCGGCAGCGGCACGCCGACCATCGCGAACGACGCCAGCTCGGCACCGGACGCCATCCCCCACCGCCCGGAGACCCGCAGCCCGCCGGGCACCCGCACGCCGCGGTTACCCGGCGAGAAACCGCTGGAGGCGCAGAACACCGCGTCCGGGTCGGCCAGGATAGCGGCCTGGGCCGCGTCCGGCAGCAGCAGCCGGGCCACGCTCTTGTTCGCCGCGGTCAGGCCGACGACCCAGGCCGTCGACGGGCAGCCGCGACCGAGCTCGACCAGCACCTCCACGAGGGTCCGCAGATCGGCCTCCGACCCGCCCGCCGCGCGCGGCACCGCGAGCCCGAACAGGCCGGCGGCCCGTACCGCCGCCACGCTGTCCGGCGCGGGCGTCAGGTCGTGTTCGGTGCGTGCCGCGTTCTCCGCGAGCGTCGGCACCGTCTTACGAGCAGCGTCCAGCAACATGTCAGTTCGTCCTCAAGGGTAGATTCAAACGGGTCGCGGCCAGCCGTACGGCATCGGTCGTGCCGGGCTCCGCGGTGTACACGACCGCACGAAGGTCGCCTTCGTGGATCGTCATGACGTCGTAGTCGACGGTGAACTCCCCGGCGACCGGATGACGCGTGGTGAGCCGGTTGGCCCGGTCCCGGTAGTCGACCCGCAACTCCCACATGGCGGCGAACGTCTCACTGACCGCCCGCAGGTCCGCGACCAGATCCGCCAGCCAGCCGTCGTCCGGATACCGCAGCACGGTGGCCCGCAGATCGGCGACGATCACGTGCTGGAAACGCCGCTCCGCCGCAGACTGCCAGGCCGGCTCGGCCCCCTCGGTGAACGCGCGCCAGGCCAGGTTCCGCCGCCGGCCGTCGGCCGTCATCGACACGCCGCACATCGCCTCGCAGGCCGCGTTCCAGGCCAGCAGCGTCCAGGCCGCGTCCAGGACACAGATCGGCACGTCACCGAGCCGGTCGAGCAGGTGCCGGGGACCGGAGCCCACCTCGTGCGGCACCCGGCCCACCCGGACCGGCAGGTGCCCGGCGAGCAGGCACAGGTATTCGTACTCGGGGTGGGACAGGCGCAGCGCCCGGGCGAGCGCGTTGAGCACCTGGGCGGACGGCCGCCCGATCCCCTGCTCGAGACGCTTGATGTACTCCGCGGACACCCCGGCCGCCTCGGCCAGCTCGTCCCGGCGCATGCCGGGTGTGCGTGCACCTCCCGCCGAGCCGAACCTGGTCGGCGGCGGGGTCGCACGCTCGCGCCAGCGCCGGAGAGCGGCACCGAGTTCGTTACCTGAGATCACCCGGAAATGATCCGTCATCACCGGCCGATCCAGCCTGGCCCGGAAACTACCAGGCTGCCCTCGGCGCCGTCCTCGTTCCCGATCTCGGACCGATCCGCGTCAGGCTCCCCGCCGGTACGCGGTCGGCGTGCATCCGTACGCCCGCTGGAACGCGGCCGCGAACCGGCTGGGGCTGCCGTAGCCGCACCGCAGCGCGATCCGCTGGACCGGTAGCGTGCCGCCGCGCAGCAGGTCCGCGGCCGCTTCGAGGCGGAGCCGGGACAGGTAGCGGTGCGGGGTCAGGCCGGTGGTCCGGGCGAACATCCGCAGGAAGTGGTACTTGGACAGGTTGACCAGCGCGGCCAGGTCGTCGAGTGCCACGTCGTCGGCCAGGTGCGCGCGCATGTACTCGACGATCAGGTCCCGGTCGGCGGCGCCGAGCGGGGTGGCCGCGGCCGGTTCGGGTGCGGTCGCGGTGACCCGGTGCGCCAGGTGCGCGACCAGTCCCTGGGCGACCGCGTCCGCGTACAGGCCGGGGGCGCCGTCGCGGAGCGCGTCGTGCAGTGCACGCGCGGCCGCGGTCACGTACGGGTCGTCGACCGTCAGCGCGTCCGGGACCGAACCGTCTCCCGGCAGCAGTGCCGGGTCGAGGCGCAGGTGCAGGGACCGCATCGGCCCGGCCTCGGTGGCGCGCCAGCGCAGCTCGCTGCGGTTGCCGGGTGCGGTCACGCCGATCGAGCCGGGCCGGTACGCGGCCCGGTGCCAGGTGCGCCCGTGCCGGCTCTCGATCCGGTAGCGGCCGTCCGTGACCAGGACCAGCAGCAGTTCCGGGACGCGGGTGGTGAACGCCTCGGTCTCGGCCGGGTCGTCGTGGAGGCCGGCGTGTACCCGCCGCCATCCGAGTCCGTCGCTGCCGGCCAGCCGCCGCGACGGCAGGGACTCGATGGTCATGCGCCCAATCCTTGCTCGGCGGCGGCGTTCCGGCGTACCGCGGGACGGCGGTGACGTTATTCGGGCATCACGTGGTGCCGGCCGAGCGGCAGCATCAGCGGCTTGCCCGAGGTCGGGTCCGGGATGACGCGGCTGTCCAGGCCGAACACCGCACGCACGCAGTCCTCGGTGAGCACGTCCGCCGGGTCGCCGGCCGCGTGCACGGTGCCGTCGGCGAGCGCGATGAGGTGGTCGGCGTACCGGGCGGCGAGGTTGAGGTCGTGCAGCACCATCACGATGGTGGTGCCGCGTGACCGGTTCAGGTCGGTGAGCAGGTCCAGCACCTCGACCTGGTGGCTGACGTCGAGGAACGTGGTGGGTTCGTCGAGCAGCAGCACGTCGGTCTGCTGGGCGAGCGCCATCGCGATCCAGACCCGCTGCCGCTGGCCGCCGGAGAGTTCGTCGACGGCCCGGTCCGCGAGTTCGGCGGTGTGGGTGGCGTCCAGCGCGGCCGCGACCGCCACGTCGTCGGCGGCGGACCAGCGGGACAGCATGCGCTGGTGCGGGTGCCGGCCGCGGCCGACCAGGTCCGCGACCGTGATGCCTTCCGGCGCGATCGGTGACTGCGGCAGCAGGCCGAGCGTGCGGGCCAGTTCCTTGGCCGGCATCCGGTGCACCTCGCGGCCGTCCAGCAGGACGTGGCCGGTGCGCGGCGCGAGCAGCCGGGACATCGAGCGCAGCAGCGTGGACTTGCCGCACGCGTTCGCGCCCACGATCGCGGTGATCCTCGCCGGCGGGAACGCCAGGTCGAGATCGTTGATGACGACGCGCTCCTTGTAGCCGAGCGTGAGGTTCTCGGCCTGCAGCGAATGGTCGGTGGTCACAGCGAGCCTCCGGCCCGGTTGGTACGGATGAGCAGGTAGAGCAGGTACGGTGCGCCGAGCACGCCGGTGACGACGCCGACCGGGTAGCGGATCTCCAGCGCGTACTGCCCGACGAAGTCCGCGACGAGCACGAGCAGCGCACCGACCAGCGCCGACGGTACGAGCAGCGACGCGCCCGGCCCGATGATGCGGGACGCGATCGGCCCGGCCAGGAACGCCACGAACGCGATCGGCCCGCAGGCCGCGGTGGCGAACGCGATCACGCCGACCGCCGCGATGATCAGCGTGATCCGGGTGACCTCGATCCGGATGCCGAGCGCCGCCGCCATGTCGTCGCCGAGTTGCAGCATGAACAGGTTGCGGCCCTGGCCGAGCAGGACCGGGCCGAGCACGAGCAGCGCGATCGCGACCGGGACGGTCTCGCCCCAGCTGGTGCCGTTGAGGCTGCCGGTAAGCCAGCGCAGCACCTCCTGCAGGTCCCACTGGGAGGCGGTGGAGAGCACGTACGAGGTGGCGCTCTGCAGCATCGCGGCCATGCCGATGCCGATCAGCACGAGGCGGGTGCCGGCGACGCCGTCCCGGAACGAGAGCAGGTAGATGATCAGGGCCACGCCGAGCCCGGCCGCGATCGCGAACGTGGAGGTGGCGGTCTCGCTCAGCCCCAGCGTGACGATCGCGAACGCGGCGGCCGCGCTCGCGCCGGAGCTGATCCCGATGATGTCCGGGCTGGCGAGCGGGTTGCGCAGCATGGTCTGGAAGGTGACGCCGCCGAGGCCGAAGCACAGGCCGGCGAGCAGCGCGAGCGTGGCCCGCGGCAGCCGCAGCGTGCCGACCGTGAACGTGGCGCCGGGGACCGTCTCGCCGAGGATCACGCGCAGCACGTCGTCCGGCGGGTAGAACGTCCGGCCGAACATGATGTTGACCGCGTACATGGCGAGAACCAGGACGCCGAGCACGATCAACACGGTACGGCGGCGCCAGGCGCGGCGGACCCGGCCGCGCGTGACGGCCTCGAGTGTCGTGGTGCTCACAGCTCGCGTACCTTCTGCCGGCGGACGATGTAGATGAAGAACGGGGCGCCGATCAGCGCGGTGATGATGCCGACCTCGACCTCCTGCGGCCGGTCGACGACGCGGCCGACCACGTCGGAGACGGTCAGCAGCGCGGCGCCGAGCAGTGCGGCGAACGGCAGGATCCAGCGGTGGTCGAGCCCGATCAGCAGCCGGCACACGTGCGGCACGATCAGGCCGATGAACATGATCGGGCCGGTGATCGCGGTGGCCGCGCCGCAGAGGATGACCGCGCCGAGCGCCGCGACGCCGCGGGCGACCGCGACCCGTTCGCCGAGCCCGGTGGCGAGTTCGTCGCCGAGCGCGAGCGAGTTCAGCGGGCGCGCGGAGAGCAGGCAGATCACGAACCCGGCCAGCAGGAACGGTCCGACCAGCCGGATGTTCTCCCAGCTGCCGCCGCCCACACCGCCGATCTGCCAGTCCTGGAACCGGTCGGAGACGTCCGCGCGGGGCAGGATGACCGCGGTGATCAGGGAGGTCAGCGCGGCCGTGGTGGCGGTGCCGGCCAGCGCCAGCTTCAGCGGTGTGGCGCCGCCGCGGCCGAGCGAGCCGACCGCGTAGACGAAGAGCGCGGAGAGCGCGGCGCCGAGGATCGCCACCCAGATCACGCCGACCGCGGAGGCCAGACCGAACGTGGTCATGCCGACCACGACCGCGAGCGAGGCGCCCATGTTGACGCCGAGGACGCCGGGGTCGGCCAGCGGGTTGCGGGTCACGCCCTGCATCACCGCGCCGGAGACCGCCAGCGCGGCGCCGACGATGACGGCCAGCACCGTACGCGGCACGCGCTTGAGCACCGCGGCCTGGTCGATCGTCTCGGAGTGGCCGGCGACGCCGTCCACGATCGCGTCCCAGCCGACGATCCGGGAGCCGAACGCGACGGACGCGAGCATCGCCACGCCGACCACGGCCAGCGCGACGAGGAACCAGAACATGCGGACGCGGGCCGGACGCCGCACCACGGCGACGTCCGGCTCCTTGGCGAGAAGCGTCATGACACCTTGGCGGCGGCGTCGGCGAGCAGCTTGACGTACTCGTCGACGATGTACGGCACGGCGAGCGGCGTCGGGTTCGCGGCCGCGCCGACCGTGGACGTGCCGACCAGCGCCACGACCGAGCCGCGCTTGACCGCGGGGATCTTCGACAGCAGCGGGTCGGCCTGCATCTTCTTGACCATGTCGGCGTCGCCGTAGGTCACGATGATGTCGACGTCGGCGAGCTTGTCGACCTGCTCCGCGCTGACCGAGAGCGCGAACTGGTCGGTGGTGCCGGACAGCTCCGCGATGCTCGGCGGCGTGGTCAGGCCCAGGTCCGCGAAGTACGCGCCACGCGTGTCGTGCGTGGTGTAGAAGCTGAACTTGCTCAGGTCCGTCTGGTCGACGTGCGTCATGAACATCGCGGACTTGCCGGCCAGCGCCGGGTACTTGGCGGTCTCCGCCTTGATCTGGCCCTCGATCTGCGTGATCAGCGCGTCGCCCTGCGCGGACAGGCCGAGCGCCTTGCTCTCCAGCTTGATCCAGTCACGCCACGGCGTGGCCCACGCGGTGGTCGGGTACGCCACGGTCGGCGCGATCTGGCTCAGCGTGTCGTAGTCCTGCTGGGTCAGCCCGGAGTACGCGGCGAGGATGACGTCCGGGTTGGTGTTCGCCACCGCCTCGAAGTCGATGCCGTCGGTCTCGTCGAAGAGCACCGGCGCGGTACCGCCGAGCTCCTTGAGCTTGTCCGCGGCCCACGGCAGGTAGCCGTCGCCGTCCTCGTCCGCGAAGTTGGCCTTGGCCAGGCCGACCGGGACGACGCCGAGCGCCAGCGGGACCTCGTGGTTGGCCCACGCGACGGTCGCGACCCGCACCGGCTTCGCCGGAATGGTGGTGGTGCCGAGCGCGTGCGTGACCGTGACGGGGAACGTGTCGCCGGCCGGAGCGGCGGAACCGCCGGCCGCGGGGGTCTCTTCGCTGTCGGACCCACAGGCGGTCAGGGCGACCGCCGCCACGACGGCGACGACCCCGGCCAGGAACCGGTGTGAGCGCATAAGGGGAACTCCACTCTCATTCACTAAGGGATGCCTAACCTAACACCTCCCCTGCGTACGGCCATGATCAACCCCCGGTTTGTGATCACCATGTGTCCCAGTGGATGACCTCGTCGGGCGCGGGACGCGGCGCCGGATTGAAGTCCGTGCCCCTGGTGAACGCGACCGGCGTCAGCACCGCCTGCGCCACGGTGTCGAACGGGATGCCGAGCATGTCCGCCACGTCGCGCTCGCGCGCCCGGTGCATCGACGTCCACGCGGTGCCGAGCCCGCGCGCCCGCGCCGCCAGCATGAAGCTCCACATCCCGGGCATGATGTTGCCGACGCTCGCCTCCGCGTACGCCCGGTTCGGCGCCTCCACACAGCCCAGCACCAGCACCGGCGCGTCACCCATGTGCTCGCCGAGGAAGTCCGCGGAGCGTGCCACCCGGGCCTGGACGCGATCGCGCTCCGGGTCGCCGGTCGGGTTGCCCGGGTAGGCGGGCGACGCCTTGTAGTTCGCGTAGGCCTCGCGGTAGATGTCGCCGATCGCGCGCCGCTTCGCCTCGTCGCGCACCACCACGAAGCGCATGGTGACCACATTGGAGCCGGACGGCGCCTGCAGCGCCATCGCGACACACTCGCGAATCAGGTCGTCCGGCACCGGGCGCGTCAGGTCAAGTCGCTTGCGGACCGCGCGGGTGGTGGAGAGCAGCTGGTCAGGGTCAAGATCGAGCAGGGCCATACCCGCACGATAGACCTGCCGCCGGGCGGAAGAGTCAGCCGGCGGACCATCCGGCGTCCGCACAAGCGGTGGCGAGTCCGTCCGCCGCCTCGTCCCACTCCCGGTCGGAGTTGTTGGCCTTGCGGCCGAGCGCGGAGGCACTGTCCGCGATCCGGGAGTTGTCGGTGCGCCGGGCGGACGCCATCACGTTGTCCGCCAGCGCCAGCCGCGGGCCCTTGCTGTCCGCGGCGTCGCGGCCGGCCGCGAAGTCGGCGCACGCCTGCCGCGCCGCGTCGTCCAGTGTGCCGGGCTCCGACGACTGCGGCGAGCGGCCGGCGAGCAGACCCCAGGCCACAGCGGCGGCGGCGACCACCAGGATGATCACCATCTGCCGACTGGGCTTGAACTTCAGCTTCACCTTCTCAACGTAGCGTGCGACCCGGCCGGCGCGCGCTTTCACTCACGGTCAGTCGCGCCCGGCCGCCCGCTTCACCTGGTCGAAGGGCAGCCGGTCGAAGATCGTCACCACCTCGCGGATCAGCCCGTCGCGGATGAGCAGGCGGTCCGAGCCGCGGCTCACCGGCACCGGGTGCGTCGCCGTCACGTAGTGCACGGCCGCGCCGTCCTCGCCGCCGTAGACCGCCGTGATCTCGGCCGACGTCATCAACCCCAGGAACCGCTCCAGGAACCCGCGGTACGCGTCCGCGCCCTCGAACCGCCCGGCCGGCGCCTCCAGTACGACGTCCGCCGCCACGTAGGCCATCGCGGCGTCCAGGTCCCGCGCCATCCAGGCCTTCGCGTAGCCCTCGGCGATCGCGGTGTTCTCGCTCATGTCTCTCCCTCTGTCGTGCGTTCGGGAGTGATCCTGCCGCGGATACATGACACAGTCCGTCATGTATTACCGATCACAGACCTCCGGGGGTACGCCGATGCGCTCCGACCGACTGCTGTCCCTGCTCCTGCTGCTGCAGACGCACGGCCGGCTGCCCGCACCCGAACTGGCGCGGCGCCTCGAGGTGTCCGTGCGGACCGTGCTCCGGGACGTCGAGGCGCTCTCCGCGGCCGGCATCCCGGTGTACACCGAACGCGGGCGGCACGGCGGCATCGCGCTGCTGGCCGGCTTCCGCACGGACGTGACCGGGATGACCGCGGACGAGGCACGTGCGCTGTTCGTGCTGCTCACCGGCGAGACGCACGCCTCCCTCGGGCTCGGTGCCGCGGCCGGGTCCGCGCTCCGCAAGATCATGGCGGCGTTGCCGGCGCCGCACCGGGAGGCGGCCGACCTGGTCGCGCGCCGGATCATCGTCGACCCGGTCCGGTGGCGTACCGGCGCGTCGTCCGTCGACCTGTCCACGCTCCAGGAGGCCGTCTTCACCGACCGGCGGCTGCGGCTGCGCTACCACTCCGGGGCCGCGTCCACGCCCGCCGACCGGGTCGTCGACCCGTACGGCCTGGTGGAGAAGGCCGGCGTCTGGTACCTGGTGGCGGACCGGGACGGCGACCCGCGGCTCTACCGCGCGGACCGCATCGTCGACGCGGACCTTCTCGACCAGCCGGTACGCCGCCGGCACACCACGCTCGCGGCCGAATGGGACATGCTCCGGGCACGGGTGGACGAGTTCCCGGCCCGGCTGACGGTCCGGGTGCGGGTGGCGCCCGCGGCGCTGGCCCGCTTCACGCTCCTGCACCGCGCCGAGCTGGCCCCGGGGACCGCCCCCGCCGGGGCGGGCGACGAGCCGGTGGAGTTGGAGCTGCGGTTCCCGGCGGTGCCGGCCGCGCGCACGCTGCTCGCGTTCGGCACGGACGTGGAGGTGCTGTCCCCGGCGGAGGTCCGGGCCGACCTCGCTGCCGTCGCCGCAGCGACGGCGGCCCACTACGCGACGGCCGCCGGCGCCTGAAAAACACATCAGGGCCACCCCATAAGGGGTGGCCCTGATTAAAAGAAGTCCGGCGGCGTCCTACTCTCCCACACCCTCCCGAGTGCAGTACCATCGGCGCTGAAAGGCTTAGCTTCCGGGTTCGGAATGTAACCGGGCGTTTCCCTCTCGCTATAACCGCCGTAACACTATGAACTTAACCGGGTACCTTCACGGTTGTTTGTTCAGATATCACACAGTGGACGCGAGCATACTTTCAAAGTTTGTGTAGTCAAGTCCTCGGCCTATTAGTACCGGTCAACTCAACACGTTACCGTGCTTACATCTCCGGCCTATCAACCCAGTCATCTACTGGGAGCCTTACCCCACCGAAGTGGGTGGGATACCTCATCTTGAAGCGAGCTTCCCGCTTAGATGCTTTCAGCGGTTATCCCTTCCGAACGTAGCCAACCAGCCATGCCCATGGCAGGACAACTGGCACACCAGAGGTTCGTCCGTCCCGGTCCTCTCGTACTAGGGACAGCCCTTCTCAAGTATCCTACGCGCGCGGCGGATAGGGACCGAACTGTCTCACGACGTTCTAAACCCAGCTCGCGTACCGCTTTAATGGGCGAACAGCCCAACCCTTGGGACCTGCTACAGCCCCAGGATGCGACGAGCCGACATCGAGGTGCCAAACCATCCCGTCGATATGGACTCTTGGGGAAGATCAGCCTGTTATCCCCGGGGTACCTTTTATCCGTTGAGCGACACCGCTTCCACACGCAAGTGCCGGATCACTAGTCCCGACTTTCGTCCCTGCTCGACCCGTCAGTCTCACAGTCAAGCTCCCTTGTGCACTTACACTCAACACCTGATTGCCAACCAGGCTGAGGGAACCTTTGGGCGCCTCCGTTACCCTTTAGGAGGCAACCGCCCCAGTTAAACTACCCACCAGACACTGTCCCTGAACCCGATAAGGGCCCGAAGTTAGATACCCAGATCAACCAGAGTGGTATTTCAAGATTGCCTCCACCCGAACTGGCGTCCGAGCTTCACCGGCTCCCACCTATCCTACACAAGCCAACCCAAATACCAATGTCAAGCTATAGTAAAGGTCCCGGGGTCTTTCCGTCCTGCCGCGCGTAACGAGCATCTTTACTCGTACTGCAATTTCGCCGGGCCTGTGGTTGAGACAGTGGGGAAGTCGTTACGCCATTCGTGCAGGTCGGAACTTACCCGACAAGGAATTTCGCTACCTTAGGATGGTTATAGTTACCACCGCCGTTTACTGGCGCTTAAGTTCTCAGCCTCGCCCCGAAGAGCTAACCGGTCCCCTTAACGTTCCAGCACCGGGCAGGCGTCAGTCCATATACATCGTCTTACGACTTCGCATGGACCTGTGTTTTTAGTAAACAGTCGCTTCCCCCTGCTCTCTGCGGCCATACCACGCTCCACCAGCAAGTGGCTTCACGCGTCCGGCCCCCCTTCTCCCTAAGTTACGGGGGCAATTTGCCGAGTTCCTTAACCACAGTTCACCCGTCGCCTCGGTATTCTCTACCTGACCACCTGTGTCGGTTTAGGGTACGGGCCGCTCGGAACTCGCTAGAGGCTTTTCTCGGCAGCATAGGATCACTGACTTCACCTGAATCGGCTCGGCATCACGTCTCAGCCTATATGTGCCACGGATTTGCCTATGACACGGCCTACACGCTTACCCCGGCACAACCACTCACCGGGCTCAGCTACCTTCCTGCGTCACCCCATCGCTTGCCTACTACCCACCAGGATCCCAGGCTCGTTACCTTCAGACCGAAGTCATCCGGTAACTCACGTGGTTAGCACAGTGAGGTTCGGCAGGGACGCTCCTTCGCGGGTACGGGAATATCAACCCGTTGTCCATCGACTACGCCTCTCGGCCTCGCCTTAGGTCCCGACTCACCCAGGGCGGATTAGCCTGGCCCTGGAACCCTTGGTCATCCGGCGGAAGGGATTCTCACCCTTCATTCGCTACTCATGCCTGCATTCTCACTCGTCCAGCGTCCACCACTCGGTCACCCGGCAGCTTCACCCGCTGAACGACGCTCCCCTACCCATCCACGATCA